>JAJDZE010000038.1 GCA_022824805.1 Acidimicrobiia bacterium | reverse complement strand
TGTCGATGCCGAGCACGATTTCGAGCACCGTCAGCGTGACCAGAGAGATCCAGACCTCAGGATTCGCAACCCATTCCACGAGCGCACACGCTAGAGCGAGCGCGTGACGCGCCCGCATCTACTGAAGAGTCCCGACGCCTGGGCCGTGGCTGACCCGACGGCGCGTTGTGCTCAGCGACGGTCGTCAGTCTGGTCGGGCGCGGCGGCCCACCAGGTGTCGAGGCGGCGGCGGACCTCCTCGGGGCCGAGCTCGCCTTCGGTGCGGCGCAGCTCCAGCAGGAATTTCATCGCCCCGCCGACCTCGGGACCGGGCGACAGCCCCAGGTGGGTCATCACCTCGTCGCCGTTCAGCTCGGGGCGCAGCTCCTTGCGGGCCTGCTCGCGGGCCAGCCGGGCGATACGCACCTCGAAGCGGTCGAGCGCGTCGTGCAGCGCCGCCACTCGCTTGACATTGCGTGACGTGCAGTCGCTGCGGACCATGTCGTTCAGGTCGCCCAGCAGCGGGCCGGCGTCGCGGGCATACCGGCGCACCGCCGCGTCGGTCCAGCCGGTGTCGTAGCCCTTGAAGCGGCCCGACAGGTGCACCAAGCGGGCGACCTGGGAGGTCAGTTCGTCGCTGTAGCCCATCTCGGGCATCCGACGGCGGGTCATCTTCGCCCCGACGGCCTCGTGGTTGCGGAAGGTCACGCCGCTGTGGGTGATGTCGCGCGTCAGCGGCTTGCCGATGTCGTGGAACAGGGCGCCGAGGCGTACTCGCAGCCGCGGCGGGCTCTGGGCCACCACGGCGATCGTGTGCGCGAGCACGTCTTTGTGGCGGTGGATCGGGTCTTGCTCCAGCGCCAGCGCGGGGAGCTCGGGGAGATGATCGTCGGCCCAGCCGCTGTCCACCAGTTCCCACAGTCCTTGGCGCGGGTCGTCGACCACGAGCACGGCGTTCAGCTCGTCGCAGGGCAGCACCGCGCCGGCGTCAAGCTCCAGCTCGTCGGCACCGTCCAACTCGTCGGCATCGTCCAGCTCGTCGGCATCGCCAAGCTCGTCGCCAAGCTCGTCGTCAGCGTCGTCGGCGACATAGGCGGGCAGCGCGCGCGACGGGTGGGCCATGCCCTCCATGATGCAGCCCCGCGAGCGTCGGTCCAACCCGATTTTCTGGGAGTTTCAATGCGCGGCCGGGCGAGCCTCGCGGGCATTCATGGTGCAGTCGGCCGACCGATCTATGTTCGAGAGCAGAGCCGATTCGGGCCGTGAGGGCGCCAGCGGGTCCCCGCACCGATCCGCCCGCATCAGCCCGCCGACACATCCCCAAGGAGCAGCGCAGCGTGGCAGCGTCGTTCGTGCACCTGCACACCCACACCGAGTACTCCCTGCTCGACGGCGCGGCGCGCGTCAATGAGGTGGTCGCGGCGGCGGCAGCCGACGGCCAGCCGGCGCTGGGCATCACCGACCACGGCAACATGTACGGCGTCCTCGACTTCTACCGGGCCTGCAAGGCGCACGGCATCAAGCCGGTCATCGGCACCGAGGCCTACATGGCGCTCGAAAGCCGGCACGAGCGCCCGAAGCAGAACCGGGCCAAGAACGCCAAGGTCGATGACACCGGCGACGACGGCGGGGGCGGCGGGAAGCTCTACTACCACCTGACGCTGCTGGCCCACAGCGACGCCGGCTACCGCAACCTGCTCAAACTGGCCAGCCGGGCCTTCCTCGAGGGCTACTACTACAAGCCCCGGATGGACTGGGAGCTGTTCGCCGACCACTCCGAGGGCCTCACAGCCACCACCGGGTGCCTCGGCAGCGTCGTGCAGCAGGCCCTGCTGAACGGCGACTACGACGAGGCCCGCCGCCGGGCCGGGCGCCTGCAAGACATCTTCGGCCGCGACTCGCTGTACGTGGAGCTGCAGGACCACGGCATCGGCGCCCAGCACGACTGCAACCCGCAGCTGCTGCAGATCGCCCACGATCTCAACGCCCCCCTGCTGGCCACCAACGACCTGCACTACACCCACCAGCACGATGCGGTGGCGCACGACGCGCTGCTGTGCGTGCAGACCGGGTCGCTGCGCAGCGACGCCGACCGGTTCAAGTTCCACGGCGACCAGCACTATCTCAAGTCGGCGGCGGAAATGCGGGAGCTGTTCCGCGAGTTCCCCGAGGCGTGCGACAACACGCTGGCGATCGCGGACCGGGCCGAGACCAACATCTCCTTCGGCCAGGTGCTGCTGCCGCACTTCGAGGTGCCCGCTCCCCACGCCGACGCCGACGCGTACCTGTCGCACCTGGCGTTCGAAGGGGCGAAGCGGCGCTGGGGCTCGAACGTGTCCGAGAGCACTGCTGCACGCATCGCCTACGAGCTGCGGGTCATCTCCGACATGGGCTTCAGCAGCTACTTCCTGATCACCTGGGACCTCATCCGCCATGCCCGCGAGGCCAACATCCGCGTGGGGCCTGGGCGGGGCTCGGCGGCCGGCTGCGTGGTGGCCTACTGCCTGGGCATCACCGACCTCGACCCGATCAAGTACGGCCTGCTGTTCGAGCGCTTTTTGAACCCGGCCCGCATCTCGATGCCCGACATCGACATCGACTTCGACGACCGCTTCCGCGACGAGATGATCCGCTACGCGGCCCGCAAGTACGGCCACGACCATGTGGCGCAGATCATCACCTTCTCCACCATCAAGGCCCGGGCGGCAGTGCGCGACGCGGCACGGGTGCTGGGCAAGCCGTATTCGCTGGGCGACCGGATCTCCAAGGCCATGCCGCCGCTGATCATGGGGCGCGACACCCCGCTGGGCGCCTGCCTCGAGCCCGACGACAAGCACGCCGACGGGTACGCAGCCGCTGCCGAGCTGCGCACCATGTACTCCAGCGACGACGAGGTGCGCGAGGTGGTGGACGTGGCCCGCGGCCTCGAGGGCCTCATCCGGCAGGACTCGGTGCACGCCGCGGCGGTGGTGATCAGCCCCGAGCCGCTCACCGACTACCTGCCCATCCAGCGCAAGCCCGAGTCGGGTGCCGACCCCGACGAGGCCCCGATCGTCACGCAGTTCGACATGGGCGGCGTGGAAGACCTGGGCCTGCTGAAGATGGACTTCCTCGGGCTGCGGACGCTGTCGATCATCGACGACGCCGTGGGGCTCGTCGAGCGCACCACCGGCACGCGGCTCGACCTCGACGCGGTGCCGCTGGATGACGCCGCCACGTTCGAGCTGCTGTGCGCCGGCGACACGATGGGCGTGTTCCAGCTGGAGTCGACGCCGGTGCGGTCGCTGCTGCAGTCGATGCGCCCCACCCGCTTCGAGGACATCTGCGCGCTGGTGGCCCTGTACCGGCCCGGCCCGATGGCTGCCGACATGCACAACAGCTACGCCCACCGCAAGAACGGCCGCCAGCCCGCCACGCCGCCGCACCCCGACCTCGCCGAGCTGCTCGAAGAGACCTACGGGCTGATGATCTACCAGGAGTCGATGATGCGGGTGGCCCAGGAGATCGCCGGCTACTCCATGGCCGAAGCCGACGACCTGCGCAAGGCGTGCGGCAAGAAGAACCGCGAGCAGATCGCCGAGCACCGCACCAAGTTCATCGCCGGCACGGCGGACAAGGGATACGGCGAAGCCCTCGGGGAGCAGCTCTTCGACATCATCGAGCCGTTCGCCGACTACGCGTTCAACAAGAGCCACGCCTTCGCCTACGGGCTGATCGCCTACCAGACGGCATACCTGAAGGCCAACCACCGCACCGAGTTCCTGGCGGCCGTGCTGACCGGCTCCAAGCGCAACATCGACAAGGCGGGCGTGTACCTGGCCGACTGCCGCCAGTCGGGCATCGACGTGCTGGTGCCCGACATCAACCGCTCCGAGCTCGACTTCGCCGCCGACGGGCGGACGATTCCCTTCGGGCTGTCGGCGGTGCGCAACGTGGGCATGAAGGTGGCTGAGCCGATCCTCGCCGAGCGGGAGTCCAACGGGCCGTTTGTCGACTTCGACGACTACTGCATGCGCGTGCCGCGCGAGGTGCTCAACAAGCGGTTCACCGAGTCGCTCATAAAGGCGGGCGCCTTCGAGACGTGCGGGCACAGCCGGGGCGGGCTGCTGGCGGTGTTCGAGCAGATCGTCGAATCGGCGCTGCGACGACGGGAAGAGGCTGCTGCGGGGGTGCAGTCGCTGTTCGGCGGCGGCAACGGCCAGGCCGACGGCGCCAGCGATGCCGGCGGGCCGGGGTTCGACGAGCGCATCGAGGTGCCCGACATCGATGCCTCCGAGCGCGACACGCTGGCGTGGGAGAAGGAGCTGCTCGGGCTGTACGTATCCGACCATCCGCTGCGCGGCGGCGAGGCCCAGCTGCGGCGCGCGACCGACTGCGCGGTCAGCGGGCTGGGCGACCTGCCGCCCAGCCCCGACGGCGGCCAGCAGTGGGTGACGCTGGGCGGCGTGGTGCAGAGCCTGCAGCGCCGCTACACGCGCGGCGGCGACCCGATGGCCCGGTTCATGCTCGAAGACCTGTCCGGCTCGATCGAGGTCACCCTGTTCCCCAAGGGCTTCGCTGCCGCGGGCGCCACGCTGGCCGAGGATGCGGTGGTGCTGGTGCGGGGCCGCCCCGACCGTCGCGGCGAGGGCGAGACGACGTTCCTGGCGAACGAGGTGGAAGCGCTGGAGCTGCGCAAGGGGCCCGTGCCGGTGTCGCTCGACGTGGAGCGGGTGGACATCGACGACCACTGGCTCGACGCGTTCGAGCGGATGCTGTCGGACTACCCCGGCGATGCGCCGGTGCAGATCCGGGTGGGCGACTCGGTTGTGCATCTGCCGGAGTCGCGCTGGGTGGATGCCCGCACGCTCGCCGGACCGATGCGGGAGCTGCTCGGCGCGGACGCCGTGCGCACCTAGCCGGTGGCGGCGGGGCCAGACCACTAGTCTTTCCCGGTGGCTGCGAGCGCAGCCGGCCCCCGGTCCGCGGCATCGGCCGCTGAACATCTTCCTCAGGAGACCCCATGAGCGACGCCGATACCCGCAAGGTCGACGGAAAGGCGCTCGAGGACCCGCACAAGATGATGGTCCCGTTTGCGAAGTTCAAGAGCTTCGAGTTCGCCGACAAGCTCTGGGTGCTCGGCGGGCTGCTCTTCCTGATCATCCTGATCAACATCGTCTTCTCCGGCGGCACCGGGGGCTAGTCGCCGCTGCATGTCACCCGCACTAGGCATGTCGCCTGCGCTGTTGCCACAAGCTCAGCCGGCTGCGACCGGCGGCCATCGGTCTCGGTGAGCACGAATCACGCCCGCGCAGAACGCCGCATGCTGAAATTCGTTGGCATGCGCGGCACCGAGACAGGGAAACTGTCCTTATGAGCGGCAGCAACAGCGCAGACCAGGGTGACGCGAGCGACCGACGTGCCGCGGTCACGGTGGTGCTGCCCGACGGGCAGACCCGGGAGCTGGCCGGCGGCGCGACCGGCGCCGATCTTGCTGCGTCGCTGGGGCGGCGGGCGGCCAAGGACGCTCTGATCGCCGTTGCCGACGGCGAGCAGCTCGACCTGAACCGGCCCCTGCCCGACGGCGCGTCGGTGTCGCTGGTGTTTCCTTCGTCGGACGAGGGCCTCGAAGTGCTGCGCCACTCGACCGCCCACGTGCTGGCCCAGGCGGTGCTGCGGCTGTACCCGGGCGCCACCTTCTCGATCGGGCCGCCGATCACCGACGGCTTCTACTACGACTTCGACCTGGGCCTCGACGACAGCGGGCGGGCGCGCACCTTCTCCGATGAAGATCTCGAGGCGATCGAGGCCGAGATGCGGGCCATCGTGGCGGCTCGCCAGCCGTTCATCCGCGCCGAGGTAGACCGCGCTGGCGCCGATGAGCTGTTCGCGGCGCATCCCTACAAGATCGAGATCCTCGACGGCGAGGCCGACGACCCCGCGTCGGGCCCCGATGGCGGGGTGATCACCACCTACCGCAACACCGACGAGTTCGTCGACCTGTGCCGCGGCCCCCACGTGCCCGACACCGGGCGGCTGGCTCACTTCAAGCTCATGCGCGTGGCGGGCGCCTACTGGCGGGGCGACGAGAACCGCCAGATGCTCCAGCGCATCTACGGCACCGCATGGGGCTCGAAGGCCGAGCTGGCTGGGCACCTCGAGCGGCTGGAGGAGGCCGCCAAGCGTGACCACCGCCGGCTCGTGACCGAGCTCGACTTGCTGAGCTTCCCCGCCGAGCTGGGCGGCGGGCTGGCCGTGTGGCATCCCAAGGGTGCGGTGATCCGCAGGATCATGGAGGATTACAGCCGCGACCGCCACTCGGGGGGCGGCTACGAGTTCGTCTACACGCCGCACCTGGCCAACGCCCAGCTGTTCGAGACCTCAGGGCACCTCGACTTCTACGCCGAGGGCATGTACCCGCCGATGGAGATGGACAACGGCGTCTACTACCCCAAGCCGATGAACTGCCCGATGCACTGCCTGATCTTCAGTCAGCGCCAGCGCTCGTACCGGGAGCTGCCGCTGCGGCTGTTCGAGCTGGGCACCGTGTACCGCTACGAGCGCTCGGGCACCTTGCACGGGCTGATGCGGATACGGGGGTTCACCCAAGACGACAGCCACCTGTATGTGGCGCCTGAGCAGCTCGCCGATGAGATCGAACGGCTGCTCGATTTCGTGCTGTCGCTGCTGAACGCGTTCGGCTTCGAGGACTTCGAGTTCAAGCTGTCCACCCAAGATCCCGACAAGTACGTCGGCGACGACGAGGGCTGGGAACGGGCGACGGCTGCGCTGCGGGCTGCCTTGGACCGGCGCGGTCATCACTACCTCGAGGCCGCTGGCGAGGCGGCGTTCTACGGGCCCAAGATCGACATCGACGTCACCGATGCGATCGGGCGCTCGTGGCAGCTGTCCACCATCCAGGTCGACTTCAACCTGCCCGAACGGTTCAACCTGCGCTACACCGGCGCCGACGGCGAGGTGCACCGGCCGATCATGATCCACCGGGCGCTGTTCGGCTCGATCGAGCGGTTCTTCGGGGTGCTGGTGGAGCACTATGCGGGCGCGTTCCCGCCGTGGCTGGCGCCGACCCAGGCGGTGGTGCTGGGCGTGCGGGCCGACCACGACGCGTTTGCCTCCTCGGTGGTGGCGCAGCTGGCCGAGGCGGGCTTGCGGGCCGAGATGGTGTCGGCGGATGACCCGCTGGGGGCTCGGATCCGGCGCGCCAAGCTGGACAAGGTGCCCTACGTGCTCGTGGTGGGCGACGACGACGTGGCGGCGGGCACGGTGGGCGTGAACCCCCGCGGCCAGCCGGTACAGCGTGATGTGCCGCTCGCTGAGTTCGTCGCACAACTGGCCGACGAAGTGGACAGCAAAGCCACCGATGTCGGCGGTGCAGGCGACGCGGCGTGAAGGCGCTGGTCTTCGAGCGCAAGGAGCTGCGGTTTGCCGCGGCGATGGCGGCGGGAAAGCTGAAGCCGGGTTCGGGGGCGGGCGTGGGCCCGCTGCGGCTGACCGAGATGGATCCGCCCGAGCTGCCCGGCGGCGGCTGGCAGTACGTGCGACCCACCCTGTCGGGCATCTGCGGTTCCGACCTGGCGACGGTGGACGGGAAGGTCTCTCGCTACTTCGAACCGCTCGTGTCGTTCCCGTTCGTGCCAGGCCATGAGGTGGTGGGCCACACCGACGACGGCACCCGGGTGGTGCTCGAGCCGGTGCTGGGCCACGAAGCCCACGGCTATGCGCCGCCGTGGCCCGACGCTGCCCCTGCCGACGGCGACGACTACGGCCACCTGATCGGGGGACAGATCGAGGCCGGTCTGCAGACCGGTTCGTGTGCGTCCACCGGAGGCGGCTGGTCGGAGATGTTCGCTGCGCACGCATCCCAGCTGCATTCGCTGGGTTCGCTGGGACCCGGCGACCTGTCCGACGAGGCCGCGGTGATGATCGAGCCGACGGCGGCGGGCGTACACGCTGCGCTGCGATCGGGGGTGACCGACGGCGGCACGGCAGCGGTGATCGGCGCCGGCACGATGGGCCTGGCGGCGGTGGCAGCGCTGCGCCAGTGCACTGGTGTCGCGGCGATCGTGGTGGGCGCCCGCTACAGCCACCAGCGCCGGCTGGCCCGTGAGCTGGGCGCCGACCTGGCGGTGTCGCCCGACGAGCTGGGCCGGGCCGTGCGCCGGGCTGCGGGCACCCGGGTGATCGGCGAGACGCTGGGCTCGGGCACCCACGTGACGATCGACGCCGTGGCCTCGTCGCAGTCGCTGACCGACGCCATCGCCCTCACCCGGCCGCGTGGCCGGGTGGTGGTGCTGGGCATGCCTGCCAACGTCGAGCTGAACCTGTCTGCCCTGTGGCACCGCGAGACCGAGCTTGTCGGCGCCTATTGCTACGGCACCGAGCCGAGGCTCGACGGGGGCCACACCTTCGAAGCCGCCATCAAGCTGGTGCGCGACTGCAACCTGGAACGCTTGGTGTCCGCGCTGTACCCGCTCGAGGACTACCGAAACGCCCTCGAACACGCCGCCAACGCCGGCACCCGAGGCTCGGTCAAGATCGCCTTCGACCTCCGCGACACCTAGCACCCAGCGACCGACTCGATGGCGATGCAGTCCGGATCGTCGCCGTGGGGCGGTCAGTGAACTGTTCGGCATGCTCTCCTACGACGGCTCAGTGTTCACCCGGGAGACAGGGTTCGTTTGCTTGAGGGTGGCAGGCTGTCGCGGTGCCCCAGCTGCGTGAGACCACCGCGAGCCGCCTGACGTCGGAGTTCGTGGGGACGGGGTTCCTGCTGCTCAGCGTGGTGGGCTCGGGGATCATGGCCGAGCGCCTGAGCCCGAACGACGTGGGGCTGCAGTTGCTGGAGAATTCGATTGCCACCGCCGGTGCGCTGACGTGCCTGATCCTGCTGTTCGGCTCGACGTCGGGGGCGCACTTCAACCCGGCGGTGACGTTGTGGGCGCGCCTCGCCGGCGACCTCGACAACCGCATGGCCGGGCTGTACGTGGTGGTGCAGGTTGCGGGCGGGATCGTGGGCGTCATGGCCGCCAACGTGATCTTCGAACTCGACGCGGTGTTCTGGTCGACCAAGGACCGGATGAGCGGGACCGCCTTCGGTTCGGAGATCATCGCCACGTTCGGGCTGGTGCTCGTCATCATCGGCGTGGTGCGCTCGGGCAAGATTCAGTTCGTGGCCTTCGCCGTGGCCGCCTACATCGGCGGGGCCTACTTCTTCACCTCGTCCACCAGCTTCGCCAACCCAGCGGTGACCGTCGCTCGCATGTTCTCTGACACGTTCGCCGGCATCGCCCCGGCCAGCGCACCGCTGTTCATCGTGGCGCAATTCATCGGGGCGCTCTGCGCCATCGGCGTGGCCCGGGTGACGCACCCGTCCCGCTGAGCAGGCGCGCGGCTCAGCCTCTGGGCGGCTACTGCAGGGTTTCTGCGAACTCTCTGGCGAGGTAGGTGAGGGTCAGGTCGGCACCGGCTCGCTTGATGGCCGTGAGGTGCTCGACCGCTGTGGCCGCCCCGTCGATCCAGCCGTTCGCGGCGGCTGCCTTGAGCATGGCGTACTCGCCAGACACGTGGTAGGCGGCCAGCGGCAGGTCGAATCTGGCGCGGGCCGCAGCGATCACGTCGAGATACGCCAGCGCCGGCTTCACCATGATGATGTCGGCGCCCTCGGCGATGTCGAGCTCGATCTCGGCCATGGCCTCACGGGCGTTGGCGGGGTCTTGCTGGTAGCCCTTGCGGTTGCCCCCGCCGGCGATGGTGACGTCGACGGCGTCTCGGAACGGCCCGTACTCGGCCGAGGCGTACTTCGCCGAGTACGCCATGATCGGCAGGTTCTCGTGGCCGTTCCGGTCGAGCGCTTGGCGGATCGCTGCGACCTGGCCGTCCATCATTCCCGACGGACCCACCATGTCGGCGCCGGCCTCGGCCTGGGCCAGCGCCACCCGCTGGTACAGCTCGAGCGTGACGTCGTTGTCGACGTCGCCGTTGTCGGTCACCACGCCGCAGTGGCCGTGATCGGTGTACTCATCGACGCACAGGTCGGCGATGACCGCCATCTCCGAGCCGTGGTCGTCACGCAGGTTGCGCAGCGCCACCTGCACCACGCCGTCGGGGTTCCAGGCTTCGGAGCCCACCGGATCCTTGCGGGCCGGCAGACCGAACAGGATCACCCCGCTGATGCCCAGGTTGGCCAGCTCGTTGACTTCCTTGCGCAGCGATTCCTGGCTGTGCTGCACAATGCCGGGCAGCGACACGATCGGCTGCGGCTCGTCGATGTCCTCACGCACGAACAGCGGGGCGATGAGATCGCTGGGCATGACGGTCGTCTCCGCCACGAGGCGGCGCAGAGCCGGAGTGCGACGCAACCGACGAAGGCGGCGAGCCGGAAAGGTCACCCCGCCATGCTATTGCGCTGCTGCGCCAGAAGAACCGCCCGACGGCGGTGCAAGCGCCGGCTGTGGCACAGCGGAGGGCGAGGCCGTCTCGATAGCCAGCTTCGCCGTGACCGACGCCATGTCCTTCTTGACCAGATCCATGTCCTTCTTGACCAGCGCCATATCCACCACCAACTGCGTGAGCACCTGCTCGAAGCGATCCATGCGCTGCTCGAAGCGATCCAT
>JAJDZE010000028.1 GCA_022824805.1 Acidimicrobiia bacterium | reverse complement strand
CCCCTCCGCGGATGCCTTGAAATACACATGACCGCCCACCAAATCGGTCACCGCCGTGTCGTCCAGCGCATCGCGCACGAACGCGTTCGGTGAGCCATTCTGAATCGCCCGAAGGTTCACATGCGACAACGGCGTCTGCGGCACCGTAGTGATCGACCCCGCCACCCGCGGCAGATCATTCGGCAACGACGTCAAGATCACAATATCGCGAGGCCCCGGGCGCTCACCCGGCTCGAGCACCGTCAGCAAGCCGTAGCCCTCAGCCGCGTTGTACGACACATACGGAACATCAAGCCGAGGATCCTCGCTCAACAGAATATTGACCCGAGACGCGTCGTACTTCGACTTCTGGCTCTCGTATTTCTCCAAGGGCCACCGCCCGACCGAGGGGTAGTAGGCCAGATTGTCGCTGATGAACGGCATCGCAGAAGCCAACGCCTCATTCACCAACGAGATCTCGCGAAAATCGAATTCGTCGCCGGGCGTAAACTCCCAACGGTAGACACCCAGAGAACCGTCCGAAGCAACGACATTGGGATGATAACTGAGGACCCCGCGTGCCCAGCTATACCCGCAACATTTCTGCACGAGCGAGTACCACCATTTGTCCAGAATGTTCCAGTGCCATGGCCGCCGCACTGTGTCCTGAAAAAACACCTGAGGGCGATCAGACGTTATGTTGAGGACATTGAACTTTATGTACTCCAAGTCCTTGAGGTACGTGTTCGTCCGCCGGTATGAGAACTTCTTGAACGTCTCCCGGTTCGCGAGAGCGACAGCGCCGTACCGCGACTCGATGGACTCGGCTCGATTCACCGGGTTCCGATAACCGAAATTGTCGACCTCGGTGATGTCGTCGATGCAGTCGCCGTCGACATCGGCAGGATCGTCGACCCGGTACTTGTGCACCCGGTACTTGTCCGCGCCCAACGGCCTCAGATTGTCCGCCAGCGCAGTCGTGCCCGCCTCGCCGCGCTTTACCAGCACCGGCACATCGAGCACAACGTCGTTCCCTCGGTCATGCTTCACGTACAGCACGAAATAATCGTCCACCGTCGACGACACCGTGATCGGCACCGAGGTGACAGCGATCTCGGCGGGAGTGGGCTCAACCCAGTCCTCGTCGCACGGCCCCGCTGTGGGCGTAGCCGCTCCGGCGGCTGTCGGCGCCAACGGCGCGCACAGGGCGACAGCGCACACTGTGCACGTCACCAGCCGGAATGCTCCCCTGCGACGCATCAACCGCCTCCCCATCGCGCCTCGACGAATGCCGACGAACCAGCACCGTCGCGGACCCGAGTCTCACGGCTGCACCGGTGCCGGGCGATCCTCTCCTCGACCATGCCCGACCTCCAGCGTAGCTGCAGCACGCGCGCCGTAGGCTGCCGGGCCGTCGTGAACCTCGGCTGCCTGTACATCTCGCCGGCCCCACCAGGGGGACTGTCGCTTGTTCGCTTGTGAACGACATTACGGTCGCCGTTGATTCCTGAGTTGTCGCTACGATGCTTGTGAGCGACAACTCAGGGGGTGGTGACTGTGGGTCGCACAGAGCGGAGATGCTGGGACGACAGGCTTCAGGTGTCGCGTGCAGCGCTGGCTTCTGGGCTTCCCCCGGAATCTGGGAGGCATGCTCTTAGATGAAAGGGAGCTATGCCAGAGACACGAAGAAGGTTCGATCCGGAGTTCCGCGCTGGCGCGGTGAGGATCGTGACAGAGACGGGCAAGCCGATCGCGGTGGTCGCTCGGGATCTTGGGATCCACGCGGGCACTTTGGGCAACTGGGTCAAGGCGCAGCGCGGTGCCGGCGAGGGGACGCTGGACGCTGACGAGCTTGACCTTGCCATCGCGCGCCGGATCCCGGATCCAAGGCGAATCAGTCTAGGGCTGCTGCGCAGGCGGTGACTCGACGCCTAGGGTCGTCTCGATGCGCGCCAGACGCTCGGTGTGATCGAGCATGATCGCGTTGACCTCCCCGAACCGCTCGTCCACCTGCGCGAACCGCCCGTCCATCTGGGCGAACCGCCCGTCCATCTGGGCGAACCGCTCATCCATCTGCGCGAACCTCGCATTCATGTCGTCGCGCAGCACCCCGATCTCGATGCGCATGTCGTCGCGCAGCACCCCGATCTCGATGCGCATGTCGTCGCGCAGCACTCCGTTCTCAATGCGCATTTCGTCGCGCAGCTCCCCGATCTCAGCGCGCATGTCGTCGCGCAGCACCCCAATCTCGGTGCGCATGTCGTCGCGCAGAGCGTTGAAGCCCACCACGGCCATCCCGAGCACACCAGCGATCAGCGCCGCGCACGCCGTGCTCAGCACCGGCACCAGCAACGACCGCCGCTCAGCAACCCCCGCCGCCGACAACGCGGCCCGCTGCTCGCCGACCGCATCCGGCGCTGCAGCCGACGGGCGATCTTCAGTCACATCAGCAATCGTATCCACAGTGCCTCCCAGCCCTCACGCGCACCGGGCCGGCGCGCTCGCGAGGCAACCTAGAACCAGCACGACACCCCATCCAAGCGATTTTCGCCCAACGTCGGCCCGCTGGCGGGACTGCCCAATCTGACAGGCCCGACTGTCGAACCGGACAGTCCCTCTGACAGACCCCCTGCTCAGTCGAGGGCGGGGTCGTTGCAGGCTTCGTGCGCTTGGAGGGTGCGTGCGACGCGGTCCCAGCGGGGGCCGAAGATGGCGATGTTGGCTTGTGCCTCGGCGGCTGTCATGGCGGTCTGGCCGCTGGCGGTGTCTATGCCGAGGGCTTCGAGCACCTGGTTCCAGCGCCGCACCCGTTCGGTGTCGCCGGGGAACCGGTCGCGCCAGCCGGTCACCTCGGCTGCGGTGACCGCGTCAGAGGGCAGCTCCGGAACGCACTCAGCCTGACCATCGCCGCCGCCGTCGGCGTCGGGGTCGGGGTCGGCATCGTTGTCGGCATCGGCATCGGCATCGGCATCGTTGTCGGCACCAGCGTCGGCGTCGGCGTCGGCATCAGCATCGTTGTCGGCATCGGCATCGGCGTCGGTGTCGGCGTCGGCACCGTTGTCGGCATCGGCGTCGTTGTCGTTGAGCGCGTCGGGGTCAGCGTCGGGGTCGGGGTCGGTGGATTCGGGGGGGTCGGTGATGGTTCCTGTGGCGGTGTGCTGGGTGGGGTGTGTTTCGGCGGGGCCGGAGACGTGGTGGATGCGTGCGGTGAACGTCTCAGGACCCTCGGCAATGCCGTCCTCGAAGACGAACACTTTGAAGCTTGTGCTGGTCTGGCCCGGGCTGAACTCGACGGTGCGGCCCAGGGTGATGTAGTCGTCTCGTCCGGCGGAGCCGTCAGCCACGCTGAAGATGACGGTGACGGTTTGAGCGGCGGCTTTATCGAGAGTGACCGTGAAGTAGATGTAGCCGTCGGTCTCGGCTGCGGTGGCGTCTTGGACGCTGACTTGGGGCAGGGCCACGTCGTTGTCGGTGACGGCGGTGGTGGCGCTGCCGGCTGTGGGATGCGTGTCGTAGGAGTACAGGGGTTCGATGGTGACGGTGAGGCTGCCGTCGGGTTCGTGGCGGCTGTCGTCGGTGGTGGCGATGTCGATGGCGAGGCTGCCGCTGGTGGGGATCGTCACCGTCCTGGTGCCGGTGGTGATGCCGTAGTCGCCGGTCTGGGCGACA
>JAJDZE010000070.1 GCA_022824805.1 Acidimicrobiia bacterium | reverse complement strand
GCCTCGAGCGCCCGCCGGCCGCCCGCGAGGAACTGATCACGCCACTTCGAGACCGACATCGCCGACACCGACTCCCGCCGAGCCGCCGCCGCGACAGAGATCTCACCGCGCAACACCCCCAGCACGATCCTCGTCTTGTCCTCCACGGACTTCACACGCTGACGGCCCATCACGACACTCCTTCAGGTCAACACCAAACAACGACCTGTCTCAACAACCCTGACACGGGACACAGGCTTGAATCACGCCGGGTTCGGTAGATGAATCACGCCGGGTTCGGTAGAGACTGTTTTTGTTGAGTCGCAGCCGTGTTGGCTGTGACGTGTTGACGGTAGTAGTCGGTTTCGTGGTCTGCGGGGGTGGTGTAGGCGTAGCGGCCTTGGAGGAGTTCGCCGTGGCTGCGTCGGTGGTTGTACCAGTCGACCCATTCGAGTGCGGCGTACTCGACGTCGTCTCTTGCCTGCCAGGGGCCTCGCGGGTAGATGAGCTCCCATTTGAACAGTCCGTTGAAGCTCTCGATCATGGCATTGTCGTACGAGTCGCCTTTGGTGCCGACCGAGGCGACGATGTCGTTGTCGTCGAGCCGCTGTGAGTAGCGGATGGACAGGTATTGCGATCCGCGGTCGCTGTGCTCCCTCGATGTTGCGGCCGTCGCGTCGGCGGGCGGCGATGGCCATGTCGAGGGCGTCGAGGGCGAGGTCGGTGCGCAACGAGCGCGACGCCCGCCAGCCCAGCACGCGCCGCGAGTAGGCGTCGATCGCGAACGCCATGTACACGAACCCGCTGCGGGTGCGCACCCAGGTGAGGTCCGCGAGCCACAGCCGGTCGGGTGCGTCGACGCTGAAGTCTCTGTTCACCAAGTCCTCGGGAAGGCCGTCGTCGCCGGCGGGGGTGGTCGTGCGGGGCTCTGCGCCGCGCACCACGCCTCGAAGACCCATCTGTGCCATCAGCCGCTCCACGGCGAGCGAGCCACCCGCACGCCCTTGACGCGGTTGAGGTGGTCGGCGCCTTCGCCGCCCCGTAGGCGTCGTAGTTCGCCGCATGCACCTTGGCGATCAACGGGCGAAGCTCGCCGTCGCGCGCAGCTCTCGCAGACGGCGCACGCTTCTTCGCTGCGTAATAGGTCGACGGGGCGATCCCGACGCCGTGCTCGGTGAGCACAGCGCAGATCGGCTCGACCCCGAACCGGCCCCGATGGGCGTCGACGAACGCCACTACAGCCCGCACTGGCGGTCGAGCCCCTTACCCGAACAAAGCCGACGCCGCCTTCAAAATCTCGTTCGCGCGGCGCAGCTCACGGTTCTCGCGTTCGAGCACCTTGATCCGCTCACGCTCGGCCGTCGTGACGCCCGGGCGGGCGCCGCCGTCGATCTCAGCGCGGCGCACCCACTTGCGCACCGTCTCCGGCGTCGGACCCAGCTTGCCGGCGACCGAGCAGATCGCCTCCCACTGAGACCCCTACAAGCGCTCGCTGTCGAGCACCATCCGCACCGCCCGCTCACGCAGCTCGGCGGGATATCTCCCATTTCTTGGCATCGCTCCATCCTCTCAAGGAACAGAGCCTCCACCAAAACCGGGGTGATTCACATCACTTGACAAGGGAGCGTCTGACAGTCCCCCAGGTGGTCGTGAGCACTCTTGGAGCAGGTGTAGGGTCGAGGTCAGTGCTTAACGAACGTTAAGGAGATGACCTCGTGACACCCACCGATTCCCACACACTCCATCCGCCGTCCCATCGCCGATGGCGACAACGATCAGCGATTGCGGTGATCGTCGTAACGGCGCTGTTGTCAAGCTCCGTGACGGCTGGTGCTCAAGGTGGCGATCCGGTCACTGCTGGCTCGCCAGACTTGAGCACAGGCACTGTCACGGCATCAGACGCTGAACAGGCAGCCGATCCGGCTGTCGCCTCCTACGCCGCTGAGTACGGTGTCAGCGAATCTGAGGCAAAGAGACGCCTCGACCGAATCCAGCCGATGCATGGCATCTTGGCCTCAATCCGAGAGATTGAGATGTCTCGCATCGCTGGCTGGGGGATTGATCACGTCGGCAAGTTCACCGGCTGGGTGAAGCTGGCGGGTGACGCGGTTCCCAAGCCCGCCGCAGCGGCAATTGCGGACGCTCATGACGACATTGAGATTCACACCGGTGCCGTGCACACGCTGACAGAGTTGCTCGATGCTCAGGACCGCTTCGGCGAAGGCGACAACCTCGGACCTGTCGGACGCGTCGACGATCAGACCACAGTTGCGGATTATTCGGCCGCGGTCACGTTCACGGCGCCGGACATGGACAGCAACACCCTGCATATCGGCATTGATCCGGCCCTGCTGCGATCCGTCGGGCCTTCAGAACTGCAGGGTTCCGGCGGCGCTATCGGCCCGCTCGGCAACACGGGCGCGCCCAAGGCCGTTGCCCCGGCGACAGATACCGAACTCGCCGCCCTCGTTGCACAGATGACCGCCGCCTACCGAGGACACATCAGTGTCAACTATGCCATCGTCGACGGGCGCGACCACGGGGACATGGCGATGTTCGACGGCGGACGTGCCATGAGTACATGCACTTCGGGGTTTGCAGCGAGACAACGTGACACTGGCACGTACGGAATAGTCACAGCGGGCCATTGCCGGTTCACCCAGTCGATGCACGGAATCACGCTGCCGTGGGTCGTGGGGTACAAGAGCTACACGGCGGATGCCCAGTTCCACAGAATCCCCGCTGGCTCAAGGCATCAACTGCGCTCCGACTATCTATGTCGCCAATTGAGGCTCTATGTCTGTACCGTTCGCGGTGACGTCGCCATAAGCCAAATGCACGCGGACTGGGTGTGCCATACCGGCAAGAACACGGGAACGACCTGTGGCCGAGTCACCTACATATATTACCGGCCGACATATCCTGGAGCGTGCATTGACGCTATTGCAGGCGAGCCAACCACATGTGCTCAGCGATTCGTGCGTGTCCACAGTTCAAGCCTTAAGGGATGCAAAGGCGATAGCGGCGGGCCTTGGTTCCGCCGCGAAACCGCGTACGGCATTCACATGAGCGGCACAAACGCAACGGACTGCGCATCGGCAGGCAAGTCACTGGTCTTTTCTGCGATTCGTGAAGTTGAGGCGTTCCTCGGCGTCGACGTGCTAGTCAACAACGATGTCACTATCGGTTGAGCGCAGCGCTGACAGACATCAAGAAGCTCTTGGTCGGGCCGTGTCTCGCTGTTCGCTGGCTTGGATGATCGCTGCGTCATTACTCGCGGCATGCGCCACCGAAACGGCCGACAGGAGCCACGCCCAAGCGACTACTGCCCAGTCCACGGACGCGCTCACCGGTGGCGCGCAGGGTGTCGAGACGACGGACGCCGTCGCCCCCTCGCGAATAGTTCGGTGCCAGCCGTCAAGCAATGGGAGATGCACGTACATGACAACAACCACGTCGTGGGTTTCACCGCTCGTTGCCGATGTGCCCATTGCAACGTTCAAGGGCATGTGGGATTACGACCCGAATGACGGGGGACAGATGGCTGAGCTGTGTGGTTATCTGATCATCGAAGAGCCGTATGTTCATCTTCTCGCAACCGAACCTGAATGGGAAGACGACGTCGATCCGGGGCTGTCCAGGGGCGCGAGAGGCGAACTGCTGTACTTTCTGCTCCTGCTTCCGCATCCCGCGACACGCTATGACTCCCAGACTCGCTCACTTTGGATGTTCGACGAGGGTCCGATGACCGACGGAGACCATGTGTGGGTCAGCGGAGGAGACGGACACCGTCCGCTTGACTGGGATGTCGGAAACGTGCATGAGCGGCGGTTCTGGCAAGCGAACGGCATGGGGCCCGCTGAACGCCCCTGCTGAACCGTTTGGCTTTTGGGAATGTCAAAATATGACAGTCCCAGTCATAGCCGCAGCGATAGTTCTTCCATGTATTCCTTGCGGGTGGTGCTGACGAAGATGGCTTCGTAGGCACCGGGGGCGAACGCCATGCCTTTGGCCAACGCTTGAGCGTGGAGGCGGGCGTAGGCCTGTTCGTCGGTGGTGCGGGCGTCGTCGTAGTTCTTGGGGCGCCAAGTTGCGTCGTCGCCTGGCGGCTGGCCCATGTAGAGCCCGAGGAGCGTGCCTTCTTGAATCATCGTTGCCTCGTAGCCGGCTTCGGCGAGCATCGTGTCGAGTTGTGCCGCGGTTGCGGTGACCGTCGCTTCCAAGTCGATGTAGAACTCAGGTGTGAGCTGTTCGAGCACTGCGAGGCCGGCAGCGGTGGCGAGCGGGTTTCCGGACAGGGTGCCCGCTTGGTACACGGGACCGGTCGGGGCCAGCGTCTGCATGATCTCGGTGCGGGCCCCGAGGGCGCCGATGGGCAGGCCGCCGCCGATGACCTTGCCGAAGCAGGCGATGTCGGGCGTCATGCCGAATCGCTCGGCGGCGCCGCCGCGGCCGAGGCGGAAGCCGGTGATGACCTCGTCGAAGATCAGCAGTGCGCCCGCTTCGTCGCAGGCGGCACGCAGGCCCTGCAAGAACCCGGGCACCGGCGGCACCACGCCCATGTTCGCCGCGACCGGTTCCACGATGACCGCCGCCACTTGGTCGTCGAGCTCGGGCACCTCGTTGTAGGGCGCGACCACCGTGTCGGCCACGGCGTTCGGCGGCACCCCGTCGGAACCGGACAGGCCCAGCGTGGCCACGCCGCTGCCGCCAGCAGCCAGCAGCGCGTCGGCGTGGCCGTGGTAGCAGCCGGCGAACTTCACAATGCGCGGCCGGCCGGTGTGGCCCCGTGCGAGGCGCACCGCGGTCATAGTGGCCTCGGTGCCGCTGCTCACCAGGCGCACCTGCTCCACGCCGGGCGCAGCCTCGGCGATCAACTCGGCAAGGCGCACCTCGCGCTGCGTCGGCGCGCCGTACGACGTCCCGTCGGCCGCGGCAGCGGCCACGGCCTCAGTGACGGCCGGATGAGCGTGGCCGAGGATGATCGCGCCGTAGGACTGCACGAAATCGAGATACCGGCGGCCTTCGACATCGAAGACGTACGGCCCTTCGGCTCGTGCAACGAAGTACGGCGCGCTGCCGACCGACCCGAACGCCCGCACCGGCGAGTTCACGCCGCCGGGAATCACCCGCTGAGCAGCCTCGAACAGGTCGGCGTTCGTCATCTGCGGTTCAGGCACGGCCTCGCAGCGTAGGCCACACCCCTGCGAGCAGTCACCGGCCGCCGAGGGCTTGAGGCGTTCGCTCAGACAGGGGTGAGTGACTTGAGTCGGATCGCCGACAGGCGCTTCAGCCGCTCGTTGCGCGGGTCGACTTCGATGCCGGCTGCTTCGAGCGCCGTCACGCCGAGCAGTGGCTCGGTGTCGTCTTCGACGAACACCACCTTGCCCGCGACTATCTCATCCATGAACTCGATCTGGGCTACCCCGTGGTCATACGGCCTTCGGCTGCCGTCGGCCAGCTCATAGGTGCGGGTGCCCACCGGCGCGATGCCGATGGCTTCCAAATGCTGGCGCGGCACCAAAGAGTCAATGGCCCCGGTGTCGACCAGGAATTCGCCTTCCCAAGTCCGATCCGGGTCGGCCAGGTTCCTGACCGTGACGTTGACGTGTGTTGCACCCATAGGGAGCCTCCCTCGCTTGACTGGGCGGATCCCGACCAGCCGGCCGGGTCGGCGTCGAGTCTCGCGCGCGGCTTCGCGGCGGCTGCCGAGATTTTCTGGTGTGTGCGTCATGGCACCAGTGTCGCGCTGCGCGCGTCAGCCAAGCACCGCGGCAATGACAGCCTCGACGAGACCGTCATCGGTGGGACGCGGAGCCACCGCTGCCACCGGCAGGTCGGCTTCGGCACACGCAGCTGCTGTGGTGCGGCCGATGCAAACCACCCTTCCGTGGACCGGTCCGCCGCCGATCTGGCTGAGATGGCCCTGCACGGCAGAGGGCGAGGCGAACACCACGGCATCCGCGCTGGTCACGTCGGCGGCCAGATGGTCCGACAGCGTGGGTGTGACGGTGCGATAGGCGCTCACGGCGTCGACGTTCCAGCCACGCGCTTGCAGACCGTCAACGAGTTCGGGGCGGGCCTGTGACGACTGGGGCACAAAGCACCAGTCATCGCCGCCCGGTTCGGGAAACGCCTCGGCGAGCCCGACAGCGTCGTGTCGTTCCGGCACCAGCGTGACCGGGCGGTTGATCTCGGCTTCGACTCGTGCTGCCGTCGTGGGACCAACGGCCGCTGTGCGGATGCGTGCGAAATGACGGCGAACACCACGCCGGTCGGCGCGTGCGAAGGTGGCTGCCACCGCATTCGAAGAGGTGAACGCGACCCAGCTGTACTGCTCGAGCCGCAGCAGGGCATCGTCGAGCGGCTGTCCGCCGTCAAGCGGGGGCACCACCGCGATCGCGGGCGCCACCACCACCGTCGCCCCTCGCTCGCGCAACGCCGTCGCCAGCGAACCGGCCTGGTGCGAGGCCCTCGTCACGACGACGGTTCGACCGGCGAGATCAGCAGCCATCGCGTCACTCATCGGTGCCGGCACGGGCGAGCAATTCAGTGGCGAGCGCTACGCCGAGGATTTCGCCGTCGTGGCTGCGACCAGACGCACGCATCACGCTGGCGCTGTCTGCGGCTGCCAGAACAGCAGTCATGGCGATATTCCCGCCTGCATCGATAACAGCGTGAGCGCCTGTGGGCAGGTCGCAGCCGCCGCCCAGCGTTCGCAAGAACGCGCGCTCCGCGTGCACGCATCGTGTCGTCACCTTGTCGATGATCGCGCCGGCGGCAGCGGCGGTGTCAGCGTCGCCGGTGCGGTGCTCGATCGCGATGGCACCCTGGCCGGCTTGAGGCACGATCTCGTCGGGGCTGAATCGCTGTGCGATCCGGTGAGTTTCGCCGAGACGCTCGAGCGCCGCCGCTGCCACGATCACGGCGTCGACGTCGGGCTGGGCGGCCGCGTCGATGCGACGAGCCATGTTGCCGCGCAGACCGGTGAAGCGCAGATCGCCGCGGAGCGCCGCGAGCTGGCACTGGCGGCGCTGTGATCCGGTTGCCACCACCCCGCCGCGAGGAATCTCGTCGAGCGCCAGGCCGACAAGCGCGTCGCGCGCGTCGCCCCTCGTCAGGCAGCCCGCCAGCGTCAAGCCCGGGGTTTGCTCGGATCGCATGTCCTTGGCGCTGTGCACGGCGATGTCGGCGTGGCCGTCCAGCAACGCTGCTTGCACCTCGGTCACGAACACGCCCCTGCCCGACATCTCCGAGATCGGCGTGGACAAGTCGAGATCGCCCGTTGTGCTCACGGGCACGAGCTCGATGTCGCCCCGGGAAGCTCCGGCTGCCTCCAGCGCGGCGGCGACGGCGCGCGCCTGCCAAGTCGCCAGCGGGCTCGATCGTGTCGCGATCCTCACGCGATCAAGATCTACAGATCGAACAGGTCGCGCACTGAGTCTGCGAGCCGGTCGCCCTTGGCCTTGCCTGCCGCGGACTTCAACGCCACGGTGGGCTGATGCATCAGCTTGTTGACGAGTGCGGCGGTTGCGCGCTCAAGCGCCTCGCGTGCGTCGTCGTCGAGATCGGGGTGAGCCGCCAGTACGCGTTCGAGTTCGGACTGGCGCACGGCTTCGGCCCTGCCGCGCAGCGATTCGATGAGCGGCGCCATCTCCCGGGCGGTGCGGTCGGCGGAGAAACGCTCTGTCTCGTCAGCCAGGATCGATTCGACCGCCGCCACCTCCGCTTGGCGGCCCGCCTGGCCGACCTCGGCAAATCGCGACAGGTCGTCCATGTCGAGAAGGGTGACGCCCGGCAGGCGTGCTACGGCCGGGTCGACATCACGCGGCACGGCAATGTCCACGATCAGCAGCGGCCGGCCGGCGCGCCGCTCGATGATCGCTCCCACGCTGGCGTGGTCGACGATCACCGAACTGGCCCCGGTGGACGTCAGCAGCAGATCGACCTCGACCAACGCATCTTCCAGGCTTCCCAGCGGCAGGTGATGGCCTCCGACCCGAGCTGCCAGGGCCTCGGCGTGCGAAGGCGTGCGGTTGGCCACCTGCACCGCTGCGGGACCGGCTGCCGCGAGCGCGACGATCATGCCCTCGGCCATCTCACCGGCGCCCACCACGAGCACCTGAGCATCGCCCAAGGTGCCGAGATGGTCCTTGGCCATGCTCACTGCCGCGTGGCTGATCGACGCAGTCCCCCGTGCGATGCCGGTCTGGGTGCGTGCGCGCTTGCCGACACTGATGCTGTGCCGAAAGAGCTGATTCAGGACTGCGCCCGCTGTGTCCTCGGTGCGTGCCGTGTCCCAAGCAGTGCGGACTTGGCCCAAGATCTCGTGTTCCCCGACCACGGCGGACTCCAGTCCGCTGGCCACACGGAACAGGTGACGCGCCGCGTCGTCGTCGTAGTGGACGTAGAGATGGTCGGACAGCTCAGCGGGTGCCGCTCCCGACAGCGTGCAGAAGAAGTCGCGCATTTCGCCGAAGGCCGCATGGAATTTCTCGGCCACGACGTAGGCCTCGGTGCGGTTGCAGGTGGACACGACGACGGCCTCGCTGACGTTCGCGCACGATGCGAGATCAGCAAGTCGTTTCGGCATGTCGGCGGCGGCAACCGTGCAGCGCTCCAATAACTCGAGCGGTGCGCTGCGATGGCTCACGCCCATGACAACGATGGACACGCGGATTACCCAGGGTTCGGAAATGCGGCCCGCACAGTCTCGCCGATCCGGCACCCCGTTTCCACGCGTTCAACCAAAGATCGCGTAGCAAATCGGGCCACAGAGGCTGAGCCGATAGGCGAAGCCGTGGCCCAAGCGGCCCGTGAGCGAAGCGAACAAGAGCGGGAAGCAATAGGTGCAGCAGCGAGAAGGTCCGCCAGTGGGCGCACGTCAACGGCGGTCAGTCGAGGGCTACGAGCAGCTGGATGGTGGCAGCGAGCAGGATGACCGCAACGAGCGCGGCCAGCACGAGCGCAGTTCGAGGCCTCATGTCACCCTCTCATGTCACGGTCTCACGCTGTGGGGCGCAGCCGGACTTCGGCGCCCACTGCGAAGCCGAGATGAGCGGCGCTCCCGCCGGCGACTGTCAACTCGAGCAAGCCGAATGGATCGTCGCACAGGGCGAGGCTGCTCGTGTCCGCCGATCCCGCCGCCGCCAGCCGGACCGACTGCGAATTCGCTTCGGCTGGCTGTGACGCACTCGCGCTTGCCGTCCATTCGATGACCAGGAGATCGCCGAGGGCTGCAAGCGTCTCGCGGTCGACGTTGAGCTGCACCGTGCCCCAGCGCGTCACCGACAGCACTTCTGCGGTCACGGCGCCGTCGTCTTCGACGCGGGGCACGGCAATGAGCGACGGCAGCAGCAGCGAGGGGTCGACCGGGGCGCCCAGAGCTTCAATCGGCGCTCCGGCGGCCAGCCGGCCGGCTGCGGGCGCGAGCACATCGCGCGCCGGGTGAAGCACCGACGGGGGATCGCCGCAGTCTGCAGCCTCGATGCGCACCGCGATGTCCGCGCCGCCGACTGCCGCCACCGCAGCCGCCAGCACCCCATTGTCCGGGCCGACCAGCATCGACTGGCCGTCGCCGACCGAGACCGCGATGGCGGGCCTGTCCAGGCGGCGTCCCACCGATGCGAGCACCACCCCCGGTGCCAGGTGCGGCACGCTGCGCGCCAACATCAAGGCTGCCGTGCGCGTATCGCCCGGATCGATCTCGTGGCACAAGTCGATCACGGCAGCGTGGGGAGCGGCCTGGCGCACGATGGAATGAACGACGCCCACCGACTCGTCTGCGACGCCCAGATCGCTCAAGCACGTGATCGTGTCGAAGCCTGTCATGGCTGCAGAGCGTCTCGTGGCGACACCCTCATCTCCCGATCTCGTTCCCAGTGTCGATTGGATACGGGCTCACGGGCCGCTCGGGCCCCGGCTTCGCCGTCTGGCTCAGCCTCCGGCGTTCGATCACGCTGAGCCGAGTTCGACGGAGCGGCGCGTGGCGGCTTCGACGGCCGCAGCGAATGCGGCGCGCACGCCGTGGCGCTCCAGCTCGCGGAGACCAGCCGCCGTCGTGCCGCCCGGCGACGTCACGTCGGCACGCAGATCGGCCGGCGAACGTCCCTCGGCCAGCAGCGTCGCGGCACCCAGCAACGTCTGGTTGGCCAATTCCGTCGCCACCGGCCGTCCCAGGCCCATGAGAACGCCCGCCTCGATCAGTGCCTCGGCCACCAGGAAGACATACGCCGGTCCCGAACCCGACAGGCCGGTCACCGCATCCATCAGGTGCTCAGGGACGCGCACCACGCGGCCCACTGCGCCAAGGACCTCTTCGGCCCATCGGAGATCATCTTCGGTGGCTCGGTCGTTGCCGCAGATCGCGGCGGCACCCTTAGACACCAGTGCCGGTGTGTTCGGCATGGCACGCACGATCGGGATGCCGGTGCCGACAGCGGCGTCCAGCGTCGGGAGCGTGACCCCGGCGGCGATCGAGAGGATGCGGTCGGTGCCGGCAGCCGTGACCGCCGCGGCAACGGTCGGAATGACGTCGGGCTTGGTGGCGAGGATGGCGCCGGCCGAGGCCACCGCGTCACCGGAGACTGCGACGCCGTAGCGGTCGGCCAGCTCATCACGGCGTGCGGCAATCGGCTCAGCAACGCAGATGCTCTCGGCACTGCGGCCGGCTGCGAGCAATCCGCCCAGCAGCGCTTCGCCCATCTTGCCGCCGCCGACGATCAGCAGTTCGACCTCGTCTGCCATGCGGTCACGGTACCGGACCGCATCGGGACCACTGCGGGGCCCAATCGCGGTGCCGGGGCACTCGTGGTGAGTGGGACGCTTCCCTGCGGCCTGCCGGCGAGTGCCCCGGCGAGAACCAAATCAATCAGAAATCAATGAAAAGTGTCAAATGATTTTCGATGGTTATGCGGAGGCTGAGCCGGCAGGCGAAGCCGTGGCCCGAGCGGCCCGTGAGCCCAATCACAAGAGGATGGGGAACAAGAGCGGGAGATAACTGGTGCGGCAACGGGAGGTTCAGCTGCCCGCGCGATCTTGTTGGAAGCCGAGGCGGATCAGCGTCGTGAAATCACGCTCGACGTACGCCCACAGCGACCCGACGATCCGGTCCAGCTCGTCTTCGTCGACGCAGTGGGTGGGCAGCTCCCCCGTCAGATACACGCCGTCCTCAGGGCCGACGCCGTATTGAGCGCCCACCAGCGAGTAGTTGCGGCGCAGAACGAAGTCGGCCACCTGGTCCCCTCGATGCTGCGGCGTCGCAATGACGTAGGACTCATAGGCCAGCGTGCGCTGGCGCAGCGTCAGCCAGATGGCGATGACGTCTCGCGACTCCCCCGCCAGGCGCACATACCAGCGCCGCGGCACCTCCTCGTCACGGGTCACGTCGAGCAGCATCGGACGCTCGTCGGGACCGCCGTCGGCCTGTGAGCGGGCCCAGTCCGCGAGCCAGTCGTCCATGCGGCCCTCGAGCCGGTCGAGCTCGGCGTCGGTTGCCGGCCGACGGGTCATGGTGCGCGAACCGGGCGCTTCACAGGCAAATGACGAGCTCGCGCCGGGCCGCTGTGTCGAGCACTTCCAGCGCGGCGGCCGCACTCGCACGCCAGCTGCAGCGCTCGGCGCGACGAGAGCCAGCATCGCCGAGGCGCAGCGCCAGCAGCGGATCATCGAGGATGTCGATGACCCGGCGGGCGAACGCGTCGCTGCTGCGGCCGGCGATGAGGTAGCCGGTATCGCCCTCCACGACGTTGTCGCGCAGACCGCCGACATCGGACGCCACGACCGGTGTGCCGCACGCTGCGGCTTCGAGCGCGACTAGCCCGAACGACTCCGACCGGCTGGGCACCAAGCACACGTCGGCAGCCCGGTAGTAGGTCGACAGCAGGTAGTGCGGGAGCGGATCGACGAACCGCACATGGTCCGTCACCGCCAAGTCGTGCGACAGGGCCTTCAGGCGGGCCAGCGTGACCTCGCCCTGCGGACCGCTGGGCCCTCCCACGATGACGAGCTGCGCCTGGGCGCCCGCCGCGTCGGCAGCTCTGGTGGCTGCGAGCGTTTCGATCGCCAGTTCGGCGCCCTTCAGCGGCTGCAGGCGGCCGACGAACAGCAGCACCGGTCCTGGCGGCAGGCCGATCGCCGCACGCGCCCCATGGCGCTGACCGGGCGCGAACATGGCGCGGTCGACGCCGGGTGTCAGCACGTGGAGGCGCTCGGGCGCGACGTCGTACAACGACCTGAGCTGGGCAGCCTCAGCGTCGCCGGAGGTGAACACGACGTCCGCGCAGTCGATGACTCGTTGCTCCGCGTCGCCACGGTGACGCGGCTCGGCGTCGCCGTTGCTCGTCTTCACGCGCCCCAGCGTGTGAAAGGTGACTGCCAGGGGAATGTCGAGGCGGTGCTTGAGCTGGTGCCCGGCCATGCCGCTCAGCCAGTAGTGAGCGTGAAAGGCGTCGACCGGGCGGTGCGCGAGATGCTCGCCGACGCGGTCGGAAAATGCTGACACGACCGCCGGCAGGTCATCCTTGTCGAGCGACGGGGCGCCGGCATCGATGTGGATAACCGTCACCCCCGACTCCACCTCGAGCCGGTCGGGCTGCGACGGATCGGTGCGGCGCGTGTAGATGTCGCAGTCGACACCGAGATGCGCCAGCGCGGCAGTGAGTTCGCGCACGTACACGTTCAAGCCCCCGCCGTCGCCGCTGCCGGGCTGGCGCAACGGCGAGGTGTGCATGCACAGCACGGCAACCCGCAAGACGCGGCCATGCTCGCCGAGCATCGGGCGGTCGGGTACTTCGGGTGCCACGGCCGACAACGCTACGCAGATCGCCGCACCGTCACGAACTGAGTGAACCGCCGCTCCGCGCCGGGGGACGTTCAGATGGCGAGGAGTCCCAAGCCCGACATCCACGCCAGTGCCGTGACGCTCAGCGAATCGAGCCGGCGCACAGCCCACTCCCCGGCCAGTCGCTGCCCCGCTCGCGGGAGCCCGCCGGCGGGGTCCGCTGCGCTGCGGCCGGCGGCTGATCGACCGTCGGCGTTCGGCTTGTCTGCTTGGAGATGCTCTCGACGCGCGGCGAGCGCCGTGTTCGGCCGGGCGAGCGCGGGGCCGAGCGGCAGCGTCAGTGCCGCGAGCACGCCGAACCTGATGACATCGGTGGGCGCAAACGGCGGCACGCTCAGGCCGGTCAGAGCGAAGACGGCAATCACTGCGGAAACCGCTCCCATCAGCGGACCCCGCAGCCCCGCCGGCCGGCCCGATGCGCTGAGGTGCGCGCCGGCGTCGAAGGCCGCTGCCGCGCTCACAAGCACGAGTGCCGCTCCCAGCGAGTAGCGGGCGATGGCCGCCAAGCACGCGGCGGCGACGCCGACCTGCATCCAGGTACGAATCAGCAGCCCTGCGCCGGCCAGGAACCGCAGCGGTGGCGCCTGCCCCCCGGGCACAGCCCCGCCTGGGCGGCGGGGTCCCAAGGCGGCGTCCACGATGAAGCTGGCGGCGACCGCCGCGCCGACAACAACGCCCGCGAGGCGGGTGTCGAGAACGCCGGCGAATCCAACTGCGCCGGCAAGCGCGGCGGCGGGCAGCCGATGGCTCTGGGGAAGCACCAACGATTCGGCAGCCGGCGGCCTCGCCCCCGTTCCGCTCGACGTCGGGCGAGTCGCTGCGGCGCGGCTGCGAACGCCCGCAGCCTGCCAGGCGCCGAGCATGGCAATCGCCGTCACAGCGATGCCGAACGTCGCCGCCCCCGCCCACAAGGCACCGAGCAGCCCGGCGAACCAGATCAGTCCGCCGCTGATGGTGGCATCACCCAATGCGACCGCAGGGCCGAGCCACTGCGCCGCTGGGGAGGTTCGCGTCCGCGCCGGCTCAAGCTCCGGCGACGCTGCCACCGTGCAGCCGCCGCTCAGCCGCCCGAGACGGGCGGCAGCACGGCGATCTCGTCTCCCGTGCTGAGCTGCGACTCTCCGAGCGCCGGCTCGCCGTTCAGCCAGACCCTGCTGGCTGCCAGGACTGCACTGAAGCCCTCGCCGAAACTCGCCTTCGCCCAGTCCAGGGCCTCAGCGACCGACGACGCCTCGGTCTGGGTGCTGCCGACGCCGGCCGCTTCGCGCGCCCCCGCGAACAGGCGGATCGTCACCGTCGGCATCGCTGCGATGCTACCGATCACGTCGGTGAGGCAATGCTGGCGGGCCGTTCGGGCCCGAGGCTCAGCATCTAGGGTCGGTCGCCGTGACACAGCATTCAGAGTTGCTGGCGGTGCGGCATGGTCAATCCGAATGGAACCTGCGCGGCCGGTGGCAGGGACAGGCCGATCCTGCATTGACCGGCCTCGGCGAACGGCAGGCGGAGATTGCCGCCGACGCCTTGGCAACGGCGCTGGCTGCCGCAGACGACAGCTGGCGGACACCGGTGATGCGGGGGCGCGATCTGCACACCGGTCGGCATGCGTTCGACTTGCCTGCATTCGACCTCATCGTGTCCAGCGATCTGCAACGGGCGCGGCGGACCGCCGAGATCATTGCCAAACAGCTCGGCGTGAGCGACGTGGTGACCGATGAGGCACTGCGCGAGCGCAGTGCGGGACCGTGGGAAGGCCTCACCCGGCCCGAGATCGACGAGGGCTGGCCCGGCGATGTCGCAGCGAGGAGGTGGCCGCCTGGCTTCGAGTCTGAAGACAGCATTGCCCGGCGGCTGCTGCCGGCGCTGCGTCGGCATCTGTCTGTCTGCGGCCGCGTCCTGCTCGTGGGTCACGCAGGTGTGCTCAAGACGATCGACGCGCGGGTGGGTCTCGGCGACGAGCGGGTGCCGAACCTGGCAGGCCGCTGGTTCTGGCTCGACGGCGCTGCAGCCGACGCCGCCTGGAGCTGGGATCAGCTGGAGCCTCGCAACAGAGTCGAGCTGGTCTCCTCCGATGTCGATCTCAATATCGAGTAGCCGCGCCGGCTACCCGGACTCAGCGAGCCAAGCGGTTGCAGCCGCGGGATCGATGTCATCGTCGGCCAGCAGACTCAAGGTCCGTTCCGCTCGTGCCAAGTCGTCCTCGATTGCGTCCAGCTCGGCATCGCTGAGCAATTCCGGCTCGGGTGTCGCAGCAGGCGCCGCAGCAGAAGGCGGCTCTTCGGGCCCGGATGCTGGAAACACTGGCGTCAGGCTAGAGCCGGAAGCCTCGCCAGTAGCCTCGATACGAGTGCCGGAGCGCCGGAGTGGCGCCTGCGGACATCGGGCCGCTAGCTCATCGGGTAGAGCAGGGGACTTTTAATCCCAAGGTGCCGGGTTCGAGTCCCGGGCGGCCTACCACAACAACCAAACTCAACCTCGACATCGTGCCGCTAGCTCATCGGGTAGAGCAGGCCCGCATCAATCCCAAGGTGCCGGGTTCGAGTCCCGGGCGGCCTACCACACCCGCCAAGCACACCGCCATGGCCGAGGTGAACCAAGCCTCCGCATCTTCTGCGACGGGCCGAGGACGGTGACGGGACAGAGGACTCTCGTTCTGCACGCAAGCCGACAGCAGCAACACCGTGCACGCAGCGCGCTGGACGCAGGTGCACAACGCGCTGACCGGCGGGTCCGATGCCATCACCCTCGCAGAGGTCAAAGCGATCCACGACCGCCGCGAAAGCCGAGGCTTGTCCACCGACCAATGGAAACCGGTCGTCACAGCCCTGGAATGCCTCCAAGCTGACTGACCGCGGCTGAGCCAGCCAACCCAGCCACCCGACACCACGCAAACGCAGGGGCCTGCCCACACCAGGGCAGCGCCCCTGCGTTCGCGCGGGCACTCACGGCCCGAAAGCCGACTGCCAGTCTGAGTACCTGCTGTTCCGAACACGCCGGGTCAGTTACCGTCAGCAGTGGTGGCCAACAAGGAAATACTGATCATCGCCGGCCCCAACGGCGCAGGCAAGACGACCTTTGCGCACACCTACCTCGAGTTGTCGCAGCGCCACATGCCGTTCGTGAACGCCGACAGCATCGCCCCGGATCTGCCGTCGGGCACGGCTCTGCACGCCGACTATCGAGCAGGTCGCCTGATGCTGGCCGAACTCGACCGGCTCGCTGCGACAGACCGGAGCTTCGCGTTCGAGACCACGCTGTCGGGCCGCGGTTATCTCCGCAGGATTCGGCTGTGGCGCAACGACGGCTACCACGTCACGCTGCTATTCCGCGCGCTTCCATCAGCCGACGACGCAGTCGAGCGAGTGCGCCTGCGAGCGTCCCAGGGAGGCCATGACGTACCCGAAAGCGTGGTGCGTCAGCGATTCGAGAAGGGGCTGCGGAACTTTCGGGAGCTCTACCGCGAGGCCGTCGACGAGTGGATACTGTTCGACGGCCTACACTTCGACCCAGTGCCCATCAGCAGGAGCTCTGACCTTGCCGCACATGCCATCAGCACCGCCCCGCAGCACTGAACCGGCTCCCAATGGCCTGAGAACCGGCCAGAACGGTGCCAGCGACGGCGAGGACTTTGTGGAACTGGTGACTCGGGCAATGCAGCTTGCGGCCAAGCGTGCCCATCTCGTGGCACACCAGACCGGCACCGGCGTGCTCTACCGGCGCAGAGACGGAGCAGTCGGCGTCTTCAAACCCGATCCGGCCATGTACGAAGACCTGATTCCGCCGCCATTCGAAGACGAACAGATCCTGCGCATGGAGTCCGTCGAGTCCTGACGGTGACGGTATAGTCCCCGGCGCGGATCACCACCGCAGCCAGCAACACTCTCTCACTCTAAATGGGCCGCAGCCATGTTGACACGCAACGCCAAGCCCTGTTATGGTGATCCTATTGCTTTCAGTGCATAAGGAGACATTTATGCCACCAACCCCCCCCCCCCCCGATAGATTCAAGTAGTCCGAGCCGCGGCGGCAAACCCAAGCGCCTCTTGTGGGCGCTTGCCGCGGCATTGCTGGCCGCTTCGGGCCTCGCGGCAGTGAGCGCCGGCCCGGCAGGCGCGCAGAGCAACCGGAGTCCTATAGCGACACCGGACGGTCACCGTCGGCCGGCTCAGCAGGCCCAGGTGGTCTACAACGGAAACGGAGCGTCGAGCAGCATCCGCGTCAAGGTCCCCACCGGACTCAACCGACCCGAAAGCGGGAACTTTGGGTTTCCGACATCAGGCGTCGTGTTCAGCATGGCGGGCGCTTACCGAGCTTCGGGCACTACGGCGTATGAGGGCACCGGCTGCGGGCCGGGCATCGATGTGGTGACCCAATGGCTGCAAACCACGCGCTACACGCAGAGCAACCCGCAAGTCGACTCGCGGTATCACGGGCCGGCAACCAAGACCGCTCTGAAGGCCATCACACATCACAGGCCGTTGCATGCCGGGCAAAACCTGAATATCCCCGTCACGTTGTGCGAGGGGTCTGTGGGAAAGACGTTCCGGCTGAATTGGCAGATCCACGGCATCGACGGCAACTATCAGAACTCGTTCGATCCTGCTGCGCCGAACTGCCGAGACCAGACCCACAGAAGCCCCGCTACAGCGGGACGCTGGCTCACCATCAACGGCGATCGCTACTGGGTAGAGCCTCGACCGGCGCGGGTGTATCCCCAGTCGTGGAACTGCTGGACCCAAGTGACCGTCATTGCCGCAGGCGGCGGCAGCGGCGACGGCGGCGGCAGCGGCGATCAAGACGATGCGCCTGCGCAGGCGTGCGTGTCGGAGACGCTGCTGGCCGAGGTCAGCACGCAGGCCGGCAGCAGCAACGCCGCGCATGCAGCGCGCTGGACGCAGGTGCGCAACGCGCTCACCGGCGGGTCCGGCGCCATCACCCTCGCAGAGGTCAAAACGATCCACGACCGCCGCGAGAGCCGAGGCTTGTCCACCGACCAATGGAAACCGATCATCACAGCCTTGGAATGCCTCCAAGCTGACTGACCGCGGCTGAGCCAGCCAACCCAGCCACCCGACACCGCGCAACCGCAGGGGCCTG
>JAJDZE010000135.1 GCA_022824805.1 Acidimicrobiia bacterium | reverse complement strand
GGCACCGCCAGCGATCCAGGCGCCGAGCCGTACCTGGAATATGCGTCGCTGACTGCCGAGCAGCAGGCGCTGCTGGCCGGACAGCTGGACACCGCCTGGGCGGGCCCGGTGGCAGAGTCGGTCGCCCGTGACTGGGCGATCGAGCACTTGGCAGGGCCGCACCTTGAGTCAGTCACTGCTGTGGTGCAGGACCGGGTGGAGCGAGTGAGCGACGCCGTCCGGGTTCGGCTGGAGTCCGAGATCCGCTACTGGGATCGACGCACGAACGAGATCAAGAACCAGGAGATTGCTGGCGGCAAGCCCAAGCTGAACTCAGGTCTTGCCTGCAGACGTGCCGACGAGCTCGCTGCGCGGCTGCTGCGCCGCCGTGCGGAACTTGCTTCCGAAGCCGATGTGCACAGCAGCCCGCCAACGGTGGTCGCCGCCGCGGTGATCGTGCCCCAGGGTCTGCTGGAAGCGCTGGCCGGCGCCGCACCCGACCCGGAGGCGGCGGCCGACAAGGCAGAAACCGATCGGCGGGCCGTCGCGGCGGTGATGGCGGCCGAACGCGCCTTGGGCCGCCAGCCGACCGAACAGGAGCATGCGAATCCCGGCTTCGACATCATGTCGGTCGACCCTGCTACCGGCAATCACTACTTCATCGAGGTGAAGGGCCACCTGCCCCGCACCGACGAGATTCACGTCAGCGCCCGCCAAGTTCGCCAAGCCCAGAACGACCCAGACCGCTGGCGCCTGGCAGTGGTGTCAGTGCCCGACGACCCCAACGCCGAGCCCCAGGTTCGCTACCTGGTCAAGCCTTTCGCTGACACGACGATGCCAACTGCCATGACGAAGGTCGGGCTCAAGGTGGCGGCGCTGCTGGCCGACGCCAGCCCACCTCGTTGACCCGGCTGCGCTTCACTCTGCCAAGGAAGCTCGTTCCTAGATCCCCAGGCTTCGGCTTGCGGATTTCGATTCGGGGGATCGCCGCCGGTCGACAGCCTCACCGCAGAGAATCCTTGCGGCGTCGGCAGACACGCCGACAATCTCGGCGATTCGGTCGATCGAAATGCCATCGCCACGAGCTTCAGCTATGGCGTCAAGCATCAGCGCCTCGTCGGCGGAGCGATTGCGCACCACGCGCCAGAGGCGGTACTCGCCGATCGGCATTTGCTCGGCTCGGTCTGGGTCGAACGACTCGGCGTAGTCCGCCAACTCCTCTGACCTCTCGGCGATCTGCTCACGAGTGAGCCTCATAGCACTCTCCTGAGGTACTGCTCTCTTGCGGGCATGGCATGAAAGATGGCCTCGACTTCGTCATCCTCAGAGTACCCGAGGGCGACTTCGAGGTATCTGCCGCTGTGGTCGGCGCCGACGATCATCTCGGATCCATTGTCCAGATAGAACGCCCCAATGGCATTCCGGTAGGCGTGGCGGATGTCGGCATCGGAAATCCCGTGTCTGCGGGCGCTGTCGAGAATGGGAACGTCTTCCGGCATCGCTGATGGAATGTAGTTGCTGGACTGCTCACACAAAAGTTAGTTTCAGTCAATTTCAATATCACGGGCCGGTCAGCATCCCGACGCGGGCATTCCTCCCAGTGCACCGGTGCCAGAGCGTCTCAGACGCAAATTGGGCGGTGTCGATGTGAGCAGGCCAGATACACTGCTTGTTCCCTACATTTCTGTAGTTACAGGTTTGGAAGCAGCCATGAAGGCATCTGGCCCGCTCGGAGCGCATCCCCCGACACTTGCCGAAGTGCAGGCCAATGTGCGCGTCGGCGCGATCGCTGGGGGCAGTAGCGATCTTCCGGACTACCTCGCTTGGCGCGATCTCTGTGCTGCGCCGGAACTGGTGCATCAGCGCCTCTTGACCCGGCTGCGGGAAGGGCGGTGCCCTGCACTGGCTGGCGACTTCCCGTACCCGAAACTCGGCAAGGACGAGCGGCTGTCAGCAGCTGCGCGAGCTGTGGCGAGCTGTTTGCTGCTTGCTAGTCGGGCGATGCTGCGACGGCAGCGGGTTGGTCGACGTCGCCGAAGCGCTCGCTTGCTTCTGAAGCGGAGGTGCTGAGCATCTTCCCGACACGATCCCAGGCGCTGCCGCCCGCTCGCGCCTCCGCGACCAGGGGGCGCAAGCGCTCATCGGCCGTGCCCTCGGCACGCTGCGTGCGTTGTGAGCCGAGCCACAGCCGGTATTCCGCGCCGGAGACCCAGTCGGCGCCGCTGAGGTCGAGAGAGTCGGCGTAGGCGCACACCTCATCGCTCCGCGTCGACATCGCTGGTCGGCGTGCCCCCAGACAAAAGAAGACCCGGCACCGCCGCAGAAGCGGTTGGCGCCGGGTGGGTACCGACCACTATAGGCGGTGGAACGCAATGTTCCAAGCACCAAGACTGCCGCGGGCGCGATGCGAGTCACCAACCAGCGGGGCGCCCGATGCCGGCCACCGATTCGGGCAACTGGCACCCACGGAAGTCGCTGGCCGTGAGCCGGTACCACCAGTGACCGCCGGGACCCTCGTCTTGGCCTCCTCTCAGGTGTCCAGCGGTGGGCGTTCCGCGAGGGTTTACCGTTCCGAGCGGGATGAGCGATCGGGCATGCACCGCTGGCAACCGGAGGTCGCTGTCGTTGGTGATCAGGATCGCAGCGTCGATCTGGTCGGTATGTAGGTCGATGAGCAGACGCGAAGCGACGTTGACATCCGATCCCTTTTCCTCTTGGACTTCGATCTCAGCGACATGTCCCGCCGTCGTGTCCATCCCTCGCGCCGTCCGCGTGATGAAGGCGCCAAGCTCGATGTCGACGGTGCCGGTGGCTTGGAGGGCATCGAGATAGGCCTGCTGACGATGACGGTCACCTGGATCGCGCTGACCACTCACCAACGCCGTGCAATACACGACGCGCGAGACATGTGCTCCGGCCCACATCCAGCGACGGTTTCTGCTGGTCAGACGCTCGACAAGAGCTCGCAGGTCGAGCCAGCGCCAGCCTGGGCTGTTCCGGCCACAGAGTTGTCTGCCGCCGTAGTACACATTGAGGCCATCGACATACGCTCCGACACGCACGAGTGCAGTATATATTGAAATCCACTGAAAACATCCATAGTTTAGGAAGGCTTTGACATGGGCGACAAGCGACTGATCGTCAAGAACCGGGAGGGCGGCTGGGATGTGCGTGCGCCTGGTGCCCACAACCCTGACTCTCAGCACGCCACCCTCGGCCAGGCCGAGAAGGCAGCTCTTGAGTGGAGAGAGCGAGTCGGCGACGCCAAGGTCTCGATAATCCTCTAGGAGACTGCTGATTTATTGGGTCGGATTTCCGCGTGTGGGTGGGGTGCGCGCGGGATTATGGGGGTATGCAGGGCGTGGCTGGTTCGGATCGGGTGTTGTTGGACGCGGCGGCGGTGTGCGGGCATCTGCTGGCGCC
>JAJDZE010000088.1 GCA_022824805.1 Acidimicrobiia bacterium | reverse complement strand
GCGCAACCGTCACAGCATCAGAAGGCAACGGCGGCACGCACGGGCCATCATCGTCATCGGCGACGGCGACCGTCGCGGTCCCCTGACTCGACGACACCGTGTAACCGCCGCCGGCATTCACCGTCGCAGTCACCGAACCGTCAGCCTCATCGGCACTGTCACCCGTCGTACTGACCGTCAGCGTGACGCTGCCCGACACCGGGATCGTCACCGTGCGCGTGCCGGCAGTGACACCGAAATCGCCCGACTGAGAAATCGTCACGCTCACATCAAGATCCGCGACCGGCACCGGACTCGCACTGACAGTGAACGTCGCGTCACCGCCCTCGGTGATTCCCGCGCCGCCGGTGACGCTCACCTCGGGCACGTCATCGTCTGACACTGCCACCGTCGCGGTTCCCCGACTCGACGACACCGTGTAACCGCTGCTGGCATTCACCGTCGCCGTGACCGAGCCGTCAGCCTCATCGGCACTGTCACCCGTCGTGCTGACCGTCAGCGTGGCGCTGCCCGACGACGGGATCGTCACTGTGTGCGTTGCAGGGGTGACGCCGAAGTCGCCAGCGGCCGTTACCGAGACCGTGACGTCAAGATCGGCAGTCGGCGGCGGAGTGGCGGTGACGGTGAAGCTGGCGTCGCCGCCTTCGGTGATGTCGCCGTCTGCGGCGATGCTGACCTCGGGCTCGGCCGGCGGCGGGACTGTTTCGATGCACTCGAGCGCCTCACGGACGGGTTTCCAGCCGTCCCAGATCTTCTCGGCCTGCAGTGCCTCAGCAGCGGTGTAGGGCGTGAGCTGTGGGTCTTGCACGTCGCCGAACGCGATCAGCACCCGTTTCCAGTTCTTGCCGTTGAGCGGCGGCTTGTTCTTGTTCGCATCGAAGTAGCGGCGCACGAGGTTGAGCAGATCGTCAGATACGCAGTTGGCCGGCCCGTGGTCGTCGTCGGCCACCGTGACTGTCGCTGCCGCTTTGCTGGTCGACACCGTGTAGCCGTTGCCGGTGTTCACCGTGACGGTGACCGAACCGTCGGCCTCGTCGGTGCTGTCACCCGTCGTGGCGACCGTCAGCGTGGCGTTCCCGGAGGTGGAAATGGTCACGTTCCGTGTGCCGGTCGTGACGCCGAAATCGCCCGACTGAGTCACCGCAACCGGCACCGACAGCTCCGCGAACGGTGCCGGGCTTGCAGTGAGCGTGAACGTCGCGTCACCACCCTCAGAAACTGCTGCACCGCCGGTGATGCTCACCTCGGGTACGTCGTTGTCGGCAACAGCGACCGTCGCAGCGCCGTCGGTCAACGACACGCTGTAGCCGCTGCCAGAGTTCACCGTCGCGGTGACCGAACCGTCGGCCTCGTCGGTGCCGTCACCCGTCGTGGCGACAGTCAGCTTGGCGCTGCCCGACGACAGACCCGACGACGGGATCGTCACGGTGTGTGTCACAGGAGTGACGCCGTAGTCGCCTGCGGCGGTCACTGCGACTGCGACATCGAGGTCAGCAGCCGGGGGCGGGGTGGCAGTGACGGTGAAGACGGCGCCGGCACCCTCTGTGATATCGCCGTCGGCGACGATGGTGATCTCAGGATCAGTCGGCACCGGGTCGTTGTCGAACACCGGCACCGTCGCTGCCGCTTGAGTGGTCGACACCGCGTAGCCGTTGCCGGTGTTCGCGGTCACGGTGACCGACCCGTCGGTTTCGACGGTGCTGTCATCGTCAGTCGAGACGGTCAGCGTGGCGTTCCCGGACCTGGGAATGGTCACGGTCCGCGTGCCAGTCGTGACGCCGTAATCGCCCGACTGGGTCACCGCAACCGGCACCGACAGCGCCGCGAACGGCTTCGGGCGTGCGGTGAGCTTGAATGTCGCATCGCCTCCCTCGGTAACGGCTGCGCGGGTGGTGATGCTCACCTCGGGCACGTCATCGTCGTACACCTTGACAGTCGCAGTGCTGTTGGTGGACGACACTGTGTAGCCGTCCCCTGGCCTCAACACTCCGGTGACCGAGCCGTCTCGCTCATCGACTTTGTCGTTCGAGGTGTACTGCCCGAAGCTGGAGCTGCCGTTGGGGCCGATCGGGATGGTCCCCCCGGCGACCCAAATACCGTAGTTGCCAGAGGTGAGGAGCTTGAAATTGACTCTCACCCATACAGTCGGCGGCGGCGTCGCTGTGACGACGAAATGCGCCGGTCCGCCTTCGGTGATGTCACCGCCGCTGCTGATGCTGATCTCGGGCCTCTCATTGTCGAGCACGGTGACGGTGGCGGTGCTGTTGGCGGATGACACCGAGTAGCTGTTGCTGCTCGCGATGGTCGCTGTGATCACACCGTCCGGCTTTTCGATGCGGTCGTCGGAGGTGATCACGACCAACGTGGCGCTGCCGGAGGTCGGGATGGTCACGGTTCGAGCACCGGTCGTGACGCCGTAGTCGCCGGTGTGTGCGATCATCACCTCGACGTCGAGGCTCGCTGCGGGAGCGGGCGTGGCGGTGACGGTGAAACTGGCCTTTTTTCCCTCGCCGATGTCGCCGTCTCCGACAATGCTGACCTCGGGGCCACTCGGCGGCGGCAGGCCGCTGACATTCAGCAGGAATGTGCCGGGTTTGGAATTCGAATGGACGGTCGTTTCGATGGTGTACCAACCAGCCGTCAACTGCTCACTGATTCGGGCGCTTTCATTGCCGGCGCCGACGTCGTCGTTCTCGCTGCGCTTGGCGCCGTTGGTGATGTTCTTGCCGTCTCTGAGAATGAGGTACGGGTTGTTGTAGGGCGAAACGTGCTCCAAGTCGACCGTCACCGTGGCGGATTGCTTGAGTTCAAAGGTGTAGAAGCGGGCGAGCATGTTGGCTCTGTCACTTGACGTGCACTCCGACACCCAAGTTCCGGTGTCCGTGCCACCGGCGGGCAGCGACTGGGTACACAGGTCGCCGTCGCCGTCGGAGATCTCCACGGTTGCGACGTCGCCGGTCGGCGAGACCTCGTAACCGCTGCCGGCTGCGACGGTCGCGGTGATCGAGCCGTCGGACTCGATCACGGCGTCGTTCGTCGTGGCGAGCGTCAGCTCGGCGCTGCCGCTCGGTGGGATCACCACCGTGTGCTTCCCTGGAGCCACGCCGAAGTCGCCTGCGGTGCTGACGTCGATGGTCGCGCTGACACTGGTCGTCGGCGGGGGATGGGCGTGGACCTCGAACTTGACGACGCCGCCCTCTTCGACGTCAGCGCCTGCGACGACGCTGACCTCGGGATCACGGGACGACAGCGAGGGCAATCCGGTGATCTCGAGTGCACCGACGCCCGGATTTTCTGTGCCCACGGAGGTTACCTCGATCGTGTACCAGCCGGCGCTGACGTTGAGCCTCATCCAGGCTTCTTTCGGGTCGAGGATGCCATGGTCGGCCCTATTCCGGATTGCCCCGGTCAGGTTGTTTCGGCCTCTGCGCACGAGGATGAGATCGTCCCGGGGGCTCGACAGGGTGAGCTCAAGGGTGTGCACCCGCTTCACGTAGATGGTGAAGTACGAAGAGTGATTGGTGTTGGCCACATGGGACTGGCATTCCGACAGCGGCTCGAACTTCTTGTTGACGTCGGAACGCAGGTGCTCGATGCACGGCGCGACATCGTTGTCGAACACCGTGGCGCGGGCCGACGATGCCGACTGCGCGACCTTGTAGTGGCTCGCGCTGAGCAGCGTGAGCTCGATGCTGCCGTTCGGTTCTCTCGTGAGGTCATCCCGGGTCCGAAGGGTGATGATGGCGTTGCCCTTGGGGCCGAGCTTCACGATCATGGATTGGCGATGGCGCATTGCCCCATCTGCGTAGTCGCCGGTCAGCTTGAAGCCGACCTCGATGTTCTCCACCCCGGTGCTGCCATTTCCGGACACGGTGAAAACGGCATTTTCCCCCTCGCTGAGATAGCGTCGGTTGGCGGTGATGCTGAGGGTCGCAATATCGTCGTTCTTGATGTCCACGGTGCGCTTGAAGGCCGTTGTGGAGGTGAAGTAGCTGGCACTCGGTCGCAGGGTCGCTGTGACCGAACCGGTCGGCTTCGAGACGTCGTCACTGGTGGTGGGCAGGGTGAGCGTTTCGCTGCCCGTGGCCGGGATGGTGACCGTGCGCACGCCCGCGGTGACGCCGTAATCGCCCTTGGTGGCGACCTGGACCTCGACGGCCAGCGGCGAGGAGGGTGCCGGGTTCGCAGTGACGGTGAATGTGATGTCAGAGCCTTCGGTTACGTCCACGCCGCCCGTGAGGCTGACCGTCGGAACGGTCGGCAATCCGGAGACGGCCAGTGAGAAGGCGCCGCCCTGTCCGCTGGAAGCGGTCGTCGCCTCGATGGTGTATCGGCCGGCTGCGAGCGTCTCGCTGATCCGGGCGTTGGTGCCGCTGCCGCCGTTGTCGTCCTCGTGCAGGGCGTCGCCGTCTTGGGCGTTGTAGCCCCGACGCAGGTAGAGATAGGTATCGGCGCTCGACGTGAGGTCAATGGTCACGGTCGATGGCGCGGCGAGCGCGAACGTGTAGTAGCGCCGCATCTTCGAGTTGGCGCTCGATGAAGCGGTCCAGTTCGTAGTTCCAGAGCTGTGGATCTGTTCGTGGAAGAAATGCAAGGGCAGGTCCGCGAAGCCGTGCCCCCAGATGTTGTTGGGCACAGGGCTGCCGTTGGGCGTTGCGTGTGCCTTCAGGTAGTCGGTCACCTGCGCCGGCGTGAAGGCGGGGTTCTGCTGCACGACCAGCGCGGCCAATCCGCCGAGGTGCGGTGCGGCCGCGCTCGTGCCGCAGAATGGACGGTGGGTATTGGATTGCTGGCAGGATGCGCCCACAATGTCGGGCAGGATGCGGCCATCTGGGCTCGGCCCGCGACTGCTGTAGCTGTGAATGCTGTTCAGGTTGCCGGCGCCGACGCTGAGCACGCCGGGGTGCGGGCTGTCCGACGGAGACATGACGCTGTAGCCGTCTGATTGAACCGACAGGGTCGCGTCCCAGGAGACGAGCTGGATCCAGTTGGGTGCGGTGCCGTTCTTGAGTTTTATCTGGAAGCCGTACTTGCCGGCAGTGTCGGCTCGGAACGTGCCGTATTCGAGGGGTTCGTGGTTCGCTCCGCCCGATTGGATGTCGTCGATCTCCGTGTGCACAGTCTCGGTCAGCTCGCCGGGATTCTTCACGATTGCCACGGCCAGGTCTTTGCTGGCCTTGCCCCAAGAGTCGTCCCAGCGCATGAACACCCGGATCTTCTCGCCAGCGCGAAGGTTGAAGCTCTGGTTCTCGGTGCCGGCCTTCCACTCGTGGATGTTGTCGTTGTCGGCGTCGGTGAACGGCCCGAACCAGGTATCGCGGTGGTAGTTGCCGGCGGCGTTGACCCAGACGATGCCGTTGTCGGCTGCCCACTTGACCGTCCTCAACGGTCCATTGGAGCGCGGCGTGGTGCCGTCTGGGGGACCATGGAACGCCCAAACGACGGAGTACACGATCACACGCACACCCTCGGCGTGCATCCACTTCGTGGCGGTCAGAAGGTCCGCCCCTGACACCGGGTTGGAGATGTAGAGGCTGGCTTCGGGGGCCATGTCCATGACCGTCTCGGCCACAGCGGTGCCGTGGGCGTTGCCGCCACCCGACGAACCGGCCGGCGCAGAGCAATCGGCAATGTTGCGGGTGGTATCGCCGATGCGCTTGAAACACAGCGCTTCGATCTCGCTGGGCAGGTCGGTGCCCATCAGCGCAGGCACCCCAGTGAAGCCGTCCCTCGCACCGTCGAACGACGCATTGTCGATCACGCCGACCTTGACGCCCTCTCCCTTGATCCCGGCGTTGTGCCAGTCGTTAGCCGAATGCGCAATAGTGCCTCCGCTGGTGACGCTGCCTCTGACCTTCTCGGGCCGCATGAGTTCGCGGGCCCAGCTGACGCCCGGGGTCTGGGCCAGCGTGGCAAGCGCGGTCGCGGGCACGAATGCCTCAATGTGGTTGTCGAGCACGTTGCGGACATCGCCGCCGACGCCGTCGATCACGTCGACCACGTGCTGCACGTCGCCGTCGACAATGATCGACAGGGCGAGCATCACGGCGGTGCTGTTGGCGGTGTCGCCGGGCACGAACGGTGTCGCGGCTGAGTCGCTGTCCGCGCCGCCGCCGTAGGCAAAATCGGCCGTGTACTGAGCGCCGGACGCATCGTCGGCGATGCCGCTCAGATTCGAACCGAGGTTCGGATAGCTCAGATCTTCGCCGCCGGACAGCTCGGGCGGCGCCAAGCCATCGGTAACATCGTCGGTGAGGTCCGCGCCGTCGTCATCGTCAACACCGTCATCGGCCAGTGCCGCTGGTGCCGGCATCGCCAGCATGCCCAGCATGCCGAGCAGCACGGCCAGCACCGCGCACAACGTGAGCCTTCGTCTCACGGCGGACCCTCCTCCTGCGCCGGTCGGCCGACGACAAGCCCATCTGGCCTTCGCCGTCACAAGTCCAAGGATTGCAGGTTGGCTTCGATCTGAGTGACACCGGCTTGCTGGGCGCGCCATTGGGCGGCCGCGGTCGCCAACGGGTTCTGAACGCCAAGCGTGGTAGGCAGCGGCGACGATGGCGACGTCGCCGCCCGTCAAGGGACGGTCAAGTTGGACAGACCCGATCAAGTGGGGGCGAGCTCGCCTCGCGTAGCGCGACGATCGCAAGAAGAGCAGTGTTCAGGCGACGGCCCAGTCGGCGGAGAGGGCCTCGGCCTGTTCGAGGACGGTTTGGGTTGCTTGTTCTTGCTTGTCGGGCGGGTAGCCGTGACGCTTCAGGATGCGTCTGACCTTGACGCGGATGCCCGCACGGACGTTCTCGCGGAGGGTCCAGTCGATGGTCACGCTGTTGCGGACTGACTCCACAAGTTCGCGAGCGATTGCCTGCAGCGTCTCGTCGCCGAGCACGGCGACGGCGCTGTCGTTCGTTTCCAAGGCGTCGTAGAACGCCAACTCGTCGTCGGTGAGCCCGAGCTGCTCGCCGCGCTCGTCGGCCGCTCGGAGCTCGCGCGCCAACTCGATCAGCTCTTCGATGACCTGCGCCGCCTCGATGCCTCGGTTCTGGTAGCGACGAATGGTCTCAGCGAGCATGGCTGCGAACGATCGGCCCTGTGTGACGTTGCGGCGCTGGCGATGTCGGACTTCGCCATGCAGGAGCTTCTGCAGCAGTTCCACGGCCAAGTTTCGATGCGGCATATCACGAACTTCGGCAAGGAACTCCTCGGACAGGATGGAGATGTCGGGCTTGTCGAGACCAGCTGCCTCGAATATGTCGGTCACCTCACCCGATGACACGGCCCGAGAGATGATCTGGCGAACGGCGTGGTCGAGATCGTCTCGGGCTCGTTCCTCGTCAGGCGAGCGCTGCATCAACCTGCTGCGAACGGCTTGGAAGAAGCCCACGTCGTCTCGGATGGCGATCGCTGCCTCATCGGGCACGGCGAGCGCGAACGCCTGGGACAGCTCCCGAACCGCTTGGACGAAGCGATCCTTGCCGTCCTCCTGCGCCAGCACCTGTTCTTGGGCGGCGGGCAAGAGCGCTAGCCGCTCGGCAGGACTCCCGTTGACCCACTTCGACCAGTCGAAACCGTGCATGAGCCCCGAGCACACGTCGTGCTTCTCAAGCATCGCTGCAACCGCGTCGGCACGGTTGAGGACGGCTTCGCCTCGGCCGCCACTCTGCGTGTAGGCGCGAAGCGCTTGCCGCAACTCGTGCGCGAGCCCCAGGTAGTCGACGACAAGGCCGCCCGGTTTGTCCCGAAAGACCCTGTTGACGCGCGCGATGGCCTGCATCAGCCCGTGGCCCCTCATCGGCTTGTCGACATACATCGTGTGCAAGCTGGGTGCATCGAAGCCCGTGAGCCACATGTCTCGCACGAGGACGATGCGCAGCGGGTCAGCGGCGTCACGAAAGCGGTTCGCAAGCATCTCGCGGCGCGACTTCTTGCGAATGTGCTGCTGCCACTCCGTCGGGTCCTCGGCTGAGCCGGTCATCACGACCTTGATCCCGCCGTCGGCGTCGTCGTCGCTGTGCCATGACGGCCGCAACCGCACCAATTCGTCGTAGAGATCGACGCAGATGCGCCGGCTCATGCACACGACCATGGCCTTGCCGTCCATCACGTCGAGCCGGTTCTCGAAGTGCTCGACGATGTCGGCCGCGACAAGCGCGATCCGGCTTGGCGTGCCGACCACCGCTTCAAGCGCGGCCCATTTCGTCTTCAGCTTCTCGGTCTGCTCGAGCTCTTCAGCCTCCGTCGCCTCGTCGAAGTCAGCATCGATGCTCGGATGTGCATCGGGGTCGAGCCTGAGCTCCGCCAGCCGGCTCTCGTAGTAGATGGGAACCGTGGCCTCGTCTTCAACGGCGCGCTGAATGTCGTAGACGCTGATGTAGTCGCCGAACACCGCTCGGGTGCTGGCATCCACCTGCTCGATCGGCGTGCCGGTGAAGCCGATGAACGAGGCGTTCGGCAGCGCATCACGCATGTGCCTGGCGAAGCCGTCGATGAAGTCGTACTGGCTTCGGTGCGCCTCATCGGCAATCACCACGATGTTCCGACGGTCCGAGAGCACCGGGTGCCGATCTCCCTGCCCGTCAAGAAAGAACTTCTGAATCGTCGTGAACACCACACCGCCCGACGCGACTGCCAGCTTGCTTCGCAAGTCCGTTCGGCTCTCGGCCTGAGTCGGTGGCTGCCGAAGCAAGTCCGAGCATCGAGAGAACGTGGCGAACAGCTGGTTGTCGAGATCGTTCCGGTCAGTCAGCACGACGAGCGTTGGGTTCGCCATGGCCGGCTCGCGGATGATCCGCCCCGCGTAGAACGCCATCGTCAGCGACTTGCCCGACCCCTGGGTGTGCCAGACCACACCGATGCGACGATCATCAACGCTCGACTGTTCGCTGCGCAGTGCTTCAGCATCACCGGGCCGCCTGCCGTCGGGGCCCAACCCGGCGGCACGCAATGTCTCGCCTATGGCGACGTTGACTGCGTGGAATTGGTGGTAGCCCGCCATCTTCTTGACGAGCCGGCCGCTGCCGTCGTCATCGAACACGATGAAGTCGCGAACCAGCGAGAGCAAACGAGACGGCGCACACGCTCCTCGCAGCAGGACCTCGAGTTGCGGTGCTGTGGCCTCGGCGATCTCGTCGCCGTCGATGGTGCGCCAAGACTTGAACCACTCACGCCCAGCTGTGAGCGTGCCGAATCTCGCCTCGATGCCGTCAGAAACGACCAGTGCTGCGTTGTAGGCGAAGAAGCTGGGCAGTTCGTTCTTGTATGTCTGGAGTTGCTGCCACGCTGTCCACACGGTGGCGTCGGGATCGGTCGGGCTCTTGAGCTCAATGACCCCGAGCGGCAGACCGTTGAGGTACAGCACGATGTCGAACCGTCGGTGATTGTCGCCCTCAGTCACTGTGAGTTGGTTGACCGCCAGCCAGTCGTTGGCCGATAGATCATCGAAGCCGAGCACCCGCGCCCGGCCGCCGCGAAGCTCGCCGCTCTGGTGGCGGAACTCCACTGCAACCCCATCGACCAGCATCCGATGAAGGGCCCGATTCCGATCCGCCAGCGTTGACCCCACCAGCGTGGTCAGCCTCCGGAAGGCATCGTCAAGAGCATCGCCCGGCAGTTCGGGATTCAGCCGCTCCAGCGCCGCCCGCAGCCGCTCAGCGAGGACCACCGCCGAGTGGTCCTGGCGCTCTCCGGCACCGTCCTCCCGGCAGAGTCCGGCGCCATCGCGGACTACCCAACCCAACTGGCCGAGCCACCCCAGCGCCGCTTGCTCTACTTCGGCCTCATGCAGCCCCGTCACAGAACCCCCGCTTGAACAGCGGCGATCCCTGCCGCCGCTCCACTCGGTAGGGCAGGACCGACTCGATCAACTTGCATCAGCGCCGCTCATGCCAACGTCGATAGGGCGAACCTCGTTTGCCAACACCAGAAGACAGTTGTGTTCGGACAGCGAGCGCTTCACGCCCACCAAGTTGCCAACCAGGCGCTGCTTGGCCTCATACGGCCCGCCGGCCACGACGGCAACGATTGCGACCCCGACTCGGTCCGCCACAGAGCGCAGCTCGGCCTGAGCCAAGGAGTCGCGGCCGAGCAGAACGACACCGTGAAAGCCTTGCTGAGCGGCTGACTCCAAGAGTTCGATATCGGAAATGTCGCCGCCTGACCAGCGCACGAGTTCGAAGGCGCCTCGGTCGGCGACAGATGCTGCTTCGAACGCAAGGCTCTGCGGCATGCGCGCATCGAACAGCAGCTTCATGATTCAGACGAGGTCAAGAAGCTGATGGCCCAGTGTCACAACATCCTCGAACTGAGCATCGCTGAGTTCGGGGTATGCAGCCGTAATCGCTCCGGTGCCGCCCGCTCTGTCCAGACTTCCCAAGTCCTTCGCTGCGATCCTGTGCCCGCTGAGATGTGGCGTTCCGTTCAGCACAGTCGGAAGCAAGGTGCTGTTGGGACTGAGGTGTAGTAGGTCTGGCACGCTGCCGCCGCCCACTTCGAAGGGTCGGAACGCGGAGTCGACATCCGTCACCGGCAGGTCGAGTGCCATCTGACCGGTCAGCACATCTTCGAAACCCTTGCCGAGGTCCGCCATGACCCGACCATCGGTAGTGACGCCGATCCTGATGGCATCGCCGCTGCCTTCGAATGCCGCCAGCGCGCTGACGACGTTGCTCGAGACTCGTCCCGGGGTGACCGTCTTGATGTAGGCCCATGTCCGCACCGCGACAACGTCACTGAATTTCCAGCGAAGCGCTCCCCTGATGTGAGGCTGCAGCACACCTCGCCTGTGCAGGTAGCTCAGCGACGACGCCTTGGCGCCCGACAAGAACCCGGCTTCGCGGGTGGAGTAGACGCCGGCCCCAAAAACGTCAGGCGACCACAGCGACACGGGGATGCCCTGCGCATCTCCGACCGGCAGCGTCAGGAGTCGGCGACCCAAGGCCGCGTCAACCTGGCGACGCAGCCGGGCTTGCGCAAGCCGGTCTTGTGGCAGCTCGCTGCCCTCGGGCACGACGATCTGGGCCGCGGGGAAGTGCCCGTACCGGCTGCGGACACGCTGACGGGCCGCGTCCGCGCATACAAGCACCGTCTCTGCACCAAACCAGAACGGCACCTCGGCCTCGGGCTCGAGTCTGCGCACCGTCGCGCCGGCGCGATCAGCCGCCACAGCGAGACGCAGAAGCACGTCTGCGCGCAGGCTGGTGTCGAACACTGTCACCGGAGGCAGCGGAAAGCGTGACTGACTGGTGCGAGCGCCCGGCCAGCACTGCTCGTACAGACGCTCTTCATCGGTGCCATCCGGCACAGCGGTCTTGTCGAGACGCAGTCGTAGCGGCCGGTCCCCGCGGGCTTGCTCAAGAAGGCTCTGCACGACGGGCGGGTCTGTTGCGGGGTTGGAGGCCAGGTCGGCCGCGTTGAGGAGCAACTGGCGATCATCCAACGAGAGAGCGAGGCTCAGCACCGATTCCGCCGCCTCGAAGAGATCGAGCCGCGCGGCGATTTCTGCGGCAAATCGCAGACGGTCCCGGTCACCGCGCAGCAGCGGCAGCACATCTGCTGCAGCGCTCGGCAGGCACTGGGCTTCGTCGGTCGTGAGATGGTCCACCAGTTCCGCCATCGGGCCTGCGGCAGGCTGCGTCCACGAGTTGGCACCGCCGAGCACTTGCAGCACGGCTTCGTACAAGCCAGGCGTCGGGGTTCGGCGCATCACGCCCGCCATTCAAGTCGTCCAAGAGCAGCAAGGGGACTGTCCCGATCGATGCGCTCGTTCGGAACACCGCCGGGTGTCCATTGCAACAGTTTCGCAGGCACGGCATCGACGCCTCGCGGCTCACGCACGGTCACACCTTCGTGCCGCAACCGACCTTGAGGAAAGACGAAGATGAGGAAGGGCGGTGCACTGTCTCTCAGCTGCAGGCGTCGCACGAGCGTCGAGCCGTCCACTCCGACGATCTGTTGCAGTGGCACGAGCCAGGAGTAGTCCACTGGCACAACCACGGGTGCGTGCGAGAGATCAGCGTGGGCCGTGGCAGCCGGATCGCGCTGAGATCGCAAGTGATCCAAGTACGACCGGTGGCCAGGGCCGAAATACTGCTTGCGGTCAGGCCGAAGGTGATGACGCCAGAACGTCTCGACAGACACGCAGCGGCCGTAGTCGCATGTTGGCGTGTGCAGAACCAGATCCGGCAGCACACGCTCGTGCAGACGTTCAAGGCGTTCGCGAGCGCGCCCCGGCTGACGTCGTGCCAATCCCGCGAGCACCGCCGCTTCGCGCCGTGCGTAACGCGGCAGCTGGCGGTCGCCCGCAACGATGCGCGCCAACTGCTGCACATCCGCCGTCGTGTCGGCCATCACGTTCAGTGTGTCACGGTGCGGCTTCAATGCGGCCAGGTCGCAACAACCTCACACGAACCGTCCGTTTGGTGGCCTCGCTCCGCGACGCAGGTCTGACTGCCGCTGAGACAGCGACGATTGCCGGCGTCGCGGCCGGAGCTCAACGGCGGCCGGTATTCCTACCCTCCGCGATTGGACCCGCAGCACATCTCAAGATCGTCGATCAGTGACGTGACGATCCACGTTGGACGGGGAGCGCCGGTCGCCGCAACAGGGTGTTCGAGTGCGGCTGCGGGCCGCAGCGGGCGTCGTCGTCAGTGATCTCAAGGACCCTGATCGGGTGCGGCGTGGGTCCAGAGCCGGTCGACGGGCAGTGCGATCAAGGTGCCGGTGTCGTCGAGCCGAGCGCAGCGGGGTCCGGTGTGAAATATCACGTCGGCCGCGAAGCGGTCGCCGACCAGGGTTCGCAGCCTTTCCAGACCGCGCCGGTCGCCCGGGCGCAGTCGGCTGCCTGCTTTGACCTCGATTCCGACGATGGCGCCGTCGTCGCGGTTTTCGAGCACCAAGTCGACTTCGGCGCCGTCACGGCTTCGCCAGTGGCCGACACTGGGCAGGTGCTCGAGCCACGACGCCTGCTTGAGCACCTCGCCGACGACGGAGGTCTCGAGCAGATGGCCGAACTGTTGCAGAGCAGCAGGGTCGAGACTGCCGAGCCGTGCGGAGGGCAGGCGCAGCAATCGCGCAGCAAGACCCGTATCGATCATGTGTGCCTTGGGGCGCGCGGTGCTCGCGGCCCGCGATGTCCGGCCCCACGCCGACAGCAGCCTCACGAGGAAGCTGGCCTCGAACAGCCTGACGTAGTCGGCAGCGGTCGCAGCAGCGAGCCCTGCGGCGTCCCCGGCACGCGACATGTTCAGCACTTGGGCCGTCTGCGCTGCGACGCGTCGCAGCAGCGGCGCGAGCGCGCTCGGCTGCCGCACCCGACCGGGTTCGAGCAGATCGCGTTCGAGGCAGAGCGCCACATAGTCGTCGAACCACCGTCCGCGTGCCGCGTCTGAGCGTGCGAGCGCCAGCGGAAGGCCGCCGCGCACAACACGCCTCACGTAGTCATCGCGCGTCGTCGCGGATGTGTCCGGACTCGCTGCGGAGGCCGGATCCTCGAACAGCGTCTCCACCAGAAATTCGCGTTCGGCGTCGATCTCGCCTTGGGAGAACGGATGCAGCTCGACGCGGTGCAGTCGCCCCGTCAGCGACTGCGACACGAGGGGCAGCGCAGCGAACCGCGTGGACCCGGCAATCACGAAGCGTCCAGAAGAGCCGTCACGATTCAGCTCCGCCTTGATCGCATCGAGCAGCACGGGAACGTGCTGGTACTCGTCGATGAACACCGGCCCCGGCCCCGACACGAACAGAGCCGGGTCCTCAGCGGCGGCATCGCGCACCGCCAGATCGTCGAGGTCCACGACGCGGGCGTGATGGCGCTGCGCGAGCGCTCGCAGCAGCGTCGACTTGCCGACTGTGCGTGGCCCCTGCACCAGCAGCACCGGTATCTCGCGGATTCGCTCGAGCGCGATGTGCTCGGCACGACGCTCTATCAGTGCTGCCATACCCGACCTGCCCGAGGCCCGGCAACCCTGCCGTTAAACTGTCGATATTCCTACCGCGAAAACACCCACATCTCTGCCGTGATTTGGTGAGAGACTCCGCCTTGCGCCATCCGTGGAGAGCGGCCACATCGAGAGCGCTGCCGACCAGATCGACGGCATAGCCTGCAACTCACTCGCAACCACCCATAGAGCTTGCCGAGCTTGCGCCCCCTCGACTGCCAGGAGCCCATTCATACCGCTCCGCAAGCCGGACCTGCCCGGCCGATGCCGCGGCTGCCGACAAACCACAGCGCGCACAGGGTTGGCATATTTTCCGGTATGAAATCGCCAGGCGATGGCGTCGCGCTACAAGCGGCTTAAACCCCAGCAAGCGTGGGGCGTGCCGCTGGGTTGTGACATCGACATGCGAGCATCAGGCGCATGTACCAAGCCCGCCGGCCGCAGAACGGCCCCGGCTCTGCCCCTGCGCGCATGACCGTGAGCCTCGACGGGCGGCGTATGCAGGTGACAAGGGCATTTTGGAGCTACTGGTACCTCGCTGCCGAGCGTCAGGCGATGTTCATGAAGCGGGTTGTCGGGGCCCCTGCGCCGTGGACTGCGGATCCGGTACTGCGCGCGCACCGCTTCACGAACGCATACCGCGCGTCCGACCGCGTCAGCCAGGCCCTACTGCAAGACGTCATCTACTCCGGAAGCTACGAGTGCCGCGACACCATCCTGCGCGTGCTCCTGTTCAAGATCTTCAACCGCACCGAGACGTGGCAGCACCTCGTCGACAACGTCGGCCAACCCACTGCCGCCACCTTCGACAGGGCGGCCTACACAGCGGCCTTGGACCACCAATTCGATGCTGGGGCTCGCCTTTACGCCGGGGCGTACATCATGCCCGCACCTCAGTTCGGCCGTGAGCGTAAGCACGCCAACCACATAGCGCTGCTTGAGCAGATCCTCGCCGACGGGACGATCGACGCGATCGCCGGTGCCCAATCACTGCAAGCGCTCTACACGGAACTGCTGGCGGTTCCCTCGTTCGGCGCCTTCCTCGCGTACCAGTACGCGGTTGACCTCAATTACAGCCGCCACTTCGATTTCGACGAGATGGACTTCGTCGTTGCCGGGCCGGGCGCATTGAGAGGCATCGAAAAGTGCTTTGCTGACACCCGCGGCCTCGGCCCCGCTCGCATCATCCGCGCGATGACCAATGCCGCCGAGGTGTACCTCGCGGACAGTCCGGTCGAGTTTCGAGACTTGTGGGGTCGGCCGCTGCACCTCATCGACTGCCAGAACCTGTTCTGTGAGGTCGACAAGTACGCCCGCGTCGCCCACCGGGAACTCGACATCGGAGGACCGCAACGCATCAAGCAGACGTTCCAGCCAGACGAGCGTCCTCTGCGTCTCGGCTACCCGCCGAAATGGGGCCTCCCCTGTCGGGCGGACGCCCCAGTCGAATGCGGACCGCGCTTGGAGAGCCATCACATATTGTCGCATTTTCCGACAAAGAATGGCTATAGTGTCGCGATAGACGACAACGAAGAGACGAAGAGCATGCCTGCCATCCGGACACCGACCGACGAACACCGCGACATGATCCGAGAGCTCGTCCTCAGCGAACTCCCCAAGCTGCGCCTCAATCGTGACAGCGTCGAGGCGGCTATGGCCTCTGGCTCTGAGGCCCGGATCCCCTCACGCAAGGCAATGGTCGTCATTGCCCGGGTGTGCAAGGGCCTGGGTCTCGGCAGGGCCGTGAAGAAGGCCGACCTCAAGCCCGATCAAGTGACGAGCGTGGCAAACCTGATCGAGCTGCTGGCCTCGAGGACACAGCCGGAAATGGCTATCGCGTGATCTCGATCTTCCGACGAACGCTCTCGGAGGCTTGGATCGACACCTTCGGCGCTGTGCTCGATGCCGGCGGCTCAGCGGTCAACGCCATCACGAGCTGGCACGCCGACGACGAGGTGCCGGCAGTGCGGCAGATCTTGGACGACTTCATCGCCAGCCGGCCGGAATCCTCGAAACACTGGTCGCGTTGGCCAATCGTCACCGTCGCCAACACCATCTTCGCCACTGAGCTCTACGACGAAGAGAGCGGCACCAACGCCCTCGAGGAGTTCAGCGACCTGTATCTCGAAGGCTTCGAGTTCGCCAGACTGGCATCACCCGGCGGCGAGTACTGCCACCGGATGGTCGCTTGGCCCGGTCCTCAGGGTGAACCGGTCAACCAACTGCTCGAGGTGGCTTCCAAGCTTCGTCGCTATGCAGACCCCGATCTGTCGTACCGCTACAGCAGCACATACGAGGTCGCCATCGAGGACCCCGTACTTGACTTGCGCACACAGTTGCCTGGTCGGAACGGTGACCCTTACGGGTTCCCGTGCCTCAGCCACATCTCCCTGACCGCTCAGGACGGAACCGTCCACCTCACAGCCCTGTACCGCAATCAGCACCTCGTGAAGAAGGCCTACGGGAACTACCTCGGACTCGCTCGACTGGGTCGCGCCTTGTGCCACCACGCAGGCCTCAAGTTGGGTACGGTCACCGTCGTCGCAACCCATGCCGACGCCGAAATCGGCACTGCCAACGGGTTCGGCCGGGCCGAACTGCACAGTCTCCATCGTCGCGCCGTCAACGTACTCCCGGTGGATTCGCCGTGTCAGCGAACGCTCATGGCAGCGCAGCTTGCAACTGCCACCATCGCAGCGTCCGAGACGACGGTCGACCTACGAACGACAGCAGTCGGCGTCGATGCCGTCAGCGTCGCCGAATTCGAAGCCGACATCCAAGGAGACCGTTTCGTCCTCGAGACGATCTTCGCCGAGAGCGAACTTGCCGACTGCGGTGGCGACAACGAACGGCTCGCAGCTCGGTTCGCGGCGAAGGAGGCTGCCCTGAAGGCCTTGGGCACTGGCGTCCGCGGCCTCGAAATGCTCGATGTCGTTGTCTGCACGTCGGCCAGCGGAGCGCCGACGCTGCACTTGAGCGATGCTGCTCTCGAGTGTGCTGTCAGGTCAGGTCTGCGCGGCTTCGAGTGCAGCCTGACCCACGAGGAGGGCTTCGCCATCGCCGTTGTGACCGCATCCAGATATGCATCTGTGGTCGGCAAGCGGGGGGCCGCGGCGACCGCTGCTCAGGTGTCAGCATGAACACAACGTCCGAAGGTCCCTCGTTCTCTGAGTCAGAAGCGCTCGGTCGCCGCCTGAAAGAAGCTCGGGAGGCAATCGGCCTCCCTCAAGCCGCTGTCGCAGATCACCTGAACATTCCTCGCGCATCAGTCTCAGACATCGAGACTGGACGCCGGCGGGTCACCTTCCTCGAACTCAAGCAACTCGCCGCGCTCTATCGGAGGCCGTATTCCTACTTCTCAGGGGAAGACGAGGAGGAGGCCGCCGAGGCGACAGCTCAGGCGCTCTTCCGTACGGCATCCGAGCTTTCCGAGGACGACCGGCAGCAGGTCTTGCGGTTCGCACAATTCCTGCATGAGGCCGGACCGGCACGCCCCCCCGACCGCGACGGCTCAAGCACGAGATGAATCGCCGAAGCCTCGAATATGAGGCCGTCCTTGCTGCGGAGTACGTGCTCGCTGAGGCCGACATCGCGCCCGGCGCCCGCGTTCCCATCTTCGACCTGATCGAAGACCGTGGCATCTGGCTCTGCTTCGATGCAGGGCTGGACCGCCTCCTCGGCATCTACCAGCGCATAGGCGAGGCAACTGGCATCGCCATCAACGCAGCCCGGCCCACACCCCTGCAACGCTTCACCGCGGCACACGAGTTGGGCCACCATGAGCTTGGCCACACGTCGCACCTGGACACCGAGACCACCATCTCGGAACCGATGCACGATCCGCAGGAAATCCAGGCGCAGGCCTTCGCCGCAAGCCTGTTGATGTCCGAACTCGCCGTCGAGGTGCGCCTTGAGCACAGGGGCCACCACCCAAACCGGCCCGAGCTCGGGGCGGCCGACGTGTACCTCATGTCAGCGGAACTCGGCGTCAGCTACCTAGCTGCTGTGACGCAGCTCCGAGTTCTGCAGAAGATCTCGTCTGCCCAGGCCCGAGCGTTCGCCAAGGAATCTCCGCTCCAACTGAAGCAGGCTCTCCTTGGAGGCCGCCGCCCGGACAATCCCCGCGCTTCGGTCATGCAATTCACCCTCGCCGACAACCAGCGCGAAGTCGTGCTCGACATCGATGACGAGATCGACGTAGCACTGCCCGAGATGGCGGCGTCAGGCCACGAGTGGACATTGGCCACCGAGCCGGACTCGGCGTTCGGGGTCGTCAGCGACCGCTACCGGCAATCCGAGAGTGGCGCTGAGGAGACGCTGTTCGGCGGCAGCAAGACACGCCACATCACGCTGAAAGCCCGGACCCCTGGCCGTAGCCGCCTCGACTTCTTGCCCCTGCGCCCAGGCGAAACAACCGAGAGCGCCACACCGTTGTCGATCCACGCTGTCACCTGCGCCCCGCCCGTGTCCGAACTCGGGCATGGCATCTCAACCAACCAGCACCACCAGCTCCTCAGCCCGACAACCACCTGAAGCCGATGCGGTGTTCTGTTCACCAGCCAAGACAATCCGTGCTCGGCTGGCCCGGGCACCGTCGGCAACCCTATGGCGCGCCGAGTCGGCCAGTCGGGGAGCCCGTCCCGGTACGGCACCCAGCGGGGCTAGAGTCACCGGCGTGTAGTTTGAGGGCGGACAGATCATGACGGCCCAGAACCTAGAGAGCATGAACCAGCCGCACCCGAGCAAGTCCGACCTGACTCGGGCGGCCCTCGACCTCGTTCGCGCCGCCTCCGCGTGTGCCTCGTTCTGCGAGCACATCGAACACAACGAACCGGCGAGCACCAGCCAAGTGATCGATGCTGCACAAGCGATGCGCCGCATCGCAGCCGAGCTGGCTGAGCGGTCGCATGTCTCCCTTCGTCAGGCCTACGAAGACAGGATCCGCAGTGTCGAGGCCTCAAGCCTTCTGGCTCGCGCCGCCGACTCCTCGACCGCGCACCTCATCGGTGCCGACGCTCTGGCGGATGCGCGCCGGTGGGACGAGGTGCAGGCCGCACAAGTCGCGCACGACCGCCACTTCCACCCCGACGTGTTCGGCCTCTCCAAAGCGGACCAACTGCGGCACTACACGTTCCACGTCACCAAGTTGGCAGGCTTGCTCGCCGAGAGCCTCGAACATGGGAGCTGGGATACGTTTCGCGACGAGAGGCTGGCGGATATCGCCGTTTTCGGCGTCAAGCTCGCTACGGTGTGCAACGAGCGCCTTCCATCGTCCGAAGTTGATCGCCCGTAGCGCACAGCGGTCGAGCGGCGCAACCAAATTGCTGCTGTTGCGACTGCCCAATAATGATCTCGGAGGCACTACAGAATGGCTGGTTTCTGGTCGTCAGAGACGATGCAGTCACGCTTTGTGGAAGAACGATTGGTGACGCCGTTCGACCGCAGGCGCATCAAGAACTGTGCTTACGAATTGGGCATGGGACCTCAGGCGCTCCTCACGGGTGAGGACCAAGTTCGTCATGATCTGGACGAAGGCGAACAGCTGAGAATCCGTCCAGGCCACTTTGCGCAACTGTTGACCGAAGAGACGGTACGCATCCCTCCAGATGCACTCGGTCTGATCTCAATGAAGTCAAGCGTGAAGTCCTTAGGTCTCGTGAACGTCTCAGGATTTCATGTCGACCCGGGCTTTCAGGGACGACTGCGCTTCTCCGTATAGAATGCAGGCCCATCCCCCGTGCCCATCTCTCGCGGCAACCCTACATTCCTTATTTGGTTTGCCAGCCTCGATAGATCGACCCTCGATCTCTATGACCGGAACGGTGGACGGCTCGCGTTCAACGACAGAGATTCGAGGGACATGGAGGGCGACGTCTTCACCCCACATGTACTTGCCGATCGTGTGCTGGAGCTAGAGAAAAAGATCGACTGGCGACATCAGATCTGGCCCGTTCTAGTCGGCTCTCTTGTCGGAGCGGTCTTGGGCGTACTCATGACGCTCGGACTGCAGGCGCTCTTGGATCGCTCGGAACCACCGACGCTTTCTGGCGATTCCGAACCTGCGACATCGTCTGTTGATCTGCGCGCATAGCAAACATGCGATGCCGCATATCAGTTGGACCCGAGTCGGGCGGCGGTTTGGGCGATGGCGCCTAACTTCTCGGTGACTTCTGGGTCGATGTCTTCGAGGGGAACATGCTGGGCTAGTTCGTAGAAGCTGCGCTTGAGCATCAGGTTGGGCAAGTTGAGCTTTTCGAAGTAAGACGCGAACAACGGAGTCAGGAAGTCGTCGCTGACCTTCGTGTCCGGGTCCCAAGGCGATATCTGGCGCAGCGTGCGCAGGGCTGACTCGACTTCGGCTACGGCGTCTCTCATCGCCGCTCGGCGTTCTTGAACTTCGCCGGCTTCCCACAGCTGGCCGACGACGGCGCTTCGTGCCGTGGCATCCGCGAAGGCTTCCAGTGCTGCGGGAGTACACAGATAGTTCTCGATCTCACGGCGGCGCCACACGAGGCATTCGAGACCGTCTCCGCCGCCATCGCCAGGAGATTCATCCAACAGCGCGACACCGCGCAGCTCCGGCAGGGCCTCCCGCAGGCCGAAGAAATGGCGCTGAGCATTGGGCAGTTGATTGCCGATGTAGTGAACAAAGGGGTGCGCGAGAGCCTCTTTGGCATCGTCGTGGCCGAGCCTGTCAGCAAATGCCTGGAGGATCGCTAGATCGGTCGAGCCTTCGAGATACAGGACCCAGCCCATCGTCTCTGCGAGTGCGTACTGCTCGAAACCGATGTCGCGCAGTGACTTGAGCAGTTGGCTGCCGCGGTCATCGATGCGGTGGGGCCGGCCGACGAATGCGACCACCGTGTGGCGTCCGGCCGCCTCATTGAGCAGCACCTCGGAGTGGCTGGCGGCGACGATCTGGCTGCCGGTCTCCGCAGCGACGTCATTGATGACCCCGTATGTCTG
>JAJDZE010000126.1 GCA_022824805.1 Acidimicrobiia bacterium | reverse complement strand
CGAACGCCGTCAGCAACTCGGCGTGTCTGCTGGTCTCTCCGACATCGGCAGGCACGCCGAGTTAGCTGCCTCATCTGACATCAGGCCGAGCAGGTCAATGCCGGATATCAGGCGACCTCGGCCCGGTACGGGCAGTCCGGGTGCCGCGCAACGTGCTCATCGAGCAACACCGCGGCTTGGCGCAGCAAGCTCTTCGCGTCGCCGCCGGAGCAGGTCTTTCGCTGCCGTCCGCAGCGCCGGGTCTGCTTCGGCTTCGCGGGTTTCGCGGCGTTTGCGTGCCCGAAGCCGGTTCAGCGGGTCAGGCGGCGAGTGCGTGGCTGGTGGTTCCGGCGGCTTCGAGGGCGTCGATGAATGCTTTGCCGGGGTCTGATTTCCAGTCGTCGCCTTTGGCGATTTTTCCGTCGCGGTTGCGGTCGGACCAGAGCCAGTCGTGGGCGACCCATGTGCCGACCGGGGGCAGTTCGGCCTTTCATGGAGATCAGCGGGTTCGCGTCGGAGACGGGCAGGTTGCGCCATGTGGCGCGGCCGCGGATGTTGTGATGGCCGAGCACGAGGAGGGTGTCGTCGATGAGTTTCTGGGCGTCGGGGGCCGGTCGAGGCTGATGACCCAGTGGTAGCCGGACCATTGAGCGGTCTGGGTGCGTGCCCATTGGACGAATGGGAAGTCCTAGCTGGCAGCGTCGGCGCACTGCAGTTGGTCGAGACGACGTCCGACCACTTGCGCCGGGCACGCCAGACGCAGCGCCTGCTCGCTGAGCGCGGGCTGCGAGGGCGGCCGATTCCCGACCTGCTGATCGCAGCAGCCGCTGAGACCGAGGACCTCACGGTGCTTCACTGCGACGCTGACTTCGATCTCATAGCGTCGGTGACAGGCCAGCGATGCGAGTGGATCGTACCGCGCGGTTCCATCGACTGAGCCGGTGCCTGTGGGGCTCGGCTGGATCGTGACCCCCGAGACGCTGCTGCGCAGGCACAGACGACGCATCGTCCGACACCACCAAGCCCCGATCGAGCCAGTTGCAACGCGCTGACCAGGGTTTTCGCGAAAAGTGTCGGAGGGGGGACTTGAACCCCCACACCCTTTCGGGCACTAGATCCTTAATCTAGCGCGTCTGCCAATTCCGCCACTCCGACTGAACGCCCCAAAACCGGCCGGTGGGCAGCCGTTTCGGGGCGCATCAGCATAGCGCTGCAGGGTCAGGTATTCGGCGGGGATCAGGCCTCGCTGATCGCCGTTGCGAGGGCATCGAGGCGCACCGGGTCCAGCTCGCCTCGCCACGACCACACCACGATGTCGACCCCCGCGTCGAAGAAGACCTGCGCGCCCGTGACCGCCTTGTCGACATCGCCGCCGGCCTCGAAGCCGAGGTGGATCGACCGGTCGATCTCGGCCTCGTCACGCCCGACGCTCTCGCAGTGCGCCCGCAAGACGTCGTCGAGCTCCCGCCACGCAGCGACATCGGGAGGGAACGTCATGTCCCACTGGTCGGCGTACTTGGCCGCCGTTCGCAGCGTCCGCACCCTGCCCTGCCCGCCGATCACGATCGGGATGCGCTCCTGGATCGGCTTGGGCTCGCACCAAGCGTCGGTGAGTTCGAAGAACCGGCCCCTGTGGGTGGTCGTCGTCTCGGTCAGCAGCTTGACGATCACCTCCATGCCCTCCTCGAGCCGATCCGACCGGTCGCGCAGCGGCCCGAGCTCGATGCCGTAGGCATCGCTCTCCATGAAATTCCAGCCGGCGCCCATCCCCAGCTCGAAGCGGCCGTTCGAGATGTGGTCGAGCGTGGCCGCCATGTTCGCCGTGACCGCTGGATGACGGTGGTGCATGCCGTTCACCATCGCGCCGAGACGGATCCGGGTAGTGGCCTGCGCCAAGCCCGCCAGCATCGTCCAGCCCTCCAGGTTGGGACCGTCGTAGGGGGGCGCCAGGGGATAGAAGTGGTCCCAGTTCCACGCCGACTCGAACACCTCGATCTCATCGGCGGCCTGCCAGATGGCCAGGTACTCGGGCCACGTGGCGTGGTGCGGCGGTGTCTTGATTGCGTGACGTCCCATTGGGGGCTCCTTGTCGCAGGCGGCTCGAACCATACGTGCTGACCTTCAGCGAGCACCTCGCCGACAGGTGGGCAGCAGGCCCGCGGCGCTAGGCGAGCAGGAGGCCGAGTATCAGCGTGGTAAAGCCGAACGAGACGGCCACCACCACCGTGATGCGGCTGAGGTTCTTCTCGGCAACTGTCGAGCCCGCTGCGGTAGAACCCACGGTGCCGCCGAACATGTCGGACACGCCGCCGCCACGGCCGCTGTGCAGCAGCACCAAGCCGATCAGCCCGAAGGCCGACAGCAGGTGAATCGCACCGACAATCCACGTCATCACGGTTGTTGAGGCTACCGGCGCCCATCGCCGGGCCCGAGCGAGCGTGGACCGATTACGGGCGGATCGGGTGCGTGATCGGAATGCTGCCCTTGGCGCCAGGCACCCAGCCCTCGATGATGGCGCTGAAGCCGCCCGCTCCCCCGCCGGCGCGCACCACCATGGGCGACCACGGCGGCAGCTTGCGCAAGCCACCGCTGGTAGTGCCCTCCGACGAACCGAACACGTGCCCGCCGTCGGTTGGGACGCCGCTGTCACCATCGCCGTCGCCGTCGGCAGCGCCCCTCAGGTGCTGCACGAACGACGCAGGCAACCCTTCGGAGATGCCGCCCGCGCCGCAGGCTGCGAAGTCGAGATCCATCTGCAGCAGCGGATCCAGCTCGTCGTAGAAGCGCTCCTTGGTCCAGCCCGAATCGGCGAACGTCGACATGTGCTCTGGCGTCATCACCACCATCGCCTCGGCCGGCAGCTTCCGATTGCCCACGCACAGGAATTGCTGGGCGAGCGTGCGGATCAGCGAGCCGGGCGTGCGCGACACCTGGTCGATGCAACCGACCGGACCATGCCCAGCGAACAGCGTCACCGTGTCCTGGCCGGGCTCGAACCCGCGGGTCACCGACAGCGGCGGCCAGCCGTCGGGCAGGCCCTCCTCGTCTTCGGCGAAGCACCAGCCGACTTTCGACGGCGACCCGAGCGCCGAGCGGTCGATGCCGCCGATGCCGGGCTTGCCGCCGCCGACGTTGCGGATCACGAGTTGCAGGGCCCGCCCGATGGTGGAGTTGGCGCGATTGCCCTGTCCGAGGGCGTTCTTGTCGGTGTTCATGCCGATCCGGTGCCGGATCGGGCCGTTCACGATCACGATCGGTCCTGAGAACCACAGCGTGCACAGCAGGCCGTGCATGTTGAACGTGTCGGTACAGGCGGCCTCGACGGCGGCGAGCACCACCGGCAGGTACTCGGGCTTGCAGCCCGCCATGACGGCGTTGACCGCCACCTTCTCCACCGTGCATTCGGCCAGCGTCGGCGGCACCACCGCAACGATCTCGTCGGGCGCCCGGCTCGTTCCCGCCAGCATGGCGGCCACCCGTGCTTCGGTCGGAGGCACCACCGGCAGCCCGTCAGACCAGCCGCGGTCGTATGCCGCCTCGACGGGATCCTCCGCCGAAGCCAGCTCCACCTTGCGGCTTGCGAACGACGTGGCGCCGAAACGCAGCGCCAGCTCGTCGGCCAGCAATGGGTCGACCGACATCGAGCCGCAGCCCGGTCGCATTTCCGGCAGCTGGGCGCCCAGATCGTCGGTACCGCTCAGCGCCTCCCAGCTCGTGCGATCCCACCCCACGGTGCGCGCCATCTCTCGGCCGTCCATCACGGCCATGAGCGTGGGCACCGTCTCGATCTCGTGGTGCCACGACACAGCCAGATCATGGTCGTGCACCACCTCGGAAGACTGCCCGCCGAGCCCAGCCATGAATTCGGGGTCGTCTTGGGTGAACACGGTGAGGCGAGTGCCGCTGCGCACGGCATGGTCGACGAGTTCGGCGAGCACCGACTCCACGTCGCGGCAGGTGGGGCAATCGCGCTTGACGAACGCCACCAGCCCGTCGGCCAGACTCGGTATCTCGGCGGCGGTGGACGATTCTTCAGCAGGCACGCTGAGACTCTAGATCTGAGTCGCTACCCGCGGCCTCCCGGCCGGCACCGGCGCACGAGCGATCCGTTACAGGGGGGCGCGCCGTGAACTGCTCGCTCGCCGTGGCGTAGGCCTGCAGGGCCACAGCCGGCCGGCGGCGCGGGTCGAGCAGGTTGGCGCCCATGGCATCGAGATCGGCCGATGCCGGCATTCAGACGACTGCCCTCACCTATGCCTGACCCATCGGCAGTTCAGCGCGGAAGCGCGGAGTGGACTATTCGGGCGAATTGGGCTGGATCGAGGGAGGCGCCTCCTACGAGGGCGCCGTCGATGTCTGGCTGCGCCAGGAGCTCCGAAGCACTGGCGGGCTTGACTGAGCCGCCGTACTGGATGCGGACATGCTCGCCGGCACCCCGGCGCATGCCGTCGACCACGCCACGGGCGGCTGCGCACATCTCCTGCGCATCGTCAGGCGAAGCGTTGCGGCCGGTGCCGATGGCCCATACGGGCTCATAGGCCACCACCAGGGTCTCGAATTGGGCTTTGGTGAGCTTGGCGAGGCTGCCTCGCAGCTGCGTGCTGACGACATCTACGGCTTGTCCAGATTCGCGTTCGGCGAGCGTCTCGCCGACGCAGACGATCGGGGTCATGCCTGCCTTGGCCACAGCTGCCGCTTTGGCGGCTATGAACTCATCGGTCTCGCCGAACAGCGCCCGACGCTCGCTGTGGCCGACGATGACGTAGCTCACGTCGAGCTTGGCCAGCATTGCGGGCGACACCTCGCCGGTGAACGCACCTTGAGCCTGATCGTGGCAATTCTGGGCACCCAGCTTGAACTCCAAGCGGTCGGCGTCGATGACGGTCTGGCAGCTCCGCAGATCGACAAAGGGCGGGTGCAGGCTCACCTCCACCTGGTCATAGCGGTGGCGGGCCAGTTCGTAGCTGAGTTTCTGGCAGAGCTGGATGGCCTCAAGGTGGTTGAGGTGCATCTTCCAGTTCCCTGAAATTAGGGGCATCCGGCTCATCGTCGCTCCCTTCGACTGGCTCACCGCTGCGGCGAGTCTCGCAGGGCGGCGAGCCCGGGCAGATCGCCGTGCTCGATGAGCTCGAGGCCCGCCCCTCCCCCGGTCGAGATGTGGTCCATGTAGGGCGCCAGCCCGAACTGGGCCACGGCCGCAGCACTGTCTCCGCCGCCGACCACGGTGAACGCGCGGGAGTCCGCCATCGACTGGGCCACGGCGCGGGTTCCCGCGGCGAATCGCTCGTCTTCGAACAGGCCCATCGGACCGTTCCAGAACACCGTTCGGGCGCCTGCGATCACATCATCGAACTCTGCCGCTGAGCCGGGGCCGATGTCGAGACCCCGGCATCCGTCGGGCAGGCTGCGGCCCATCTGACGTACTGTCCCGCCGGCATCGAGGGCAGTGATGTCGTTGGGCAGGACGATCCCGGCGCCGCCCCCCAGCAGGCGCTCGCAGGTTTCGATGAAATCGGGCTCGCACAGCGAGTCGCCGATCGGGTGGCCTAGCGCAGCAAGAAACGTGAAGCACATGCCGCCGCCGATGACCAGCGTGTCGACAACACCCAGCAGCGCCTCAACCACGCCGAGCTTGTCGCTCACCTTGGCCCCGCCGAGCACGGCCACAAACGGCCGCTTGGCGTCGGTGCGCAGGCCGCCGAGCACCTCGGCTTCCCGCTGCAGCAGACGGCCCGCCGCGCTCGGCAGGCGCTGTGGCGGCCCCACGATGGAGGCGTGCGCCCGATGGCTTGCACCGAAGGCATCGTTCACGTAACCGTCGAACGCAGCCGGCGCCGAACCCGCTGGCGAACCGCCGAACGGGACAGGGAGGCCGCCCGAGACGAGCGCCTCCACGAAGGCCGGATCGTTGGACGTCTCACCCGGGTCGAAGCGGAGGTTCTCGGCCAGCGCTACGCCGGGGGCCAGCTCCGCAAGACGTTCCGCCGCAGGGGCCAGCGAGCAACGCATATCTGAGGCGCCCGACGGCCGGCCCAGATGCGAGCAGGCCGTGACGGAAGCCCCTCGCTCAGTCAGCCAGCGCAAGGTCGGCAATGCCGCCCGGATGCGCAAGTCGTCGGCGATCTCTCGGCGACCGTCCCCGCCGTCACGCAGCGGAACGTTGAAGTCGCACCGAACCAGGATGCGCCGGCCGTCGAGACCAGCGAGCCGCAGCTCGAGGTCCTCCAGCGCCGGCAGGCTGCCGGCGTTGCTCATCGGTTGCAGGTGATGCCGACGAGGTCGACAAGCCGGTTCGAGTAGCCCCACTCGTTGTCGTACCAGGCGAGCACCTTGACCATGCTGCGGTTCGCCATGGTCAGACCGGCGTCGAACACGCAGCTCGCCGGGTTGCCCACGATGTCACTGCTCACGAGCGGGTCTTCGGAATAGTCCAGAACACTGGCCAGGGGGCCGCTGGCCGCAGCAGCAGCGAAGGCCTCGTTCACCTCGTCGACGCTGGGGCTGGCGTCCAGCGTCGCCGTGAAGTCGGTGATCGAGCCGTTCGGGATCGGCACCCGCAGCGAGGTGCCGTCGAGCTTGCCGTCCATCGCCTGCAGCACCAGCCCTGTCGCCCGGGCGGCGCCGGTCGAAGTGGGGATGATGTTCACGGCTGCCGCGCGGGCCCGGCGCAGGTCGCCGTGCGGCCCGTCCACCAGCGACTGGTCGCCGGTGTAGGCGTGGATGGTGGTCATGAGGCCCTGCTGCACACCGAAGGCCTGGTCGAGCACCTGCACCATCGGCACGAAGCAGTTCGTCGTGCAGCTCGCATTGGAGACCACCTTGTGCGTTTCGGGGTCGAAGTCGGCGTCGTTCACCCCCACCACAAATGTGGCGTCGGCGCCGGACGCAGGTGCCGACACGATCACGAGCGGTGCGCCCGCGTCGAGGTGCATGGCCGCCTTGTCACGGGACGTGAAAATGCCGGTCGATTCCACGACGACGTCGACGCCGTAGTCACCCCAGGGCAGGTCGGCCGGGCTGCGCTCTGACAGCACCGGCAGCACTGTGCCGTCGATCGAGATGCCGCCCTCGACAGCAGCGATGTCGTGCGGCAGGTTGCCGAGCACCGAGTCGTACTTGAGCAGGTGGGCCATGGTGGCGGTGTCGCCGAGATCGTTCACCGCCACGATCTCGATGTCGCAGTCGGGGCGGTCGGCCGCCCGGTAGAAGTTGCGCCCGATCCGGCCGAAACCGTTGACGCCAACGCGCACGCTCATCTGCTGCTGTCCTCTTCGCTCTGCGGGCCTGGCGGGCTGCCTGCACCCCGACCCATTCCGTCGCTAGGTCTAGCGGACGCATCGCTACGACGGGCGTTTCGCTGCGCCGACGCTGTGCGCGCTGACGGCGGCGCCCGTCGACGTGCCCTGCCGAAAAATGGAGCCTTCGTCCTTTTTTGGGATGGGGCTGCTGGGCTCGGTGTTCGGGGGTCATGTTAGGAGGATGCCGCGGGCTTCGAAGTTCGTGTAGTTGGTGAAGCCGTGGGCTTTGCGGCGAAGGACTTGGAGCAGGTTGTTGGTG
>JAJDZE010000164.1 GCA_022824805.1 Acidimicrobiia bacterium | reverse complement strand
GATCCTCCACCTTGCGTGCCATCTCGCGGAACGAAGCGGGGCTCTCAGGCTTGCCGTATTGGACACCAAATCTGAACGGATGCACGGCGGCACCCTACGCGCCGCCGATCCGCCCCCGACGACGGTTGCGCGTCAATACGCCACTCAGCGGAGCGGGGGTGGCAGTGTCGGTCACCTCACCCCTTCCCCCTGCGGGTTGCTGGCATCGCTCGAACACGAGAACGGGCGATCCAACATCCTGCCACCTAGCTTGTCGCCGTGGCGAACATCGGATCCGAGCCGAACGGCGAAACCCCTGCTTCTGCTGACTCAGCGCTCCCCGGGCGGATGCCGCCGGCGCTCTTCGTGGCAGATGCCGGCGGCGTGCGGGCGACCGACCTGACGCGTGGTCCGTGGGCGCACCAGGTGATGCACGGCGGCGCCATCGGCGGCCTGCTGGGCTGGGCCGTCGAACGCGAGCAGCGGCGGCTCGGCATCTCGCAGGTGTGCAGCCGGTTGACGGTGGAGATCCTCTCTGGCATGCCGATGGCCACGTACGCGGTCACCGCAGCCACCGTGAAGGCTGGCAAGCGAACTGCGCTGGTCGACGCCGAGGTGCGGGCGATGTCGGGCGCTGGGGGCGCCGAAGCCGCCTCGGGCTCGGTCGGCTCGCGGCGGGCTGCTGATGCGACGGCGGGCCGGGAGACGGGTCGCCTGGTGGCGCGGGCGACGTCGCAATGGCTGACCCCGACCGAGCCCTCGGCTGAGCTGGGGGGCGACGGGCAGTCGCTGCCGCCGATTCCTGCTGAGCGCGCCGACCCCGGCGCCAATCCCGACATCGACTACCCGCGTCCCGGCTTCAACGCCGATGCGGTGGATTTTCGCTTCGTCGGCGGCTCGACGGAGGCGCCGGGCCCCGGCCGTACGTGGCTGCGGTTGGATCATCTGCTCATGGCCGGCGAGGTGACGTCACCGCTGGTGCGGGTTGCGACGCTGGCTGATCTCGGCGCGGCCGTGGGGTGGGACTTCTCGCCGTCGGGCGGCGCCTACATCAACACCGATGTGACGCTGCAGCTGCTGCGCGTGCCGGCGGGTGAGTGGTTCTACTTCGACGCGGCCACGGTGGTGGCGCCTCAGGGGCTGGCGGGCACCCACACGGCCATCTGCGACCGGCACGGCCTGCTCGGCTGGGTGTTGCAGAGCCAGGTCGAGGCCCCCGCCGAGATCGGCTTCCCCGGCGGCATGGCAGCGTCGCGCAATGCGGCCCTGCGCGAGGCCACGGCCGGTTAGCCGGCCTGTGCTGTCTCGTCTCCGGTCAGCCGGCCCGTGTCCGATGATCGCCGGTTAGCCGGCGACTTCGGCCAGCAGGTCGTCGATGACGTGGGCCATCTGGCTGTAGTCGGGCCGCTTCATCACGAAGGCGTCCGCGCCGAGGTCGTACGCGCGGGCACGGTCGTCGGCGGCCTCGTCGGTGGTGAGCGCCACCATCATCACCTTGTTGAATTCGTCGGCGGCACGTGTCTCGGCGAGCAGGTCGAACCCGCTCACTACCGGCAGCTTCAGGTCGAACAGCACGAGATCGATCTCTGACGGACCGACCGCACGCATGAACGCGAGGGCGTTCGCGCCGTCATGGGCAACACGGAGCTGGTTGCGGGTGCCGGCTTCGGCGAGCGCCATGGAGATCACGTCGACGTCGTGCTGGTTCTCCTCGGCCAGCAGCACATGAACCGTGTCGTCGGGAGCGTGGATGACCGGCGGCTCGAAGGTTCCTGCCCGGTCGACGGTCTGCGTCTCCGCCGAGACGTGCTCGACGGGAACGCCGAAGCGCCGCTGCAGCCGATGGGGGAGGTCGAGATGCAGCCATCTGCTGGCGCCGGCGGGCAGCGTGCTCAAGATGATGAGGTCGGGATTCAGCCGCTCAATGGCCAGGTTGACCGCCACGACCGGGTGCGCGGGGCCGACCTCGCCGGTGACCCGGGCGCCGATGTCGTCGAGCGCCTCGAATGCCTGGCTGAGCCTGCGGCGTGCACCGGCGAGCGCCCGCGCGGGATCAGGGCCGTTCGCACCTGTCGCGGGCACGACGATGTGAAACCGAGTCTCGGGATCGACCGCCAGGATGTGCTCGACGCGCTCGTGCAGGTGGCTTCCGACGAGGGTTTGGTTGGCCACGATCAAGACGTGTCGCATTCCGGGCGCCTCCTCGGTGGGCGGTCTACGAAAGCGAACTTAGACGCGGCGCTCGTGCACCTCGCGCACGGCGCCGTCGGCGATCAGTGCGTTGATCTCGTCGTTGGACAGGCCGGTAGCGGCGAGCACCTCGCGGGTGTCGGCGCCCAGACTCGGCGAGGGGCCTTGGGGGCCGACGTCGGCGTTGGCGAATCGCATGGGGATGCCGACGCTGCGGTAAGGGCCGATGTCGGGGCTGTCGAGCGTGGGGAACAGGCCGAGCGCCTCGGCCTGGGGATCGTCGGCAACCTCGTGCAGGCCCAGCACCGGGCCCCAGATGATCCCCTCGGCATCGAAGATCTCGCCCCACTCGTCGCGGGTGCGGTGCGCGAGCGCCTCGTCGATGCCGGCCACGATCTCGGGCATGTGGGCGAACCGGCCGCGGATGTCGGCAAAGCGCTCGTCGTCGAGCCAGTCGAGCCGCTCGATGACCCGGCACAGCAGCGGCCAGGCGCTGTCTTGGGGCATGTTGAGCACCACCCACTTGCCGTCGCCGCACGGGTAGCGGTTGGCGGTGGGGATGATCATGTTCTCGCGGGCGCGCTGGCGCAGCGGTGCCTTGTCCATGGCGGTGATGGCGTAGTCGGACGCCTGCGTCCACACCGCAGTCTCATACAGCGAGGTTTCGACTACCTGCGCCTCGCCGGTGCGCTCGGCCAACCGCAGCGCGGCAAGGACGGCGCCCACCAGCGCCAAGCCCGTCGTGTGGTCGCCTTGGGCGGGGCGCGCCATCGGCACAGCGCCGTCTGGTCCTTCCCGCATGGCGTCGTAGATGCCCGATCGGCCGAAGAATGCGGTCACGTCGTAGCCCGGCCTCCATGCCTCGGGACCGGTGGTGCCGTAGCCGGTCAGCGTGGCGTGCACGATGCCCGGGTTGACCGTAGTGACGCTCGCAGGATCGAGCCCGAACCGCTCCTGGCGGTGGATGAGCAGGTTGCACATGAACACGTCGGCGCCGGCAATGAGCCGGTGGACGACCTGCTGGCCCTGCGGCGAGCCCAGGTCCACAGCGATCGAGCGCTTGCCGCGATTGTCGACGTCGAACTGGAAGTCGTAGTCCTTGATTTCCGGTGGCAGCTTCGCCGGGCGGCTGAAGCCCCGGGCCGGGTCGCCGTCGAGCGGTTCCACCTTGATGACATCGGCGCCGAGGTCGGCCAGGATCGCTCCCGCCGAGGGCGTGGCCATCCAGCTGTCCACCTCGATCACCTTCACATCGTCGAGCGGTGCCGCCATCGGACCTCCAAGCCAGCGTCGAGTCGGGGTCGCGAGATTACGCTGCCCGGCCATGGACTTGGAAGGAAAGGTCGCTGTCGTCACCGGCGGTGCGAGCGGAATCGGGGAAGCGCTCATCGAGCGCTTCAAGGCTGAAGGGGCGCGGGGGCTGGTGGTTGTCGACCGCGACGAGGCCGGCGCGCAGGCGGTGGCAGACCGGGTGGGCGGCACGGCCGTCGGGCTCGACGTCACCGACGAGGAGGCCATCAAGGCGGTGGTCGCCGACACGGTGTCGGCGCATGGCGCGCTCGACGTGTTCGTCTCCAACGCCGGCTACGTGACCCAGGGCGGGTTGGAGGCGGCGAACGACGAGATCCAGCGCATGTGGGAAGTGCACGTGATGTCTCACGTGTATGCGGCACGCGCGGCGGTGCCGGTCATGGTCGAACGCGGCGGCGGTTACCTGCTGAACACGGCCTCGGCAGCCGGGTTGCTCACCCAGCTCGGCTCGATGCAGTACGCGGTCACCAAGGCAGCCGCGGTGTCGCTGGGCGAGTTCCTGTCCATCACCTACGGCAACAAGGGCATCGTGGTGTCGATGCTGTGCCCGCAGGCGGTCGAGACGAACATCCTGGCCAACAGCCCCGACCGCACCGGCAACGGCGATCAGGAGCGCGGCACACCGGGCGCCGCTGCCGGCGATGGCGTCCTGCAGCCCTCGCAGCTGGCCGACACGGTCATCGAGGCGATGGCCGAGGAGCGCTTCTTGGTGCTGCCCCACCCGGAGGTGCAGACCTACCGCGAGCGCAAGGCATCCGACATCGACCGCTGGCTGTCGGGCATGCGGCGCTTCCAGTCGCGGCTGTTCGCCGACTCGGACATCACCCCCGCGGACTGGCTGCTCAGCTGAGTTTCATTCGCCGTGCCATCCCATTGTCGGTCTGCGCGCGGCCCGAGCGGATACCTTGAGGACCATGAGCGAACAGGACGAGCTTCGCGACTGGCTAGGCGTGATGTTCGCCCAGATCGGGGAACGCTTCGACGAGGCTGCCGACGAGCGCGAAGCGCTGCGTTCCGAGCTGCGCAAAGGGCTAGCTGACGTGCAGGCCAAGGTGGACGCTGTGCGAATGGTGAACGGCACCCTGATTGACGAGGTGGCGCGCATCAATCAACATCTCGCATGAGGCCTGTGGCTTCGTTCCGGCAAGGCTGAACCTGAAGCTTGGACCGTCAATGCTCGGTGGGCGACGAGGCGCGCCTCGTGGCGCTGGCCGAACCAGCCTTCTTCGAAGCTGATCGGCTCGAGGCCGGCGCACAGCTCGGGCAGCTCGCCGGGCTCCACCAAGTAGGGGCGCCCCGGGCGTGCGTTGACGAGCAGGTTCTCGACGGTGGCGATCAGCACGAAGGCGATTCCGCCGGGCACGAGGAACTCGCGCAGCGCACCCAGCAGGGGTCGGTGCAGGAAGTTGGTGCACACCGCCGCGTGCCAGCCGTCATCGGGCACGGCCAAGGCAGCAAGCCGAGCCAACTGAGCCGGTGACGGCAGGGGATCGGCTTCGAGGTCGGCGAAGATCGTGTGCAGCGGCACGCCTCGCTGGGCTGCGGCGTTCCTGGCAATCGCCAGCGCTCGGTCAGAGACGTCGACCAGGGCAGTGTCGATGCCTTGTTCGGCGAGCCACAATGCCGTGCCGCCTGCACCGCCAGCCAGATCGACAGCGGTCGGGCAGTCGGCCAACAGCTTGGCCTGGCCGGTGATGAAGTCCGACGCTGGACTCGGTTCGTGCCAGTCGGCGTACTTGGCATCCCAGCGCTCCGCGGCAGTCATCGACGCATCCGCATCGCGGCTCGCACACACCGGATCAGCCCCCGTTCCTTGCTCTGCGTTCCAGCGGTCGGCGGCAGTCATGCGTCGTAGGAGCGGACGGCGCGCGCCCGGCGGCTGCGTGCGTAGGCGGCCACCAGCAGCAGTGCCGCATACAGGAAGAACTCCGACTTCACGAAGCCGATCCAGCCGCCCTGGGTGACCCAGCCGGGCCGATCCACAAGCCAGACCGGCAAGAGCACCAGAACAGTCGCTGCGGGCACCGTCATGATGAGCCGGCTGCCCCCGATCGCCGTGCTGGCGAAGGCGATCGTCAGAGCGAACAGCTTGATCGACAGCTCCTCGGGATACAGCGACTGGTCATTGAAGTTCACCGGCACCAGCATCAGGCCACCGGCCAGGCCCGCGAGGCCGCTGCTGAGGCTCACCCCGGCCAAGCGCAGCCGATACACCGAGACACCGAACGCCGCAGCCGCGGTCGGTTCGTCTCTGGTGGCGATCAGCGCACGTCCGATCGGCCCTGTCAGCAGGCCATGCAGCAGCCAGAAGGCAACCGCCACCCACGCCACCACTACCCAGAATTCCCAGATGTGCTCGTCGTTCGGTGCGATGCCTGTCCAGCCCGGCGCGATGAACTCGCCGTCGAGGGTGACCGGAAGCGGGCCGTCGAGCTGGCGCAGCACGATCGGGAACGCCACCGCCGCAGACAGGGTCAGCAGCGCCAAGTACGCCTTCGGCAACCGCAGCGCCGGGATGCCCAGCAGGGCGCCCACCGCGCAGCCCGCAGCAAAGCCGGCGAGCGGCATCAGCATCGGCGGCAAGCCGAAATCGTTCACTGCGTGCAGCGCTGCATAGGCGCCGACGCCGGTCAGCGCGCCATGGCCCACCGACAGCAGCCCCATCCGGTGTGTCAGCAGCCAGAGCCCAGCGAACACAAGGCAGAACGCTGTGAGCTGGGTGACATCGGTAAGGAAGGTGGACGAGGCGCGCAGCGGCACGACCACCACCAGCGCAGCGATCGCGACCAGTGCCGCAACGGTCAGCCGAGAGGCCCACGCCGTTGAGGGGCCGACCGCGGTCGGCGGCGAACGAAACCGCTCAGACTCCGATGCGCTGGCAGGTTCCGCACCAGGCTCGTTCTCATGCTCGGTGTTGCGCAGGCCGGGCTGCGGCAGCCCGCGGCCCGGCGCTTCGGCCTGCGGGCTGGCACTTCGCTCGCCGGGCGTGGCCGGGGTCGCCGAGAGCGTGTCGGCTTCAGCACTTTGACGCAGTGCTCCCGCTCTGGGGATGGGAACGCTCGCAGCGGAACTGTCGTGCGGGACGGGGGCTTCGCGAAGTACCAGACGGAACACCGGCGGTTCGGAATCGGGAGTCGGCGGCGCGTGCGAATCGGTCACGTGCGCAGTCCCTCGCGGGCGGCCTTGCGTGACAGCAGGCCCGACGGGCGCACCGACAGCACCACGATGAGCACGCCGAGCGCCCACACCAGCGTGACCTGGCTGTCGATGAAGCCGACGTAGCCAGCCATCATCGTCTCGGCGAAGGCCAACAGATAGCCCCCGGCCAGCGCCAGGGCGGGGCTGCGCAGCCCGCCGAGGGTGGCCGCTGCAAGACCGAAGATCAGGAGACGCTCCATCATGTCGGGGCGCACGTTCAGCTCGCCCGCAATGAGACCGCCGGCCAGCCCTCCCAAGGCTGCCGCGACAGCCCATCCGCCCATCACCACCCACTCCACCCTGATGCCCACCAGCGCAGAGCTGTCGCGGTTGGACGTGATGGCCCGGAACGCGAGACCGACCTTGGTGGTGCTCTGGATCAGCGCGAGCAGGCCGATGGCCGCCAGCATCGTGAGCGTCAGACCGATGGTGTCGAACCACAGCCGAGCACCGCCGATGACGAACCGGTCGGTGTGCTCCTGCGGGAACGGAGAGCCGAGGAACCGCTGGCGACCGCTGAAGTGCTTCACCACGAAGGTGCCGATGAGCAGGTACAGCCCGAGCGTCGCCCCGATGGTCGGCACAGGATCGCCGTGCATCGGCCGGATGACCGTGTACTCCAGAAGAGCGCCCACCGCGGCCGACACGACGACTGCGCCGGCAACCGCCGCCCAGATCGGCCACGGCGTGGCGAACGGCGTCAGCCAACCCGAGAACGCCACGCCAGGGTCGGCGCCCGCGGCGAACACCACCGCGATGTACGCGGAGAGCATCGCCATCTGGCCCTGCGCCAGGTTCAGCACCCCGGTCGAGCGAAACACCATCGAGATCGCCACCGCCAAGGCCGCATACGCGGAGCCGTTGGCGAACGAGTCGAAGACCCGCTGCAGGAACAGGGTCACGGCCGCAGATTGTGTCACGGGCCGGCGCGTTGACTGCTTGTCGCTTGCCGGTGCGAAGATGAGGCTGTGCCGAACGGATCAGATGCTCCCTCGATCGACGTCCGCTATCTCGCCGATGTCGTGCTGACCTGCGACGAGGACTTCGCGATGATCGAGCGGGGGGCGGTGGACGTTCGCGCCGACGGGCGCATCGCATGGGTCGGCGCCGCCGCCGACGCATCGGCCGCTGATGCACCGGTGATCGACCTGGGCGGGCTGCTGATGCCGGGCTTGGTCAACACCCATGCGCATACGCCGATGACGCTGGTGCGCGGCGCCGGCGACGGCTTGCCGTTGATGGCCTGGCTCACCGAGGTGATGTGGCCACGAGAGGGCCGCCTGCATCCCGCCGACGTGTGGTGGGGGATGACGCTGGGCTCGGTGGAGATGCTGCGCTCGGGCATCACCACCACCTGCGAGATGTATGCCTTCGAACACGAGGTGATCGATGCGGGCCGTGAGGCCGGCATCCGGCTGGTCATGTGCCCGGGGGTGCTGCCGGCGGCGCACCTGGACCACACCGGAGGCGTCGCCGATCGAGTCGGCGAGATCGCTGCCGTGCACGATGCGGCAGACGACCCATCGGGCCTCGTCACGATCGGGTTCGCTCCGCACTCGGCGTACGTCCTCGGCGTGGGCGCCTGCGCGGAGATAGCGGCCGCTGCCCGCGAGCGGGACGCCCTGCTGCACATCCATGTGGCCGAGACCGCCGACGAAGGCGATGCGCTGGCCAGAGAACACGGCGGTGCCAGCGTGCCGCGCCTGCTGGCCGACGCCGGCGCGCTCGACGGGCGCGTGCTCGCAGCGCACAGCATCTGGCTCGACGATGCCGACCTCGACATCTACGCCTCGACGGGTGTGGCGGTGGCTCACTGCCCCGTCAGCAACATGAAGCTGGGCTCGGGTGTGGCCCGGGTGCCCGAGATGATCGAGCGCGGCATCACGGTGTCGCTGGCCACCGATGGGCCTGCCTCCAACGACGACCTGGATCTGTGGGAGGAGATCAAGATCGCCTCGCTGCTGGCACGGGTGACCTCGCTCGACCCCACCGTGCTGAGTGCTCAGCAGGTGATCTCCATGGCGACCCGCGGCGGTGCGGAGGCGTTGGACCTGCACACCGGCGTGCTCGAGCCCGGCCGCTGGGCCGACATGATCCGGCTCGACCTCGACGACCCTGCATTCGTGCCGGTCACCTCGCCCCAGGAGCTGATCGCGCATGTGGCCTGGGCCGGGGGAAGCCGGCACGTCACCGATGTCTGGGTGGGCGGCGAGCGAGTGATTGCCGACCGCGTGTGCCTCACGGTCGACGAGTCACGGGCTCGCTATGAAGTGCAGCATCGAGCGCAACGACTGGCGCAGGAATCTGGGACGTGAGCGAGATGACCGATGCGAACGAGACCGGCGGGACCGACCGGACCGGCGGCGCGGGCCACGAGCGCCCACCGGTGGGAATCATCGCCGGAACGGGCTTCTACGAGCTGCCGGGCCTGACCGAGGCAGAGCACCACGAGGTGCAGACCGACTGGGGCGAGGCTCACGCCATGACCGGCCGCTGGCACGGGCGGCGGATCGTCTTCGTGCCGCGCCACGGCGGCGACCACTCGATCCCGCCGTCGGCCATCAACTACCGGGCCAACATCGCTGCCATCGGGGATCTGGGCGCCACGTCCATCCTGGCCGTGAGCGTCGTGGGCTCGATGGTGCCCGAGCGGGGCACCGGGTCGTTCCTGCTGCTCGACGACTACCTGGAATTCACCACCGGCCGCGCCGCCACCTTCTTCGACCAGCCGGGCCAGGTCACCCACACCGACATGACGACGCCCTACGACCCGTCGCTGCGTGCTGCCCTGGCCGCCGCAGCAGAGGCCGAGGGCATCGACGTGGCCCCCACCGCCACCTACGTCTGCACCAACGGCCCCCGCTTCGAGACACCCGC
>JAJDZE010000111.1 GCA_022824805.1 Acidimicrobiia bacterium | reverse complement strand
CAGTGCCGCGCAGCAGTTGGTGATCGCGATTCGCGACCGCGGCTGTGTGCTGTGTCACAAGCCGATGCATCGCTGCCAGTACCACCATGTCGACGAGTGGTTCGCGGACAACGGCACGACGGACCCCGACAATCTCGCGGCGTTGTGCAACGACTGCCACGACAGCTTGCACAAAGCGGGCCGACGCCTCCGGCGGGATGCGGCCACCGGCCACTGGACCACCCAGCCGCGCCCACCCGGCCGCAACGCCCAGACAAGCCGTGAACGTCCCAGCGGACGGAGCGGCTCAGACGACCGTGGTGGCAGCACCGGTACCGATGGCCCCCGCGCCGGAAGAGGCCCGCCGTGAGTTCGCCTGCTGCCGGGCGTCGGGTTCGACACCCCGAGCTCGGGCGCTGGCTCTGGCTCGGGTGGTGGCGCTGGCGCCGGGCGGGGTCCGCCGTGAGTTGGCCTGCTGCCGGGCGTCGGGTTCAACACCTCGAGTTCAGGCGCTGGCGCTGGCTCGGGTGGTGGCGCTGGTGCCGGGCGGGGTCCGCCGTGAGTTGGCCTGCTGCCGGGCGTCGGGTTCTACACCGCGAACTCTGGCGCTGGCTCGGGTGGTGGCGCTGGTGCCGGGCGGGGTCCGCCGTGAGTTGGCCTGCCGCGTGGTGTCCGAATCAACGCTCGCGTGCTGTGTGTCTGGTGGGGTGTGTGCCCGCTGGGCCGGGCGCGGTTCGCCTGGGAGCGCACACAGGCTCAATGAGCGCCACGTCTCGGAACCCCGCACGACGGCACCAGCATCTCGGTCATCGCCTGAACAACCTGCGCGAGGGCCTCGGGCTCAGCACGCTCGCCTACAGCAGCGATCTCTCCGACGTCGCTCGTGCCTGGTCTGAGAAGATGCGCGACGACGACATCTTCGTGCACAACCCCGGCTACTCGCAGCAGTATCCGCCAGGGTGGTCGGCTGTCGGCGAGAACATCGCATGGCGGCAGTCAGGCGGCTCGCTGCTCGACAAGGTCCACGCGGCGTTCAACGGCCTCGTGGGCAGCCCGGGCCACTACGCCAACATGACGAACTCCAGCTTCAACCAGATCGGCGTCGGCGTCGGCGTCGCAGCGGCCGGCCGCAGCTTCTGGGTAACCCAAAACCTCGCCTCCTACCCCTGACCGGCCGGGCCGGCGTGCGCAGCCGGCATCTCGGCTTTCGTGTATGCGTACAATTACTTCTTTTTCGATGTGTGCGGACGGTGACATAGAGCTAGGATTCGGGCGATGGAACCGTTGGCAGCATTCGTGTTGCGCACGCCCGGGTCGCTGGCGAATGTCGTCGCGAATCGGCGGCGACACCTCAACATGACCCAGCAAGAGCTCGCAGACGCGGCGGGCGTTTCGCGCAAGCTCGTGTGCGATGCCGAGGCGGGCAAGCTCACCATGCAGCTCGACGGTCTCGTCAAGATCTGCAACGCGCTCGGTTGCGACCTCGTTGTGCGCGAAGCACCCAGCGGCCGTCCGACCTACAGCGACGTTCTGGCGTTTGGGCAATGACGCCGAGCGCGTTGGGGGTGCGCATCAGCGGTGTCGATGCTGCGGTCATCACACGCGCAGGCAACGACACGACCCTCGTCTACGAGGCCGACTACCTCGCACATCCGGGCGCGGTGCCGCTGTCGCTGTCGCTGCCGATGCGGGCCCAGCCCCATGCCGGTCCGGCGCTCGCGAGCTGGCTGGACGGCCTGCTGCCAGACCTGCCCGCAGACCGCGAGCAGTGGCGCTCCAGCGTGGGCGCCACGTCAACCGACCCGTTCGATCTGCTCGCCACGCCCATCGGCGCCGAATGCGCCGGCGCTGTCCAGTTCGAGCCCGCCGACGCGGTCCGCTCAGACGACGTTGCGGGTGGTCGGGCCGGCCGCCCGTCGGCACTCGAGCCGATCGCCGATGCCGAACTTGCCGCTGTGCTGCGCGACCTCGCAGACGGAGCTCGCTTTGGCGGGTGGCGCATGGACCCGCTCGCCAGCTTCAGCCTTGCGGGCACCATGCCGAAGCTGGCCCTGCGTCGCAGTGACGGCGGGTGGCACCGAGCTGTCGGCGACGAGCCCACCAGCCACATTTTGAAGCCGTCGGTGGGCATCTACCCGGGTCAGGCAATCGGCGAGCATCTTGCGCTCGCGACTGCCCGGGGACTCGGCATGGATGCGGCCCGAACCGAGGTCGCTGTGATCGGCGGAGTCGAGACGCTCGTGGTGCAGCGCTACGACCGGATTCGCACTGCCGTCGAGCAGGCAACGCTCGCACGTATCCATCAAGAGGACATGTGCCAGGCGCTCGGCCGACCGGGGGCGCTGCGATTCCAGCGTGACGGCGGACCGTCGCCTGCCGATATCGCCGACCTGCTGCACACCCACAGCAGCGACGCTGCCGCTGACGTAGCGGCCTGGCTGCGCCGGCTCGTGTTCTGCTGGGTGATCGTCGCCAACGATGCCCACGGCAAGAACCACGCGGTGTTGCACTTTCCCGGAGGCATGTGCCGGCTGGCGCCGCTCTACGACACCGCTTCATGGCTTCCCTACACCGACGTTTCGGCCCACGACGTTCACCTCGCCATGTCTCTCGGGGGCGGCTATCAGGTGGGCGTCGGCGCTCGCATCGACGACTGGCGCGACGCCGCGCGGACCCTGGGCGCCGATCCTGACTGGGCGGCCGCTGAGGTAGTGCGCATCGCCCGCGAGACTCCGGCCGTGCTGACGGCCGAGATCGACAAGCTGCCGGCTGCTTTGCGGGCCTCAGGTGCGCCGACCCGCCTGCTCGACGCCGTTCTCCAGCGCAGCCGAGCAATCTTGGAGTCGTAGGCGGCCGCCCGGCCGGCGAGCACCACCACCGTCGGTCAGCCCGACGGCCCCAACTGCGGTTCTGGCCTGCCGACTACGCTCGGCCGACCCCAGCGTGCACCGGAGGGAGCCATGACCGCGACCCGACGCCCCTTCGGTCGCGTGCTCGCTGCTTGTGCGGTCGCGCTCGGGGCGGCGGCGGGGTCGTTCGGGGCCGCACCTGCTGCGGCGCAGGACAGCCTCACACTCGTCATCGCCAACGGCTGGTCGCTGTCGGACATCGGCACTGCCGCATCGATGGTGGCCGCCGGCGAGGGCGACGCTGTGCTGTATGCGTCGGGGGAGTCGCTCGGGGCCGCGGGCGACCTGATCGCCGGCCAGCAGCCGGGGCGGGTCGTCCTGGTCGGGGGCACTGCTGCGCTGGCTGCCACGGTGGATGCGGAGATCGGCGAGCTGGCGCCTTCCGCTGCGATCTCGCGGCTCGCGGGCACCGATCGCATCGACACTGCGGCCCAGGCGGCGCGGCGCATCGGCGGTCAGCACAGCGGATCGACGCTGGTGATCGCCAATGGCTGGTCGCTGTCTGATGTGGGCACTGCGGCCTCGGTGGTGGCGTCTGGGGGCGCCGATGCGGTGCTGTATTCGAGCCAGGGCGGTCTGGGCGACGCCAGTGCGGCGGTGATCGCCGAGCGCCGGCCCGCACGCATCCTGCTGGTGGGCGGTACCGCGGCGATCGCTGCCGGCGTCGAGGCCGAGGCGGCGGCTGCGGCGCCTTCGGCAGAGATCGAGCGCCTGGGCGGTGACACCCGCATCGAGACCGCTGCACTGTCGAGCGAGCGGGCGCTGCGTGAAGGGGCCACAGCTGCGGTCATCGCCAACGGCTGGGCGCCCGCCGAGGTCGGCATCGCTGCGGGGTACGCCGCGGCCGGCGGTGGCGCTGCGGTGCTGTATTCCACCGACGACCGCGCCGCCGGGCCGCTTCAGGTCGGTATCGGCGGGGTTCCGGCACTCGTGTGCGGTCGACGTCGAGAGCGGCTTTGCCTGCTGGGGGAGCAACGTGTTCGGCCAGCAGGATCTTCCCGACGGCGCCTACGCGGCGATCGGTGCGGGCACCACCCACGCCTGCGGGCTCACCACCGAGGGGAGGATCACGTGCCGGGGCAAGATCGGCCATGCGCAGTCGATTGCGCCGACGCAGGGCTTCACCGACGTGGCGGCGGGCCAGACTCATTCGTGTGCGCTCGGGGCCGACGGCGCGATTGCCTGCTGGGGCGACAACAACCGGGGCGAGGCGATCGCGCCCGAGGGCACGTTCATCGAGGTGGCGTCGGGGGCTGAGCATTCTTGCGGGCTGCGTAACGACGGCTCGGTGCTGTGCTGGGGCCTCGACTTCATCCTCGTCGGCATGCCCAACTGAGTTCGGCGGGCATCGAGGCCCGCCGTCGCCGCCCCACGACCTCCGGCCCGAAACGGCACACGGCAGTTCCGCAGCAGCGGCTGGCAGTTCCGCAGCAGCGCCCGCCGTGCCCGCCCGCAGCGGCCCGGTGTCTGAAGCCGCGTCGGGCGGCACCGAAACGGCATCCGACATGCCCGCCGTGCCCGCCGGTTGCGGCCCACAGCAGGGTTGCCCGCGACAGTGGCAATGGCGTCGTAGACGGTTTCCCGGTGCTCGGTGTCGGCGAGTCGGTGACAGTCGAGGGCTACACCATCACGGTCACCGCCGACAGCGGCGACGCCCACACGGTGTCGATCACTCGCAACGAATGACCCCGCAGTAGGTTGCCGGGGATGCGTCGCCTCGGAGTTGCCGTGCTGGCAGCGCTTGTTGCTTGGGGTGGCGTGCTGGTGCTTCCGGCTGCTGCTGTTGGTGCTGCTGAGCACGACGGCTCGGGCGACGGCGCAGGCGACGGCTCGGATGTGTCGGTCACGCGCTATGGCGGTGCGGATCGGTATGTGACGTCGTTGCAGGTGGCCGAGGCGGTTGCTGCTGATGCTGGCGGTTCGCTGGAGTGGGTGGTGCTGGTGTCGGGCCGGCGCTGGGCCGATGCGGTGGTGGCCGCTGCGGTGGCGGGTGCGCTGGGCGCGCCGGTGCTGATGACGCCGCCCGGGGAGCTGCGGGCCGACGCGGCGGGGTTCTTGCAAGGAGCGAGTGTCTCGAGGGCGCTGGTGGTGGGCCCCGACGCGAGCGGGGGCGTGCACGGCCCCGGTCGCGGTGTGGGCGACGAGGTGCTCGACGCGCTCGAAGAGGTCGGGGTTTCAGCCGAGCGTGTCGCTGGCGATGATCGGTTCGGCACCGGGGTGGCGGCTGCGGGGCGGGTGACGCCGGGCGCCATGGGCGATCTGGGCCGCACGGCGGTGATCGCCAGCGGCGACGTGTTCGCCGATGCGTTGGTGGCGGGCCCGTTCGCTGCGCGGGGCATCCATCCGGTGCTTTTGAACCCGCCGGGCGAGCTGCATGCCGGCGTTGCGGGCTACTTGGGCGAGGCGGGCATTGAGCATGTGGTGCTGATGGGCGGCGCCGCAGCGCTCAGCGAGGCCGTCGAGCAGTCCGTCAAGGACCTCGGCATCGATGTCTCGCGGGTGGCGGGCAGCACTCGCTATGACACTGCGGTGAAGGCTGCCGAGTTCGCCGAGGACAAGTACAGCGCCGCGGCTGGCGGCTCGGCTGGTCAGCCGTGCTTCGCGAACGAGTCGATCGGCATGGCTCGGGCGCGGGTGCCGTTCGACTCGTTCAGCGCGGCGCCGCTGCTGGGCCGGCTGTGCGCTCCGCTGGTGCTCGCTGACCCCGGCAACATCCCCGACGACACCGCCGCCTACCTCGACGCCGCCCGCGAGGAGCACGACGCTGTGGGCTTGCGGGTGTTCGGCGGCGACGCAGCCGTCTCGCAGGCAGCCATCGACGCCTACCTCACCGGCCAAGAGCCCGACACGGGTGCCGACGACGAGGCGGGTGACGGGGCCGACGGGGATGGGGCCGACGATGGGGCCGACGGGGACGGGGCCGACGATGGGGCCGACGGCGACGAGGCCGATGACGGGGCCGACGGCGACGGTGCCGACGGCGACGGGGCGGACGGCGACGAGGCCAATGACGGCGCGGACGGGGACGGGGCCGACGATGGGGCTGACGGCGACGAGGCCGCAGACGGAGCCGGAGACAGCGAGCCGAGCACTGCGCCCGGCGTCCTGCCTGCCGGCACCTGCGGCGGCGCCATCGACGACGAGCCGAGCCAGCTCGTGCCGTCCACCAACGCCGAAGACCCCGCATGGTCACCCGACTGCAGCCGCCTCGTCTACACCGAGGACGGCTCGCTGTGGACCGTCAGCAACGACGGCACCGAGGCTCAAAAGCTGGTGGACCACGACGGCGGCTACCTGTACGCGCCCGCCTGGTCGCACGACGGAACCCGCATCGCCTATTCCCGAGGCCAGAACGACGAGAACGGCAACTGGCAAGCGCACATCTGGACCGTCAACGTCGACGGCAGCCACAACAACCAGCGCACCGAAGGCGACGTGATCGATCGCTGGGCCACCTGGTCGCCCGACGGCAAGTGGCTGGCGTTTGAACGCGAGACCGGCAGCGGCCGCGACGACCACGGACATCGCCTCGACACCGACCGTCACATCGTGGTGATGACGTCGTTCGGCAACAAGCCCAAGGCGCTCAATGAAGGGGGCGACTGGGAGCACAGCCCTGCGTGGTCGCCCGACGGCACCCGGCTTGCCTACGAGGCGAGCGGCTTTTTGGTGGTGGCCGACACCGACGGCAGCAACGAACGCCGCGTGCACACCGCGGTGTACTGGAACGGCGGGCTGTCGTGGTCGCCCGACAGCACACGTATGGCCTTTACCCGCGGCGACGGCACCCAGACGTCCATCGTGATCGCCGACATCGCCGGCAGCGACGAAGAGGTGGTCTACGACGAGGATCTCCAAACGCTCGCCCCGCGGTGGTCGCCCGATGGGCAGCGCATCGCCTTCCACACCATCGACACCGACGGCAAGCACCGCACCTATGTGGCCGGCGCCAGCGGCGAACCCGCCGGCATCGCCGACGACTGCCGTCCCCGCGGCATCGGGGGCATCACTGCGGGCTTCCCGCTGCCCCACTGGGCGCCGCCGGCGGTCGGCACCATCCGCATCGGCGTGCTGTTCATGGACTTCCCCGATGCCCAGGCCGCCCACACCACCGAGGCAGAAGCTGCGCTGGGGCTGCCATGGGCCGAGGAATACCTCGAGACCGCGAGCTACGGCAGGCTCGACGTGGAGTTCGTTCCGCTGCATCGCTGGCTGCGAGCCGAACAGGAATTGGCGGAGTACTTCGGACCGACGGCGATCGTGGACTCACCGGCGCTGGTCACCGGCGCATCGGCGCACGCCGTCGCCCTGGCCGACGACGAAGTCGATTTCTCGACGCTCGACATGGTGATGGCGGTGTTTCCCAGCAGCCACTTCGGGGGCGGCAATGCGCTCGGCGATGTCGAGGCCGACGGTGTGACCATCACAGCCACCAGGGTGAACACGGAGAAGCTGGAAGAACCCCGGAATCCCGCCGACTGGGGTTCAACCGCCGCGCACGAGATCGCTCACAACCTGGGCCTGCTCGACATGTATCCCTACGACGGCGAGCAGCACAAGCTGCCCGAGCTGACCGGCGACGCCATATGGGCCTTCGTCGACATGGGGCTGATGGGCCTGCGAGCCCACTTCCGGACGCAGTCCAGCGACTCGCGGTTGCGGCATCTGTGGCGCTACCCAGATGGGCGTACGTCTTCGGGCACGTCGGCCCACCTGATGCTGGTGGAGATGCTCGGTTGGAGCCGGTGGCAGCTCGGCTGGCTCGACCCGTCGCAGGTGCACTGCGACCGCAGTGCCGAGGCAACCGTGTCGCTGGTGCCGATCGCCGAGGTCGGTGATGCCGTGGCACTGGCGGTGGTACCGCTGACTGCCCGTGAGGTGCTCGTGGCGGAAAGCCGCCGTGCCGTCGGTTATGACACCGGAAGCGAGTGGGTCGACCCGGACTCGAAGGCCCGTACCACGTTCCCGGGGGCCGTGAGCGAAGGTGTGCTGGTGTACACCGTGGACGTGTTCATCGGCTCGGGCGATCTGCCCGTCAAGGTCGCCGGCGACAGCGGCAACGGCCGGGTCGACGACTTCCCGGTTCTGGGCCCCGGCGAATCGGTGACGCTGCGCGGCTACACCATCACGGTCACCGCCGACGACGGCGACACCCACACGGTGTCGATCAACCGCACCTCGTGAGCACGGCCGCGGCGAGGCGTTCTTGGCCCGTCAGGCGTTCTTGATGAGCAGGCCGCCGTCTACGGGCAGGACGGCGCCGGTCATGTACTGGCTGGCAGGCAGGCAGAAGTTGAGCGTGCCGTGGGCCACTTCCTCGGGCTCGGCGTAGCGGCCGAGGGCGGTGCGGCGCTTGGCGAAGATCGTCTTGTGCTCGTCGGGGATGTCGGCGGTCATGGCGGTGCGGATCGGCCCGGGGCAG
>JAJDZE010000106.1 GCA_022824805.1 Acidimicrobiia bacterium | reverse complement strand
CGGGCACTCCGCGTTTTAGGGTGGAGTGAGGGTGTCCAGCAGCGCCCAGTTGGGTTTGCCGGCGTAGAGCAGGGCGCGGATGCGGTAGTTGGCGAAGTTGGTGAATCCGAAGGCGGCGCGTTTGACGCGTTTGATGAGATTGTTGGCGGCCTCGGTGGCGGCGTTGGTGACTCTGGCGGTGTGCCAGTTGGCGATCTGGGCTCTCCATCGCCAGATGGTGCGGCCCAACCGGTTGAGCTCCGGCGGCAGGCCGGGGTCCTGCAGGTCGGAGGCGAGTTGGTTCACGGTGGCGGCGCCCACTTCGGCGTTGTCGATGTCATAGATGCCTCTGAGGGTCTCTTTGGCGTGCCAGGCGTCGCGGACCTCGCCGTAGGGGTCGCCGGCGTCGAGGAGGCCCCGCAGCCGGACCCGTCCGGAGTCGGTGATGTTCTCAGATGCCGACACGAGCAGCTTGCGGGCCCGATACAGCGGATCGTGTTTGTGGCCGCGGTGCCCGAGGGTCTGCTGTTGGACGCGGCGGCGGACCTCGTCGAGGGCGTCGTTGCCGAGCCGCACGACGTGGAAGGGGTCCGCGACCTGGCGGGCGTCGGGTATCGCGGTGTCGAACGCGGCCTGATACGGGCCCGAGAGGTCCAGCACCGCCCAGCGGATCTCATCGAGCCACCCGCGGGGTCGGCCCAGCAGCCACTCCGTGGGCGCTTTGGCGGTGCGGCCTGGGACTATGTCGAGCAGCTGGCCACAGCCGACGTCGACGATGCTGGTGGACCAGGCCTTGTCTTTGAACCGGCCCCGGCGGCCCATCAAGGTCTCATCTAGGCCCAGAGCCTCGACATCTGAGATCCGCTCGGTGTCGGCATCGAGCAGCGCAGAGCCCCAGCGCCGCACCGACGCGTTCACCCGGTGCCAGCTGCATCCCAGCTCCGCGGCGACCTCGTCGACGGGGCGCGCCCTGCCCGCCTGGCGCGTCGCCCAGCGCCCCGCCCGGGCGGTCAGCTTCTCGCGCGGCGGGGCGATCTCCCGATCCTGCTCGGTGACGGCGCCCGCCGGGCACCCCTGCAGCGGGCAGCGCCACCGCCGCTTGTGCCATACCAGCCGAGCAGGCCTGCCGAACGCCGGGAGATCCACCAACTCCACCTCGCGCTCTCCGTTGGACCACAACAGCCCGCCACAGACCTCGCAACCCGGTCTCGACATCCGTCGGCGGATGTGCACTCTCAGCGGCTCGCCGGGCTCGTCGTCGATGCCGAGCACCTCGACGTCACCGAGTCCCACCAGCCGCTCACAGACGCGCGTAGGGTCGCACTCCACAGGGATCCTCCAGTTCTCCGGCTTGCCTTGGCGGCGCCGATTCTGGGGGATCCCTCGCGTTCAGCCGCGGATGGCTGCTGCCCCTACTCCACCCTCAAACGCGAAGAGCCGTGAAACGACGGCTAGGCCTGGCTCACCTCGCGCTGCTGCGCTGCCTGGGCCCGGCAGTTGTTGCCTGCCTGCTGTAGGCGCTGCACGACCTGGCGTAGCGTCGAGGTGTCGGCACCCTCCCACTGATTCCGGAAGCGCTCGGCGTCGGCGCCCTGCCACCAAGTCTGACCGAGTTGCGCGCTGATGGTAGAGATCGTGCTCTCAATCTTCTGGGCTTCTTCATCGAACTTGCGGCTGAGCATGTCTAGTTGTTCTACGTCGGCGCCGAGTTGTGCCATGGATATTCTCCTTTGGTCTATTGGAAGGCACACCACCAGTAGCCGTGGCGTGCCTCTGGGAAGGCTGCAAATTACCCCCCCCCCCGAGTGCAAGTCGGGCGACAAGATTCCACGCGCGGTGGCGAGCGACGGGTCCTCGTCCAGTAGAACGAACCCTCGATGTGCCGAGGAATCGATCCAGTACGGCGGATGTTCCGCTTAGCCGTCCTGCTGGCGTACAGCCATATGGCAGAGGCCTACGGTGCCGCGGGAAACGAGATATCCCCTGCCCGGAGGCCAGTCAACGTTTGCCACACGAGGAAGTCGAACGCCGAGGAGTTCGCCGTCGGCGTCGTGATCGGGCTGCAACAGCACACCGGACTTGAATCCGCGTACATGACGCACGGCACCGTCGTAGGCCCGTCGTGCTGCGTCTGCGCCCGCTGAAGCCACAACCATCGGGCTTGGATCGGCACTGCCTCGCAGGATCGCCGCGAGGAGCCTGTCAGCTTCGGTATCGGCCATGCTGTCCACATCGTCGACGACCAGCAGAGTTGCCTCAGTCGGACTCTGCGCCAGTTCCTCCAGAACTTCGGCGGCTTGGGCATCGCCGACAGCGGCACGAACTCGCGGGCGCGGCTCAGTCAGGAGACTCGCCCGCGGCGAGATGACCACGATCGTGCTGACGCATGCCGGGGCTGTGGCGATGAACGTGTCCAATGCGGTTGTCTTGCCGCAACGGGGTGGACCAGCGATCAGGAACGCCCCAGGCTCGAACTTGACCAGTGCCATGGTCAGGTCAGCCTCACGCATGCCGATGGCGAACTCCGTCTCCGTGGAAGCATCGGGGTCGATCGGCAGCACCGGTGGCAGGATTCGAACCGGCGCCGGCGCGACCCTCATCCGGCCAGCCACCGCACGTGCGAGAGCACCGAGGGCAGCCGATTGCGCCCTCCCGCTGGGATCATCGCCGCATAGCCCGACCTGTATCTCGACACCCTCGAACACAGCTCGCCCGGCGGGGCTGTCACCGGTCAGAACGTCTGTCGGTACGCCCGTCGAAGTGTATTCCTCATCGGAAGCGAGCCGCAGGACCAGTCGACCCCCCACGGTGCCTGCCAGAGCTAAGGGAAACGCGCTGCGCCGATCGGCGGTAAGCACGAAGTGGATCCCGAACTGGCGTCCGTCGGCCACTAGTTGAGTCAGTTCATCGACCCATTTCCCCGCCTCGACCCGCTCGTATGCGGAATGGAACGCGGCGTAGCCGTCGAGCAGCACGAGAATCCGAGGCTCTTCGGGATTGCCCAGCGGCGACGATCGGTACTCGGGCAACGAGCCAGCCCGAAGGTCCGAGAACCTCGCGCCGCGTTCATTGATTCTCGAACGGAGATCCCTCAGCAGCCGCACGACCCGAGTGTGATCCTCGCCGCGAACGATTGAACCGACGTGTGGGAACATCTCAAGCATCTCCAAGCCGCGGCCGGAGAAGTCCAGGCCGTACACATGCGGGATCGGACCCGCATCGACCATGGCAGCGGCTGCGACAAGAGTCCGCAACAGCACCGTTTTGCCGGAGCCGCTGGCACCAAGCACCAACAGGCTGCCCTGCACATCCGGGAGGAAGCGGGCGAACTCTTGGCGCTGCTCGCGAGGCAGATCCGCCATCCCGATCACGAGTTCGGCGTCGGTTGGTGAGTGGGGCAACTCTGACAGGTCATAGATTGCCTTCAAGGGCGGATGCCAGGGCCGCCTTGGCTCGCCGATCGCCGCCGACCGTGCCGCAGTAGCTATGTTCGCCACGAGTCGAAGAAGGTCCGGCTCGGAATCGACGTCATCTGCTTCAGTGCCGGGGGCCACCGCAGCAGTCGGCCCCGCCGGTTCCGGGAGCCCGAACGGGATGGCCTGATCAAACACACGCCGTGTCAACTCGATCACCGGATCATCGGACACGGCGCGGGTAACGCCTCCTGCCCAGGCACTCTGAAATAGCTGCGGCTCTCGGGCACCGATTCGGGCGTACGCCCGGCCAGGTCGATCACCAGGCAGTAGAGCGGCCGACTTGGTGCCGATCACGTCAACGCTGTCCTCGACGTCGGCCACGCGCAGCGCAATGCGCAGGTTCGTGTTGGCCCTGATCTGCGGGGTGATCACGCCGGCTGGCCGCTGCGTCGCCAACACGAGGTGTATGCCGAGCGAACGTCCACGAAGCGCGACATCCACCACTCCATCGATGAACTCGGGCACCTCGCGGGCAAGAGCCGCGAACTCGTCGACCACCAACACAAGGCTCGGAGGCGTGCCCGGATGCCCTAACGCTTCCAGTTCGAAGAGATCCTTGGCGTTTGCTTCGTTGAGAACTCGCTCGCGGTGTCGGAGTTCCGCCTCCAGCGACACGAGCGCACGGCGCACCTCGCTGGTGTTCAGGTCGGTCACCAGCCCGACCGTGTGAGGAAGCCGCACGCACTCCTTGAAGGCAGCACCACCCTTGTAGTCGACGAGCAGGAACGTGACGCGAGTCGGGCTATGGGTTGCCGCAAGCGACGTCACGAGTGATTGCAGCAGTTCTGACTTGCCTGCACCTGTCGTGCCAGCGACCAGTGCATGCGGCCCGTCGGAGCGAAGATCGACTTCCATCGGATGGTCCGTTCCGACGCCGACCCGAGCCTGCAGACGCAGCCGGCCAAGTTCCCGGAGTGATGCCTCCGAGCCGGTCCAGCGCTCAGCGATTGCGCTCGGCTCATCCATGGTCGCGATTCCGCCCAGCAAGTCGACGAGGCTCACCGACGCCGCAATCTGCGCACTGGCGGCGACGTGGCTGCCGACCTCAACGACCGGTGCCAGAGTGCGAGCCGCACTCTCGGCTTGGGCGACATCCAGCGTTTCGATCTCAACGTCGAGTAGCTCTTCTCCGCTTGAACGGAGAGCGACGGTTGCGCCACCGTCCGGTTGGGAAGGCAGATCCACTAGCGCACCGCACGCCCGCGGAAGGTCACGGCGCGAGGCCCCGATCCAGATGAAGTGCATTCCAACGGCTGGTCCCTGTTCCAGCAACGGGGTCAGCCGAGACCTGTCCACCGGCGCTCGCTCGTGGATCAGGGTCACCAGAGAGGCGAAGCGCACGGGCTGCTGGTGACCCCGCTCCTCGCGTGCGCTGAGCCGCCAGTCCAATTGCTCCAGAAGGCTTGCGAGCAAGAGTGCGCATGTCCTCGCGTCGTGTCCGAAATGGCTCGGCGCTACTCGCGAGTTCGCGTTCTGGACGTGAGGCAACCACGCCAGCCACTGCCACTGAGGGGCCTCTTCGCTGGCAAGCAGGGCAGCAACGGCTGCTTCGGTCGGAGCGTGTACTGCGACCAGCTGCGCAATGAATGACCGGGCAAGAGCGCGGGCGGACTCAGCAGGCCCGGCAATTCCGAGACCACCTATCTCGGGCAACGAGGCAACCGCCGGCAAGCCTGGGATGCGCGTGTAGCGAGGGGGGATCTCTTCGAGTTCGTCACGCATCCGTCGGCTTCCACCGGGGTGTATCGACACTGCTGTCCGGGCTGATTGCTCGGCTCGACCGACTCGAAGCACGAGAAACTCGTCGTCGTCGGGATGACGCTCCCACAGGCGAGGGGCCAGTTGTATGGAAAATTGCACGGCGGCCTGTACCGAGGGGAACTCGGTGTGCCTGCTCGCGATCTCCTCCTCGCGGAGAACGTCAAGTTGCTCAAGGGCGCGGTTCACCAGCAGGCCGTGTTCTGCCAGGCGCTCCTTGTGCACCTTACGGCCCGATTTGCGGCTCTCGTAGAAGCTGCCGAGCATCATCACCGGCGACATCAGCATGAACACCGCGAAGATCAGGCTGCCGAACACCTGCCACATCACCACCCCCATGAGCAGAGGGATCACCGAGGCGATCATCGGCAGGTACTGCCTGGGAGGATCGTCCGGCGGCGCAGGCAACTTCACCTCGGTGCCGGTGAAGGGCTTGAACACTCGGGGCGGCCGGTTGAACTGGACCTCCGATCCCACTACCCGCGGACCCTCGGGTTGATGAAGGTGGATGCGAAGCTTGCTGTCGCCGACGGTCACCAAGTCGCGCTCGGCCACTTCGGCGGCCTCACGGATGCGGCGCTCGTTCACGAACACGCCGTTGGTTGCGCCGAGATCCCACACATGGATCCTCGCGTCCACTCGCACGCGAGCGTGGCGGCGTGACGCCATCGGATCGGCCAAGCGCACATCGCACAACTCGCTGCGGCCGATGTCGCTTATCCCCTCGCCTAGGTCGAACGAGCGCCCGGCGTCGGGGCCCTCGACGATCTCCGCCACCGCGGCCACCTGCACCATGGACTCTGGAGTCGCCCTCGCCGCGTCGCTGAGGCGCAACCGGTCACCGGAGCGCAAGTCGCTGCGCTCAATCAGTGCATCACGCACGAGCGTTCGGCCGGTGCGCTCGACCGCGATCGACGGACTAGGCGGCAAGCGGTCGAGGCCCGCCCGCAAGACCACCTCATCAACGAGATGGCCGACTGTGACCGCGCCCTCGCAGCGGATCTCAAGATCCATCTCGCGGTCGTGGTGCGAGAGCGTTACCAGCAGGGGCTTGGCCATACGGATAGCTATAGCCGATCAGCACGGCGATGACTAGCTACGGGAGTAGGGAGGAAGAAATCGGCGGGCCGACAGCACCGGCGAGTTGTCGGGCCGAGACAGAAGCCTTGCACCAGCCCGACTCGATCTTGTAACGCACCGGAATTGCCACTGCCGGAACCCACGCAGCCCCGAGCCCGTTCACATCC
>JAJDZE010000151.1 GCA_022824805.1 Acidimicrobiia bacterium | reverse complement strand
CACCACAACGGCACCAACTGGGCCACCACCTGACCCCCCACCGCCGCCAGCACCCCGCCGCCAGCCACCGAACACCCCGACCGCGCCACAACCCCCAGACCCCCACCCACAACACCCGATTGCTCAGCAGTCTCCTAGCGGGCGTACCGCCGCTCACGATCTCCATGTGGCGGCGCAAGTGCAGGACATCCCAATGACCGGGCACTTGCCCAAGCCAAGCGACTCCAGTGTCGCGGTAGTCGGTGTATGCCCGCCTCATGCAGTGACCTCGGCATCTTGGGCCGGGCCAAGGCGTTCGACCCGCGAACTCACCCAGCTACTGCGGCGAGGGTTGGGCGAGGGTCGGCGATCTCGATCTCGACCCTCTCGAACCGGGTCGACAGCGTCGGCGGGGCCTCGCCGCACTCGGCCGACACCGTCGCGCCCGCATCGGCGAGGACTCCGTTTTGGTACGCGATGGCCCCGTCGAGGGACATCGAGGGCGCCGGGACGGCGCCTCCTTCGATGAGCTCCTCGATGTGGAAGGTGAGCGCTTCGCGGATCATCGCAAGCATCTCATCGGGGGTGTCGGCCGCACTGATGCAGCCCGGAACGTCTGGCGCATAGGCGCAGCAATTGTTCGGGGCTTGCTCAATGACGACTGCGTAGGTCAGCTTCATCGCGAACTCCCGCGCAGGCCAGCCTGCTTCTGGATGTTGATCCATGTGCCCGTTCGTAGTTGGCTCCCCAACTTACCCGGCATCATGACCGTGCCAGGTTTGTCGGGATGCCGAAAATGGCGGTGGCTGCCACGCGTCGGCGACGTGAGGGCAGACTTCGCGCCCCATGTAGGGGTCGATGTCCTCGCCCAGCGGCACGGCCTCGGTGAGCGTCGCGTATGGCCTGCTGGCGGGCTTGCCCTTCGGCTACCTCGGCGTCGTGTTCGGCTTCGCTGCGTTTGCGGCTCTGCGCGAGGTTCACGAAGGCACGCTCTTCTTCGATGCGGTCGATGCGTTCGATGCGTTCGGGGGTGTCGGCTGTGCTGATGCAGCCCGGAACATCTGGCGCGTAGGCGCAGTAGTTGTTCGGGGCTGTCTCGATGACGACTGCATATGTCAGCTTCATCGCGAACTCCTGCGGTGACGTGCCGTCACGGCCAGCGCAAGCCAAGTGCTGGAGACGGATTGGAATCTGCCCATGCGTCAAGACGACGGGCTGTCCCGACGGCCGACAACGAACAGCGTCACCAAGGCAACCACGTTGAACGAACCGAGCCCGGCGCGGTACGAGGCCTGATAGTGCTCCACCGAGAGCTGCTCTGCAGACGGCGACTCTCGATCGTCGCCGTCCGCTATGGCGGGCAGCTCTTCAGATGTCACGGAGTCGGGCGTTGGACTGGCGGCTGGCCCATGGCTCGACGCATGTCATTGCCCACAGCCCACCAATCCTCAGCGAGGCGGTCTCGATCTGATGGGCAGCGGACCGTAGAGATACCTCGCTGGCCGAGGTTGCCTCTGAAATCGAAGATCAGGGCTGCGCCGTGCAGGAAATCTCTGAGCGGCGACCGGCGGATACGGCCCACGGCCGCGAGCCGTGCCGATGGTCGGTCCGCGGATGTCTCGCTCATGGTCATGGTCCCCGTTCGTGATGGCACCTAAGACTGACGGTACTGCCGCGGCGTCTGCTTCGTGTTCCTGTGGTCAACTCCGCAGTTCACCGTAGGCCGTGGCGCCGGGCGCGTCAGGTGGTGACTTCGGCGAGGAGTTGGGCGATCTCGGTTTCGAGGGTTCGCAGGTCGGCTTCGATCTCGTTGAGCGGGCGGGGCGGTTCGTAGACGTAGAAGTGCCGGTTGAGGGGGATTTCGTAGCCGGTCTTGGTCTTGTCGTGGTCAACCCAGGCGTCGGCGACGTGCGGGCGGACTTCGCGTTCCATGTAGGTGTCGATGTCTTCGCCGAGCGGCACCGTCTCGGTGTCGCGCAGGCTCGTGTCGGGTTCGTCGTTGCCTTTGCTGTCCTGGCAGACGGCAGCGTCGGGGTCGCGTTCGCTGAGCGCTGCGAGCACGGCCTTGCGTTCGGCGGCGGTGAGCCTGAGATCGTGCGCTGTGGCAGCGGCTCGCAGCCGCACGGTGAACTCGTCGCGGTCGCCGAACATTTCCCTGCCGGTGGTCTCAGCGAGCGTCGCGAGCGCGTCGCGTATGGCCTGCTGGCGGGCTTGCCCTTCGGCTACCTCGGCGTCGTGCTCGGATTCGCTGCGCTTGCGGCTCTTCGCGAGATTCACGAACGCACGCTCGTCCTCGATGCGACCGATGCGTTCAGAGGTGGCGGCGAAGTTGAGCCGCAGAGGCCGTTCGACGGTGATCTTGCGGTAGCCGAATTCGTCGTTGTCGAACACCTTGCTGACCACTCGCGGCCGGGTGCGCGGCTCATGGGTGACGGGATCTTCGTCGGTGATGTCGCGGGTCTCGCCGTCGGTGAAGCTGCCGTGGATGCGTGTCAGGTCGGCGATCTGGTCCTCTGAGATTTCGTTGCGCTTGTTGCCGAGGCTGCGGCGCATCTTCACAGAGAACTCGCGGGCGTCGATCAACTGCACCTTGCCTTGGCGATGTTCCTCCTTGCGGTTCGTCAATATCCAGATGTAGGTGGAGATGCCGGTGTTGTAAAAAAGCTGATCCGGCAGAGCGACGATGGCCTCCAGCCAGTCGCTCTCGATGATCCAGCGCCTGATCTCGCTCTCGCCGCTGCCCGCGTCGCCGGTGAACAGCGGCGACCCGTTGAACACAATTGCTATGCGGCTGCCGCCGTCGGCGACGGGCTGCATCTTCGACAGCATGTGCTGCAGGAACAGCAGCGACCCGTCGTTGATGCGCGGCAGCCCAGCCCCGAAACGTCCCTTGAAGCCCAGCGTGTCACGTTCGGCCCTGAGGGCCTGTTCCTGCTGCTTCCATTCGACCCCGAACGGCGGGTTGGCCAACATGTAGTCGAACGCCCACGGCGTGTCGTCGGACTGGCGCCGGTAGCCGTCGTCGGTGAATGAATCGCCGAGCTTGATGTTGTCGGCGTCCTCGCCCTTGATCAGCATGTCCGAACGGCACACCGCCCAGGACTCGTCGTTGATGTCCTGACCGAACAGATGCGGCCGAGCCTCAGCGTTGTGATCCCGCAGGAACCGCTCCGCCACCGTCAGCATGCCTCCGGTGCCGCACGCGGGGTCATAGATCGTCTTGACGACATGGCTGCGGCCGAGATCGGGCTCTGGCGACAGCAGCAGGCTGACCATCAGCCGGATGACCTCACGGGGCGTGAAGTGCTCCCCCGCTTCCTCATTCGACTGCTCAGCACCGATGCGGATCAACTCCTCGAACACATACCCCATCTGCATGTTGTCCACACGCTCCGGGGACAGATCGAGATTCGCGAAGCGCTGGACCACCAAAAACAGCCGCTGCCGGTCGTTCAGACGGGCAATCTGAGCGCCGAAGTCGAAGCTCGCCATGATGTCGCGCACGTTCGGCGAGTACGCAGCGACGTAGGCGTTCAGATTCGCAGCGATCTGATCAGGATCATCGAGCAGCCGTGCGAAATCGAACGGCGACGTGTTGTAGAAGCTCCGCTGCGCAGCCGCGGCCAGCAACTGGTGCCGCACGTTCTCGGACTGCTTCGCGTGGACCCGCTCAGCGGCCAGCACATCGTCCTTGGTGTCCGCCAGCACGCAGTCGAACCGACGCAGCACCGTCAACGGCAAGATCACCTTGCGGTACTCGTTGCGCTTGTACGGTCCACGCAGCAGATTGCAGATATCCCAGATGAAGTTCGCGAGCTCACCGTGCGTCTGTGCGTTCACGCAGCACTCCTTGCCCGTCGAACCGCAGATCGCAGACGTGCCTAGCGCGGTGCACCATAGGCGCGGCCTGCTGGACACAGCGGAACTACACCTCGAACACTGGCACGGATGTGATGCCCGCCGGGGGTTGTTACGGTCGCGACCACCCCGGCCGGGTCGTCTGTGTCCGCGAGATCGGCGTGCTCGAGAGCAGCCTCGGCCCATGCGTAAATTGCTCCGGTTGGTCGCTCGCAGTGCGGGCAGGTGGTGTTCGGGGTTCGGCAACCACGTTCTTGCTCCTCACGCCCGCAGTCTCTCACGCCGGGTTCCCGGGAAACGAGAGAATTTCTTGTCTCGTCAAATGTTGCCAGTGATTCCGTGTCGGAACGCGCTGGCGGGCACCAGATGCGGTTTCGGTAGCCTCATCCTGCTGGCGGCAGCGGCGCGCATTCGGTAAGCCCGACCGGCGGATCCGGATCAGGCGGCGCACTTCGCGCCAACTCATTGCCCGAGTAGCTCAGTGGCAGAGCGGCTCTCTCGTAAAGAGCAGGTCGTGGGTTCAATCCCCACCTCGGGCTCGCTGGCACCCCGGCGGCTTCACGGGCGGCGCGCTACGGGCCTGCGTGGCCGAGGCGGATGAACAGACAGCTCAGGGCCAATCACTGGTTGGCGTTGAAGCGCAGTGCCTCGGCGGCGTCACCGATGGCATCGAGCTGCACCGCTGCCGACTCTGCACGCAGGCTGCCGTTGGCGGATTCATCGCGGATCTGCGATGCCAGCACGGCCAAGCCCATGGTGATCTCGTCGGTGCGCACCCGGCGCAGCTCGCGGCGGTGACGCTCGTCGAGCGAGCTGCGGCCCACATTCGTGCCGTAGAGCTCGGCCTGCTCGTCGGCTGCTGCTCGCTCTGCCTCGTGGCGGGCTTCGAGCGGTGCGGCAGCTTGCTCGGCCGCCTCCAACGCGGCATCCACTGCTGCCATCGCTGCGGATGCCGTGCCGTTCAGGGTGCCCCGCAGGCCGCGCCACGTCTCGATGCGCACGGCAGCGTCGTCATCGGAGGCGAGCAGGCGAGCACGGTCGATCGAACCGCCGGCAGCGGCAGCGGCGAAGCTGGCGCGGCCATGCTCGATGCCCTCGGCCACGAGCAGCGCTTGCAGGTCGGCGTCGCCCAGCGATTCGAAGTCGACGCGTGCGCAGCGGGAGGCCAGCGTCTCCATCGACCGGTTGACTTCCTCCGCGAGCAGCACGAAGACACACGACGGCGGGGGCTCCTCGACCGACTTGAGCAGGATCGGCGCGCTCAGCGCTGCACGGTCGACGTCGCAGAGCACGATGACCTTCTGCTCGCCGGCGACGGGCGCAGCTGCGGCGGCACGCACCGCCTCGCGGGCCTGCTCGGCCGTCATGGCGGCGCCGACACGGTCGAAGACCAGCAGATCGGGGTGCTGCTCGGCGAGCGCGAGGCGGCGTTCACGCTCGGGAGTCGCGCTGCGCGCCGCCAGCAGTTCGCCTGCGAAGCGACACGCAGCGCCGCGCAGGCCGGCACCCGCGGGGCCGACGAACAAGTAGGAGGGCAGCGGCGAGGCCAGCGCTGCCCGCAGGCGGTCGACGGCTGCGGGCTGGCCCACGATTCCGTCGAGCAGGTTGCCGACCGGCGCCTCATCGACCGGCGGAGCTGGGGGCGGGGGCGGCGCAGCGGAGGCGGGCGTGGTCGCCGCGGCCGGCGCCGCCTCGTCAGCCGGGACAGCCTCTGCGACACCTTGCGCGGGCTCGGGCGCAGGCGGCGGGTCACCGAAATCGAACAGCGACAGCGGGGCCGGCTCGGCCGCCTCAGGCACCGTCGGCCAGCTTTCCGGCGACCGCTTCGCGGACACGCTCGGCAACTTCGGGCCGCCGGCCGGTTCCGTCGACGAGCACCCAGCGCTCGGGCTCCGCCGCGCACAGGTCCCTGAAGCCGCTCCAGACGCTCTCGCGAAACAAGCTGTCTGCGTCCTCGAACTTGTCTCCTTGCAGCGCTGCGCCGGTTTCGCCGTCGCCCAACAGCGTCATCTGGATCCCGTCGATGTCATCCTTCTTTCTCGCCTGCTTGCTCTTCTGGCGCGAGCGAGTGCGCCGGTGGTCGAGCGGCACGTCGAGCAAGACGACGACGTCGGGCAAGATCACCTCCGGCAGTTCGTGTCCGGCCGGCGGCGGGTCAGGGCGGCGAGAGGCGCACTCGATCAGCATCCGCAACTCCGCCAGGGGCAAGCCCCGGCCGTAACCCTGATAGGCCAGCGTCGAACCGTACGAACGGTCCGTGACGACGTCGAGGCCGTGGGCGAGATGTTTCGAGACCACTTCGGCAATGTGCTGCGCCCGGTCAGCAGCAAACAGCAAGGCCTCCGCCCGAGGGCTCGGCCAATGGTCGGCACCGAGCAGGACTTCACGCAAGTGCTCGCCCAACGGTGTCGCTCCTGGTTCTCGGGTGAGCGCTGCGCCCAAGTGCTCGGCGAGCAGGCCTGCTTGCGTTGTCTTGCCGCTTCCCTCCCAGCCTTCGAATGCGATGTAGCGGCCGCGGCGAGTCATGGCGCATCTTCGCCGGTGTCGGCGGCCTGCGGTGCCCTGCGCCCGTCGCCACGCCGGCTGCGCAGCGACAGGGCGGCCAGCACACCCGCCATCAGGATCAGCAACGCCCCCAGCCACAGCGCCCCCCGCACGCCGGGCAACGCGAGCACCGAGTCGCCGACGCGGATCTCGTTGTCGAACGCCACCTCGAAGAGCCACTGGAAGCCGTCGGACAGGAAGCCCCCGGCCGCCATGGAGATCAGCAGGCAGAACCGCACCAGCGTGTACATGGCCGCGAAGACCCGCCCTCGCAGCACCTCTTCCACGTTCTCGTGCAGCAGCGTCAGCCCGGTGACGTACACCGAGCCGGCAGCCAGCCCCAGCGCCAGCACGCCGGCGAGCACCAGCAGCGCCGTGGACATCGAAGCGGCAAACAGCAGCGACCCGCCGGCGACGAAGACCGAGAGCACAAACAGGCGGTCGCGCTGGCCGAACGATGAAGCCGCCAACCACCGTGCGACGGCGTAGAAGGCTGAGAGCACCAAGCGGGCCGTGAGCCGCAGGAACCTCCGGGGAGCCTCAAGCCGACGGCCCTGAGCTGAGCGGTTCGCTGCCGCCTGCACCAGCGTCACCAGCGCTACCCCGCCGCCGACGCCCACGCCCATCGCCACCAGGATCGAGCTGAAGCCGGCGCTGCCGGCACCCAGCACTTCGTCGTTGAAGACCGCCCCCAGCGGCACCAGCATGCCGCCGCCGATCATGCCGGTGCCCAGGCCCACCAGCACGGCACGCACCTGCGGGTTCAGGGCGATGAAGTCCCAGCCTTCGCGCAGCTCGCGGAATCCCTGGCGCCAGTCGATACGGCGGCCGGTGTCGCGCTTGCGGTGCGCTGCGGTGATGTGCGGCGACAGCGGCAGCGTGGCGATGATCGCGGCGGCGAAGAGGAAGGTGGCCGAGTCGAGGACCAGCGACATCTCCACCTGGCCGATGTCGGTCCAGCCGATCAGCTCGCCCAGCTTGGCCATGAGGGCGAAGGCGCCCGCGCCCAGGGGGAACGTGCCGTACGCGGCCACCAGGCCCAGCGAGTTCGCCGCGGTGAGGTGCCGGGCGGGCACGATGTTGGGGACGATCGCCTCCTTGGCGGGGCTCCACAGCGAGGTGGCCAGCTCGAGGGCCAGCGACGCCAGCACCAGCAGCCACACCCGGTCGATGAACGGGATGGTCAGCAGCACGCCGGCCCGCACGATGTCGCAGATCACCAGCAGCCGTTTGCGGTTGAAGCGGTCGACGATGATGCCGCCGGCCGATGCCAGGAAGAAGCCCGGCAACACCCGCGCAGTCACCACCAGCGCGATGGCGGAGCCCGGCTGATCGCCGCCGATGCGGCGCGCCACCTCGATGGTGGCGAGCAGCCCGATCCAGTCGCCGAACGAGCTGACCACCTGGGCGATCCACAGGCGCAGGAACCCCGGCGCTGCGAACAGCCCTGGCTGCGGCGCCCCGGTGCCTGCGTCGGCGTCAGGCGCGTCCGGGCCGCCGGACGACGGAATCGCGCTGTCCGAATCCATGGCACTCAGCAGGCTAGGAGGCCGGCGTTGCCTGCTAGCCCGGTTTCTTCTTGGCGGCGCGTTTCTTTGCCGGAGATTTCTTCGCGGCGCGCTTGCGGGCGGCGCGTTTCTTTGCCGGGGATTTCTTCTTGGCCGGCTGCTTGCGCCGGGCAGCACGCTTTTTGGCCGGACCCTTGGCGCGCCGAATCGCCAGCAACTCGGCCGCCCGCTCCACGGTCAGCGTCTCGGCATCGTCGCCCTGGCGCAGCGACGCGTTGTACTCGCCGTCGGTCACGTACGGGCCGAAGCGGCCGTCCTTCAGCACCATGGGCTTGCCGCTGTCGGGGTCCTGGCCGATCTCGCGGCCCGCATTCGCCGCCTGCTGGCCCCGGCGGCGGCGGGGCTGGGCGAGCAGCGCCAGCGCCTCGTCCAAGGTGAGCGTGAAGAGCTGCTCCTCCGAGGTGAGGCTGCGGTTCTCAGCCTTCGCCTCGCCGACAGGCGCCTTGGTGAGATAGGGGCCGAAGCGGCCGTTCTGCACGGTGATCTCGGCGCCGTCCGCCGGATCGGCGCCGACGGTGCGCGGCAGCGTCAGCAGCTGCAGCGCGTCGTCCAGCGTCACGGTCTCGGGCGACTGGCCGGACAGCAGCGATGCGGTACGGGGCCGGTCCTCGGTCTCGTCGGGCCTGCCCACCGAGATGTACGGCCCGAAACGCCCGGGCCGCACGATGATGTCGAGCCCGCTTGCGGGGTCGGTGCCCAGCACCCGTTCGGTGGGCGCAGCGAGCAGCTCGAGTGCGCGTTCGATGGTGAGCTCGTCGGGCGCGAGGTCGTCGGGCAGCGGCCGGGTGGCATCGCCGCGCCGCAGGTACGGCCCGAAGCGCCCCACCCGCGCCACCACGGGCTCGCCGTCGGCGTCGGCGCCGATGGGGATGCTGTTGATCTCGGCTGGGTCGATGTCTGCCAGCCGGTCGTCGGAGACGAGGTAGCGCAGGCCGCCGGCGGCCTGGGGCGTGTCGGCGCCCTCATCGCCGAAATAAAACGTCGTCAGCCACGGCTGGGCGTCGCGCTCGCCGCTCGCGATCTCGTCGAGGTCGGATTCCATGCGGGCCGTGAGCGCGTAGTCGACCAAGTGATCGAAGTGCCGCTCCATCAGGCCCACGGTGGCGAACGCGGTGAACGCCGGCACCAATGACGAGCCCTTCTTCCACACGTACCCGCGCGCCTGGATGGTCTCGATGATGCTGGCGTAGGTGCTCGGCCGGCCCACGCCCAGCTCCTCGAGCCGCCGCACCAGCGACGCCTCGGTGAACCGGGCCGGCGGGTTGGTGCTGTGCTCGGCCGGCACCAGCGACACCGCCGTTGCTGCATCGCCGGCCTCCAAGTCGGGCAGGATGCGCTCGGGCTCCTCGTCGGCGCCTGCCGGCGGCGGTGCGTAGACGAGCCGGAAGCCGGGGCTGCGCACCACGGTGCCGGCGGCGGACAGCTCGACGCTGTGGCGGCCGGCCGCCGGCGAGCCCTGCGACAGTGCCGGCGGCAGATCGCAGGCCGCCGTGCCGGCCAGCCTGATCGTGACGGTCTCGCCGGTCGCATCGATCATCTGGCTGGCCACGGTGCGCTGCCACACGAGGTCGTACAGGCGGGCGGCGTCGCCACCAAGATCGGTGACGCTGCCGGGCGCGGGCCAGCTGTCGCCGGCGGGGCGGATGGCCTCGTGCGCCTCTTGGGCGTTCTTGACCTTGCGGGTGTAGATGCGGGGCTTGGGCGGCAGGTTGTCCTCGCCGTAGCGGCCGGCCACAACCTGCCGTGCCGCACTGAGCGCTTGGCCTGACAGCGTGGTGCTGTCGGTGCGCATGTAGGTGATGCGGCCGTTCTCGTACAGCCGCTGAGCCGCGGCCATCGTTCGCGCGGCGGAGAAGCCCAGCCGGGCACCGGCCGCCTGCTGCAGCGTCGAGGTGATGAACGGCGCCGGGGGGCGGCGCCGGTAGGGCTTGGATTCGCGCGAGGTCACGGCGAGCTGAGCCCCGGTCAAGGCATCGGCGAGCGACGCCGCAGCGCCGGCGTCGAGCACAGAGACGGCCTCGGTGCGCAGCTCGCCTTGCTGGTCGAAGTCGCGACCGGTGGCGATGCGGCGCTCGTTCAACGACACCAGCGAGGCGTCGAACTGCTCGCCGGCCGGGCGAGCTGGGTCAGCGCCCGCGCCGGGGGCGGCGGCAGCACCTGCGGCCGCGGCGGCACCGCCGGCTGCGGCAGCGGGCTGGGCGTGGAGCGTGGCGGTGATGCTCCAGTACTCGGCGGCCCGGAAGGCCATCCGCTCGCGCTCGCGCTCGACGATGAGCCGGTTGGCCACGCTCTGGACCCGGCCCGCGGAGAGCCGGGGCGCCACCTTGCGCCAGAGCACCGGCGAGACCTCATAGCCGTAGAGCCGGTCGAAGATGCGCCGCGCTTCCTGCGCATCCACCAGCCGCCGGTCGAGATCGCGGGGGTTGTCGATGGCATCGCGGATCGCCGCGGCGGTGATCTCGTGGAAGACCATGCGCCGCACCGGAATCTGCGGGTTCAGCACCTCGAGCAGGTGCCAGGCGATGGCCTCGCCCTCGCGGTCCTCATCGGTCGCGAGGTAGAGCTCATCGGCGGTGCGCAGCAGCGATTTCAGGCGCCGCACCTGGTCGCGGGCCGTCACGACATAGAGCGGTTTGAAGCCGTCGTCGGGGTTGACGCCCAGCGTCGCCCACGACTCCGACTTGTAGGCAGCGGGCACCTCAGAGGCATTGCGCGGCAGGTCGCGGATGTGGCCCACGGACGACTCCACCACGTACTCGTCGCCCAGCAGGCGCGAGATCGTGCGCGCCTTCGCGGGCGACTCGACGATGACGAGAGAAGTGGCCATGTGCTTCCGAATTCAACAACGCTGACGCGGCAGGCGCCGTGGGAATTGTCCGCCGAGACGGCGCGGCGGGACAGCGCCGGACGGTAGCGGAACAGTCTCGGCTCGCGGCACCGCATCGCTCTCCAAGCCGAGAACGGCGAGGCAGAGCAGCTATCCCTGCGGAACCTCAACCGGCACTTGGCGGGCACCGACACGGTGCAGCACCACCGCAACAGCGCCCGCAGCGACAGCAGCAATAGCGGCCGCCGCCAGGTCGGATGCAGGCGGCGCGCCGAGCGCAGCATTCCCGAAGCCGCCCGCATCGGCGTCGCCCACCGGCCAGGGCCACAGCACCCGCAGCGAACCGGCCATCAGGCCCATCAGCACGGCAATCATCGCGTCGCGCCAGCGGTCGAGCAGCCGCTGCAGCAGCCGTGAGAACACCGCGAGGCCGATCACCGCGCCCAGCCCGAACAGCACGACGGTGCCGACGTCTCGATCGGAGACCGCTTCGGTGATGGGGTCATACAGCCCCAGCAGCAGCAGCACGAACGCCCCGGAGATGCCGGGCAGGATCATGGCGCAGATCACCAGCGCACCCGCGCCGACGATCACCACCGCGGCCGGATCGGCAACGCTGCCCGCGCGCACCCCCAGCAGCAAGAACACCGCCACGCCCACCACCACGAAGGTGACCGCGAGGTCCGCACGCCAGCGGCTCACCTGCGACCGAGTGGTCACCACGGTTACCGCTACCAGCCCGAAGAACGCCGCCGAGAAGCCAACGGGCTGCTCATCAATCAGCCACCGCACCGCCTCGACGAGCGCCAAGATGGCAGCGCCGATTCCCGCGGCCAAAGCGACAAGAAACCCCCACTCGGCTCGCACCGCCATGGCGAATGCCCGGCGCAACCGGCCGCGCAACGCCTGGGCGGCAGCAGCACTCAAGTGCGCAATCTGCTCCACCAGCCGGTCATAGATCCCCAACAGCAGCGCCACGGTCCCGCCAGACACCCCCGGCACAACATCCGCAGCGCCCATGGCGAACCCCCGCCCCAGGTTCGCGAGCACCCGCCACAGCACCCAGCCGAAGCTAGACGCGGGAAGTCCCCGGGCGATGACCCGGGGACTTCCGCTGACAGCAGAGATAGTGCCGCTGGGCAACTCAGCCCATGGCCGAGTGTCAGCCGCTCGAAACCACGTTGTCCAGCGCCATACCGGGGCCCCCGTGTTCGGAAACGTCGAGACCCACCATTTCCTCCTCCGCCGACACTCGCAGCCCGATGGTGGCCTTCAGGATCCCGAACAGGATCGCCGTCTATCTGGCGGGGTAGCGGAGCTTGGGGCCGGCTTCGGCCCAATCCATGTGGTCGCGGATGTACTCGTCGGCGGGATCCCGGGGCGGCGAGTAGTCCCAGCCCTGCGCGGCGGCGGCGTGGACCACCCGGCGGGCGCGCTGGGAGGCCACCACTTGCTCACGGATCGCGGCGGAGTCCCAGCGCCGGGCGACCTCGGTGGCGAACGCAGCCGACAGGTCCGCCAGCTCGGGCGAGTCCGCCAGGTTCCGGTGCTCGGCCGGATCAGCCGAGAGGTCATACAGCAACGGCGGATCGGTATCGCAGTGGATGTACTTGTACTGGCCGCGACGGATCATGAACAGGGGATGCGAAGTCAGCTCGCCCATGTACTCGCCGACCGTCTCGTCGACCGGATCATCGCCCCCGGTTGCCGCGGGCCAGAGGCTGCGGCCGTCGAGCGGTGCGCCCAGCTCAGCCAGCGAACCTCCCGCGATGTCGGCCAGCGTGGGAGCCAGATCCAGCAGGGAGCACGCGTTGGGCACCGTGCCCGCAGCAATGTCGGGCCCAGCCATCACCAGCGGGACGCGGGCCGAACGCTCGAAGAACGACATCTTGAACCAGGATCCCCGGTCGCCGAGCATGTCGCCGTGATCGCTGGTGGCGATCACCACGGTGTCGTCGGCGCGGCCGGTCTCGTCCAGCACCGCGAGCAGCTCGCCCAGCCACCAGTCGAAGTAGCTCGTGTTGGCGTAGTAGGCGTGGCGGGCAGTGCGGCACTGCTCCTCTGTCCACCCCCGGGTGTCGGCCTCGATGCCAGCTCGGATGCGCACGGTGTGCGGATCGAATTCGGCGGGCACCGGTCCCGGCAGGTCGATCCGGTCGTGGTCGTAGAGGTTCCACCACTCGGGCCGTGCCACATAGGGGTCGTGGGGGTGGATGAACGCCGCCGCCAAGAAGAACGGACGGTCGTCGGGCTCGCGGGCTAGGTCGTACAGGCAGCGGCGTGTGGCGAAGCCGACCTCGTCGTCGTAGTCGATCTGGTAGGTGGCGAGCGCCTGACCGGCCTCCGAGAGGCTGTCCATGTTGTGGTACCACTTGCCGATCCGCTCGTCGGCCGCATCCCAGTTGGGCGTCCACGCGAAGTTCGCCGGGTAGATGTCGGTGGTGAGGCGCCGGCTGAAGCCGTGCAGCTGGTCGGGCCCGACGAAGTGCATCTTCCCCGACAGCACTGTCCGGTATCCCGCCAGGTTCAGCCAGTGAGCGATGGTGGGGGCTGCGGCGCTCCACTCCGACGCGTTGTCCCAGGCGCCGATCTGCGACGCCGGCCGGCCGGTCATCATCGAGTACCGCGACGGCGCGCACAGCGGCGAATGGCAGTACGCGGCATCGAACCGGACGCCGCGCCCGGCGAGCGAGTCCATCGACGGCGTCTGCACCACGGGGTGGCCGTAGGTGCTGGTGAAGTGCGGCGCAAGCTGATCCGCCATGACCAGCAGGACGTTGGGTGCGGTCATCGATCCGCACAGTAGGCCCGGCCGCGACCGGCCAGAACCAGCACCGCCGCCGATCGGCTCAGCCGCTTGCCTCGCGCTGATGGCCGCCGGTTCCGAGCGCGCGCTTGTGCGCGGTATTGGCGTGTCTCGGGCGTGCTATCTTTTCGAAAACCGTCTAAATGGCCTGTTTTATCCGGGACGGCTGGGACAACCGGACCGGCGGCAGGCCGAGCGCCCTCGGGGAGGGCTGCCGGCACTTGTCGGCGACAGGCGGGAAACACACACCGGGGGGTGCCCATGTCCGAAATACGCAAATCCGGCGAACGAACTTGCCGCCATCGAAGGCCCGGCAGCCTGAAGCTGCTGGTAGCGCTCGTCGCGGTACTCGGCCTCGCCGCTGCCGCATGCACCGGCAGCGACGATGACGGCGGCGACGATGGCGGCCTCGGGTCGCAGACCTCGATCACCTTGGCCGCGAATCCGTGGAACGGCTCGGCTCTGAACGTGGCTGTCGCAGCACAGCTGCTCGAGAGCGAGCTCGGCTATGACGTCGACATCGTCGACATCGATGAGAACGCCCAGTGGGCGGCCATCAACACCGGCGAGATCAGCGCGTCGCTCGAAGTGTGGCCGTCGGGCCACGCCCAGAACGTGATCGACTTCATCGACAACGCCGACGCCAACGTCGACCATGCCGGCCTGCTCGGCCCGGTCGGCAAGATCGGCTGGTTCACCCCGACCTACATGATCGAGCGCCATCCGGAGCTGGCGACCTGGGAAGGCTTCGCCGATCCGGCGCTGGCCGGCCTGTACGCCACAGCCGAGACGGGCGACCTGGGGCAATTCCTGGGCGGCGATCCCAGCTTCGTCCAGTACGACGAGGACATCATCAACAACCTGGGCCTGCCGATGCAGGTGGTCTACGCCGGGTCGGAGGCTGCGATCCTGGCCGCCGTCGACGCTGCGTACAGCCGGGAGGAGCCGATCCTGGTGTACCTGTGGACACCGCACTCGGCGTTCAACAGCTACGACCTCACCAACGTGGCGCTGCCCGACTACAGCGACGACTGCTACGCCACGGCCGACGCCGGCGGTGTCGACTGCGACTATCCCGCCGATGTTCTGTTCAAGATCATCGATGCGAGCCTCGCCGAGAACGCCCCCGCAGCTGACGCCTTCCTGCGAGCCATGAACTACGACAGCGCCGACCAGATCTCCATGCTGGCGGCCGTCGAGGGCGAGGGCATGTCGATCGACGATGCCGCTGCGGCGTGGATCGCGGACAATGAGGCAACCTGGAGCGCCTGGCTCCAGTAGCCCGTCTGCACGCAGATCCTCCTCCTCGGGCGCTGGCCCGTCGGCGTCGGCTAGCAGGCCGGCACCGGCGGGGCCCGTCTCGCATGCCCGCAAGCACTGCCCCTCAGGTGATCCGGTGACCGAACCCCTGTACGACTTCATCATCGTCGGCGGCGGATCGGCCGGCTGCGCGCTCGCCAACCGGCTGAGTGCGGACCCGGCCAACAAGGTGCTGGTGCTCGAGGCCGGTCGCCGCGACTACCGGTGGGACGTGCTCATCCACATGCCGGCCGCGCTGGCCATGCCGATCGGCAACCGCTTCTACGACTGGCAGTACGAGACCGAGCCAGAGCCGCACATGGGCGAGCGGCGGGTGTACCACGCCCGCGGCAAGGTGCTCGGCGGCTCCAGCTCCATCAACGGGATGATCTTCCAGCGCGGCAACCCGGCCGACTACGACAAGTGGGCCAGCCGGCCCGGCATGGCGGCGTGGGACTACCGGCACTGCCTGCCGTACTTCAAGCGGATGGAGAGCTGCCTGGCGGGCCCCGATGACTGGCGCGGCGGCGACGGCCCGCTGGTGCTCGAGCGGGGCCCAGCCACCAGCCCCCTGTTCGAGGCCTTCTTCGACGCCGTGCAGCAGGCCGGCTACGAGCTGACCGACGACGTGAACGGCTTCCGCCAGGAGGGTTTTGCGGCGTTCGACCGCAACATTCACCGCGGCCGGCGCTTGTCCGCCTCGCAGGCCTACCTGCACCCGGTGATGCAGCGCCCGAATCTAGACCTGCGCACCGGCGCGCTGATCAGCCGGGTGCTCTTCGACGGCAACCGGGCGACCGGTGTCGAGTACCAGCAAAAGGGCCGGCGGGGCCGCACCCGGGTCGCCCGGGGCGGGCACGTGATCCTGTGCGCGGGGGCGTTCGGCTCGGCGCAGCTACTGCAGCTCTCCGGCGTGGGCGCCCCCACGCTGCTCGGCCAGCACGGCATCGAGGTGGTCTCACCCGCCGAAGGAGTCGGCGAGAACCTCCAGGACCATCTGGAGGTGTACATCCAGTACGCCTCGAAGCTGCCGGTGTCGATGCAGCCCCACCTGCGCCGCTGGCGCCGCCCGTGGATCGGGCTGCAGTGGCTGGCGCGGCGGGGGCCGGGGGCCACGAACCACTTCGAGGCGGGCGGCTTCGTGCGCAGCAACACCGACGAGGCCTACCCCAACCTCATGTTCCACTTCCTGCCGCTGGCAGTGCGCTACGACGGCTCGGCGCCGGTCAGCAAGCACGGCTACCAAGTGCACGTCGGGCCGATGTATTCCGATGCGCGCGGCTGGGTGCGCATCAGCTCGCCCGACCCCACGATCAAGCCGGCGATCCGGTTCAACTACCTGTCCACCGCCCAAGACCGGCGCGAGTGGGTCGAGACCGTGCGTGTCACCCGTCACATCATGAACCAGCCGGCCTTCGCGGCCTACAACGATGGCGAGCTGTCGCCCGGCCTCGGTACCCAGTCCGACGACGAGATCATGAATTGGGTGGCACGCGACGCTGAGACGGCGCTGCACCCGGCGGGCACGGCGCGGCTCGGCACCGACGAGCTGGCGGTGACCGACCCGTCGACCATGAATGTGGCCGGCACGTCGGGCCTCAGCGTGGTGGATGCCTCGGTGATGCCCACCGTCACCAACGGCAACATCTACGCGCCGGTCATGATGATCGCCGAGAAGGCCGCCGATCTGCTGCTGGGAAACGAGCCGCTCGCGCCGCTGGATGTGCCGGTCTACAGCCGGGCGTGCGGGGGTTCCGCGCCGGGCGCCTCGCTGTCGTGACAGGCGCTGTATCCGGCGTCGTGATCGGAGATCATCGCCGAGACCAAGTCGAGCACCTCGTGGCGCTCCGCCTTGGTCGGGGGTGCGAGGCCGAACAGGTCGATCAGCCAGAGCCCGTCGCCCACGATGCGTGCAAGCAGGCCGGCGGTGGGGGCCAGCTTGTCGTCGTGCATGAGGCGCTCCTGCCAGCGCTCGAACGTTGCCCGGGTATTCGCCAGCAGCTCGTCGTCGAGCGCCGCGGCCGCCAGGATCGACGCCGAGGTGTCATCGGCGGCCTTGTAGGGCTCACGCACGTAGTCGAGGTAGGCGAGCGCGAACGTGCCGCCCCCAGCGGGGTCGGCGGCCCGGAACCGGGCTTCCCGTATGTCCAGCTCGTCGTCGAGGACCGCGAGCGTCTCGTCGAGCAGCCCGGCCATCAGGGCGTCCTTGGATCCGAAGTGGTAGAGGAAGCCGCCCTTGCTGACACCGGCCGCGATCGCAACCCGGTCGAGCGTGAGGTTGGCCGCGCCGTCGGTGCGGATGACCTCGATGGCCGCCTGCAGGATGCGCTCGCGGGTCTGCACGGCGCGCTCCTGCACCGGGCCCGATCTCGATGCGGCGCTGTCGGCACCCGACACCGGCGCCGGCGGGACGGCGCTTGTCGCTTCGCGGGGCTGAGATCGTGCCACAGTCAGCACAGCGTACCGATGCCCCGAAACCGTCCGGCTGGACGGTAATACGGGTTGGGGAGGCCCCCATGGATCAGACGTCTCCCGATCCGGCCGGTATCCCAACCGTCCAGAAGATGACGGGCGCGGATGCTGACGCGGCCGAGACAACGGTCAGCGTCACCGGGCTGTGGAAGATCTTCGGCAGAAAGGTCGACGCCGCGCGCGAGCTGGCCGAGTCTGGTGCGGAACGAGACCGGATACAGGCTGAGACGGGTTGCCTGGTGGCAGTTCAGGACGTGAGCTTCCAGGTGGAAGCGGGCGAGACGTTCGTGGTGATGGGCTTGTCTGGCTCGGGCAAGTCGACGCTGGTGCGCTGCATCTCTCGCTTGGTCGAACCCACTTTCGGCGACATCGAGGTGTGCGGCACCGTCTTGGCCGACGCCAGCGACACGGCACTGCGCGAGCTGCGCCGCAGCAAGATGGCGATGGTCTTCCAGCATTTCGGCCTGTTCGGGCACCGGCGCGTGGTCGACAACGTGGCGTACGGGCTGGAAGTGCAGGGCGTTGCGCGTGACGAGCGCCATCAGCGGGCGCGCGAGGTGCTCGCCACCGTGGGGCTCGACGGCTGGGCCGACCACTACCCCCAGCAGCTGAGCGGCGGCATGCAGCAGCGGGTCGGGCTGGCCCGTGCCCTCGCGGTGGAGCCCGAGGTGCTGTTCTTCGACGAGCCGTTCTCGGCGCTCGACCCGCTCATCCGGCGCGACATGCAGGACGAGCTGGTGGCACTGCAGCTCGAACTGCAGCGCACCATCGTGTTCATCACCCACGATTTCGCCGAGGCTCTGCGTCTGGCCGACCGAATCGCCATCATGCGAGACGGGGCCTTCGCCCAGGTCGGGACGCCGCTCGAGATCCTGACCCAGCCCGCCGACGACTACGTGCGGGCCTTCACGCAGGATGCGCCGATCGCCAAGGTGCTCCCCGCGTGCTCCCTGATGCGGCCGGTCGGCGACGTCGCCGTCGAGGAGAGCTGGCCGCGCACGACCGAGACTGCCACGCTCGAATCGGCCCTGCCGTTCCTGCTGTCGCTGCATCGCCCGGTGGTGGTCTGCGACGCCGAGGGTGACCCTCTGGGCCTGCTCCACCAGGACGATGTGGCAGCGGTGCTGGAGCAGAACCTGCGATGAGCCGAGCCCGCACACACGGCACTCCAGCACCGCCATCGGACACAGCGCTGGAGCAGAACCTGCGATGACCCAGAGCCTGCGATGAGCCAGACCGTTGCTGCCGGTCCTGGTGCCGGCGCCGGCGCGCCCGCTTCGCGGCGGCGGTCGCCGTTCGCCGTGGGGCTGGCAGCCGCCGCGTTCGCTCTCGTGATCGTCGGCTTCGTCGCATCGGTCGGCGCCTTTCCGGAGTCGTGGAACCTCGGCCTGGCCGACCCCATCGACCGCACACGGCGCTGGCTCATCAACAACCAGACGTCCCACTGGCTGTACACGGTGCTGCTGAACCCGCTGACTGATCTGGCCGATGCGGGCATCCGCCGGCTCGAGGCGATCCTGCGGTGGTTCCCGTGGTACGTGTACCCGGTGTTCTGCGGCCTCGGCCTGTGGCGCGTGCGCGGCCGGGTGGCGGGCGCGCTCGGCTTCTGCGGCGTCGTGCTCATCGGCATAACCGATCTGTGGCAGCAGGGCTTCGCCACGCTCGCGCTGATGGGCGTGGCTGTGTTCCTGTCGCTGCTGGCCGGCATCCCGCTGGGCATCGCGGCCTGGCGCAACGACCGGTTCGCCGGGGTGCTTCGCCCGACGCTCGACGCCATGCAGACCATGCCCGGGTTCGTCTATCTCATCCCGTTCGTGCTGCTGTTCGGCATCGGGCGGGTGCCGGCGCTGATCGCGACGGTCATCTTCGCCCTGCCACCAGTGGTGCGGCTCACCGATGTCGGCCTGCGCAACGTGCCCGGGCCGATGGTGGAAGCCTCGGAGATGTTCGGCGCCACCGACCGTCAGACGCTGCGGCTGGTGAGGATCCCCGCTGCTCGCCCGGCGATCCTGGCCGGCGCCAACCAGACCACGATGCTGGCCATGAGCATGGTGGTGATCGCCGCCTTCATCGGCTCGGGCGGTCTCGGTCAGGACGTGCTTCGAGCCATGCGCGACATCGATGTCGGCGAAGCCTCCGAGGCCGGCGTCGCCATCGTCATCATGGCGATCATCCTGGACCGCTTCACCCGGGGCATCGCCACCCTGGGCGGGCGCGGCCGCGGCTCCCGCACCAATGGGCATGCGGGCGACTCGCTGCGGGCCGCAGACACCAGGGCGATCCGCCCGATCATGGCAGCAACGGCTCTGGGGGCGCTGGTGGGCGGCATCGTGGGTCACAACACGTTCCCCGAATGGCTGAGGTGGCACTACGCGCCGTACATCAACGACATCACGGCGTGGGCGCGCGACAACCTCTACGACATCGGCAACTCGGGCATCGGCACCGGGCCGCTCAGCGACTTCATCACCGTCTACATGGTGACGCCGCTGCGGGAGCTGCTCTCGTCGGGCATCCCCTGGCCGGCCATGATCGGGCTCGGCGTGCTGGGGGGTCTGCTGGCTCGTGGCGTCACGCTGGGGCTCGGCATCGGCGTCGCCCTGTTGGGGATCGGGTGGCTGGGCATGTGGGAGCTGTCGATGGACACGCTGGCCCAGACGCTGGTGGCCGTGGCCGTCACGCTGGCGATCGCAGTGCCGCTGGGAATCCAGGCCTCCCACAGCAACCGCTTCCAGAAGCTGATCGACCCGGTGCTCGACTTCCTGCAGACCATTCCCAGCTTCGTGCTGCTGGTGCCGGTCATCACGCTGTTCCACGTGGGGCGGATCCCGGGCATCATCGCCTCGGTGGTGTACGCGCTGCCGGCCGCGGTGCACTACACCGACCTGGGCCTGCGCCGGGTTCCCGCTGAGGTCCACGAAGCCGCAACGAGCTTCGGTGCAACCCGCTGGCAGCGTCTGCGGCGCGTGGAGCTGCCGCTGGCGGCGCCTGAACTGATGCTGGCGGTCAACCAGGTGATCATGCTGGTGCTGGCCATGGTGGTGATCGCCGGACTGGTCGGCGGCGGCGGGCTCGGCCTCGAGACGGTCAATGCCCTGCGCCGCAGCGACGCGGTGGGTCGGGGCTTCGAGGCCGGCATCGCGATCGTGTTGCTCGCAGGAATCCTCGACCGCCTCACCAGAGGCGTGGCCGACCGCCTGCGCCCACCCGCCGCCGCCTGAGCAGCGAATGGCCGACGGCTGCGGCATCAGCTCTACTGGTCGTTGACCACCTGCGGCGCGCAGTCGTTCGTGACTACAAATTGGTTTGATGTAGTCACCATCGGCGAATAATGTGGTCATATGGGCAGCGAGGCAGCGAGCACCGATATCGGCATCCGGGAGCTGAAGGCGAAGCTGTCGGAGTGCGTACGGCGGGCTGCCGGCGGCGAGCGCCTCATCGTCACCGACCGCGGACGGCCGGTGGCACAGCTCACCCCGCTGGACCCCTCGACGCTGGACGACCGAGCGCGCATCGAACAGGGCATCGCAGAGGGCTGGATCACACCCGCAAAACGGCGCGGCGGGCTCGGAAAAGCCCTGCCAGTTCCTTCCAGCTCAGGGATGACAATCGCGGAGGTCTTCGACGAGGACCGCGGCGACTGATGCTCTATGTGGAATCGAGCGCTCTCGTCAAGCGCTACGTGGCCGAACCGGACTCTGACATCGCTTTGGGGTTCATGGATGCTGAACCGGACCTCGTGACCTCACGTCTTGCCGAAGTCGAAGTGCGCCGCAATCTCGTGCGCCTGCTTGCCGAGCCGGAACTGGCCATCAAGCGCCGCGAGTTTCGATCTGACCTTGCTGCGATCGAACTCGTGGTTCTCGACGAACACGTACTCCAGGACGCGGCTCGGATTGCTGAGGACACGCTCTGCCGCTCGCTCGATGCGATCCACCTGGCGGCCGCCCGACGAGCGAGCCCGAATGCGACCGTGCTGACATTCGACCGGCGTCAGGCAGAAGCAGCCCGCGCCATTGGCATGGCTGTCCTCGGCGCCTGAGGGGCGCAGCAGGACTGGCTAGAGGAAGGCGGGGACGAAGACCAGGCTGACGATGGTCATCACCTTGATGAGGATGTTCATCGCCGGGCCGGAGGTGTCCTTGAACGGGTCGCCGATCGTGTCGCCGACCACGGCCGCGGCATGGGCATCGGTGCCCTTGCCGCCGTGCGCGCCCGCCTCGATGTACTTCTTGGCGTTGTCCCAAGCGCCTCCCGAGTTGGCCATGTAGATCGCGATCAGGAAGCCGGTCACCACCGCGCCGGCCAGGAAGCCGCCCAGCGCGTTCACGTCGATGAAGCCGATCACCAGCGGCAGCACCACCGCCAGGCCGCCCGGCAGCAGCATCTCGCGCAGGGCCGCCTGGGTGGAGATGTCGACGCAGCGGCGGCTGTCGGGCTTCACGCCCGGCTCGCCCTCGCGCAGCCCGGGGATCTCGGCGAACTGGCGGCGGACCTCCACGATCATCGCCTGGGCTGCCCGGCCCACCGACGACATGGTGAGCGCCGCAAAGATGAACGGCGTCATGGCGCCCAGAAACAGGCCGATGGTGACCGCCGTGTCGTTGATGTCGAGGAGCACCTGGTCGCCGGCGGTCAGGCTGAACGACTTGAACAGCGCCAGCGCCGTGACCGCAGCCGAGCCCACCGCGAAGCCCTTGGCCACCGCAGCGGTGGTGTTGCCCAGCGAGTCCAGGCTGTCGGTGACGCCGCGCACCTCCGGCGGCAGCTCGGCCATCTCGGCAATGCCGCCGGCGTTGTCGGCGATGGGCCCGTAGGCGTCCACGGCCACGATGACGCCGGTCACCGCCAGCATGCCGATGGCAGCCAGCGCCACGCCGTACAGCCCGATCTCGTTGCCCGCGTCGCCGAAGGCCATCCCGCCGAACAGGTACGACAGGCCGATCATCGCCACCACCAGCACCACAGCCGGCAGCGTCGAGAGCTTGCCCTGCGCAATGCCTTCGATGGTGACCGTGGCAGGCCCCGTCTCGGACTGCTGGGCGATGCCCTTCACCGGCTTGAAATGCTCAGAGGTGAAGTACTCCGACGTGAAGCCGATGGCCCAGCCTCCGAGCAGCCCCACGATGATCGTGAACGCCAAGAAGATCGGGGCGCTGAGCTCGTACCCGCCGAAGGTGGGGCTGCCGCTGAACAGCACCAGCGTGCCCACGATGGCGAACACCACCGTGAGCGCCATGGCCACGTACTGACCGGTGTGCAGCTGCCCCGACAGGCTGCGGCCCTCGCGGCCGCGCACGAACAGGGCGCCGATGATCGAGGCGATCATGCCGAGCGCCCCGATCAGGATCGGGTACATGAGCAGCCCTTCGGCATCGCCGAAGCTGCCGGCCAGGCTGTCGCCGTCGAGGAAGACCGGCACCAGCAGCGAGGCCAGCACCACCGGCGCCACGATCGAACCCGCGTACGACTCGAACAGGTCGGCGCCCATGCCGGCCACGTCGCCCACGTTGTCGCCGACCGCGTCGGCAATGGTGGCCGGGTTGCGGGGATCGTCCTCGGGAATGCCGGCCTCCACCTTGCCCACCAGGTCGCCGCCCACGTCGGCGGCCTTGGTGTAGATGCCGCCGCCGATGCGGGCGAACAGCGCGATCGAGCTGGCGCCCAGGCCGAACGCTGCCACGACCTGGAAGGCCTGGTCGACGCCGATCCACTTCACCCACAGCAGGTAGTTGAACGAGATGCCCAGCAGCGCCAGGCCGGCCACGCTGAAGCCCATGACCGCCCCGCCCTTGAACGCCAGCGGCAGCGCCTTGGCAGCGCCCTGGCGGGCGGCGTTGGCCGTGCGGGTGTTGGCCGCAGTGGCGATGCGCATGCCGACGAAGCCCGCCACCGACGAGAGCACTGCGCCCATCAGGTAGGCGAAGCTGGCCGCTGGGCGGCCGTCGATGGGCACGATCAGCAGCAGCACGAACATGGCTGCCACGAACACCGACACCCAGCGGTACTCCCGCCGCAGGAACGCCATGGCGCCCTCGCGGATGGCTGCGCCGATCTCGCGCATCAACTCGGTGCCCTGGTCGGCCCGCAGCACCACCTTGGCGAAGTAGTAGGCCAGCAGCAGCGCCAGCACGGAAGCGATCAGGGCCAGATACGGAACAGCAGTCACATGAGCCTCCAAGGGCACATCGAGGTCAAGTCAGAATCAGGTCAGGTCAGGTAACGCCGGGACGGCTCGGGGGAGTATGCCGGGAACATGTGTGCTCGGCCCCTCAGGACTCGTCGTGGACGTCGTGCTCGTCGGGCGCGACCTCGGTGTGTGCGCCTCGCTTCCCGGAGATCCACAACAGCGCCAGCGCCGCCAGCGCCGCGCAGGCCGATGCGAACAGAATGCCGATCTTGGCCGCATCGGTGACGCCGTTGTCGAATGCGAGGCCCGTGATGAAAATCGACACGGTGAAGCCGATGCCCGCCGCGAAGCCCATGCCGATGTACTGCGGCCAGTTCATCCCCGGGGGCAGCTCGAACCCGAAGCGAGTCGCAACCCAGGTGAACGCAGCGATCCCGATCGGCTTGCCGACCACCAAGCCGATCACGATGCCCCACGTCACTGGAGATCCGGCCGCGTCAGACAGCGTCTCGCCCGACAGCGGCACACCGGCGTTCGCCAGCGCGAACACCGGCACGATGAGGAACGCCGTGAACGGATGCAGCATCGTCTCGAGCCGCTCGGTCATCGGCACCGATTCCTGCACCACGAACGACGCCTGGTGGACGCGCTCGACACTCAGGCGGTCGGGCAGCTGCTCGGGCAGCTGATCCACGAATTCCTGCGCCGCATCCCGGGTGAGCAGCGGTTTGGCGGGTGCCAGCAGCCCCAGCGCGACGCCGGCGATGGTGGCATGCACGCCCGATTCCAGCGTGGCGTACCAGATCACGATCCCGATCGTCCAGTAGACGGGCAGCGCCCACACCTTCATCAGCGTGAGCATCCGCACGAGCACCAGCAGTCCGGCCGCGAACACCAGCCATCGCAGGTTCAGATCGCTGGTGTAGAAGATCGCGATGACGGCAATGGCCCCGATGTCGTCCACGATCGCCAGCGTCAGCAAGAACAGCTTCAGCATCGGGGGCACACGCGACCCGAGCAGCGCCACGATTCCCACGGCGAAGGCGATGTCGGTGGCCATGGGGATGCCCCAGCCGACCGCTGCGTCGCCCGACGGGTTGAATGCGACGTACAGCAGCGCGGGCACGACCATGCCGCCGATTGCGGCGATAGCCGGCAGGGTGGCCGCGCGGAGGCTCGAGAGGTACCCGGTCACCATCTCGCGCTTGATCTCCAAGCCGACCACGAAGAAGAACAGCGCCATGAGCGCGTCGTTCACGAATTCTTCGAACGTCAGCGGGTGGATGTGGAAGCTGCCGATGTGAATGTCGATATGGGTGTGCCAGAAGTCGACGTAGCTGTCGCTCCACGGCGAGTTCGCCCAGATGAGCGCAGCAGCGGTCGCAGCGAGCAGCAGCATGCTGCCGGCCACCTCGCGGTGCACGAAGGCCAGCACCGGTCGCGCCACATGACGTGCGAGCCAGCGATCCCCGCCGGCGAATGTCTCCCGATGAAACAGGTACTCCTCACCGGCCATACGGGCACACAGGCTACGGCTCAATCGCCGGCTGTCTCACACAACGGCGACAGCCCGAGGGGGCCTGCACGGCGAGCGCACAGCGAGCGCTCAGCGAGGCGACACGAGCACGAGGGCTTCGTGCACCTCCACGGCAATGTCGAACAGCGATGCGATGCCGGCTTGGGTCAAGGTGGCGAGCACCGCAGGCTCGGTGACCACGAGCGCCAGGGCGCCGCCGGCTTGACGGCAGCGCCTGCGGGCATCGAGCAGCACGCCCAGCACCACCGTCTGCATCATGTCCGCATCAGACAGATCGACGACGAGCCTCGGCTCTGGTCCGGCCGCCGCGAGCGCCGAACGCACGGCGCTGTCCAGCGATGCGATGGCGGCCAAGTCGAGTTCGCCATGCGCACGCAGCACGGCGACGCAGACCCCGTCGGGGCCGGTGAGGGCGTGCTCGGTGACGCCGTCAGGCAAAGCGGGGCATCACCTTGTCGCTGATGAGCTCGAGCGACGCGTTGATCTGATCGGCGGAGTGGATGCCCTGGGGAACCAGGAAGAACGCTTCCTCGACGCCGAGCACTGTCTGCGCCTCGGAGATCTGGCGGCTGATCGTGTCGGGGCTGCCGACGAGCTGCAGCGGCATGCCTTGGCCGAACTGGATGGCCCACTGGTTCCAGAACCACTCCATGTCGGCGAACAGCTCCCAAGCCTGGGCATCGGTGGGCGCGCACACCGCCACGCCGCCCCAGCCGCACTCGTGGCCGCGGGGCTTCTCGATGCCGTGTTGCGCGGCCTCGGTGCGGTACGCCTTCCACAGCGCCTCGCAGAAGTCCATCTTGTCGCTCAGCACGATCGGCGTACCGCCGTGGCGCGCCCAGAAGACCGCCGAGTCCATCGACATGGTGAACCCGCCGTACAGCGGCGGGTGCGGCGACTGCAGCGGGCGCGGGGCGATGCCGACCTCGTGGATGGTCATGTCGGGGTCGACCCCGGCGCCGTAGTCGGAATACACGGTGTGGGTGTGCGGGTTGAGGTTGTCGTTGGGGAAGCGCCAGAACTCGCCCTCGTAAGAGAACGTGTTGTTGCGCAAGGCGGTGAGCACCACATCCACGAACTCTTCGAAGAAGCGACGGTTGTAGGCGTCCTCGTCGGTGCCGCGGTTCCACTTGCCCACCGCGGCGAGGTCGGGGCGGATCTTGAACTGGTCCACCCAGCGGTGCTGGTAGCCGCGCACCACGCCGAAGCACAGCCGCCCGCCGGTCATGTGGTCGAGGGTGGCCACCTGCTCGGCGACACGCATCGGGTTGTGGGTGGTCGACACGTAGCCGCACGCAATCGGCCGCAGCCGGCTGGTGTGCTGGGCGATCCAGCTCGCCATCAGGTTCAGATCGTTGGAGATCTCGAAGCCCTCGATCTGCAGATGGTGCTCGGGGTGGCCGAAGCCGTACCAGCCGTTGTCGTCGGCGAAGCGAGCGATCTCGGCAATCTCGCCGAGCATGCGCTGGTAGTAGTCGTTGTTGAGGCCTGCGAGGCCGGCTTCGAGCTCGTGGCGCCGGCCGATCGTGCAGTACATGAACAAGCTGAACTTCACTGCGGCCTCCCGCCGAGCTGATCGGTCGCCTAGGTTCTTCGACGCCATGAACGTCATCGACGACAGCACAAACCTAGACACCGTCAGCGGCGATGGCGATGGCGATGGCAACAGCAACGGCCGGCGGATCCGCAAGGGCGAGCGCAGCCGAATGCGCATCCTCGATGCCGCCGCGCGCCTGCTCTCATGCCGCGGCTATGCCGCCACCACGCTCACCGACATCGCCGGTGCTGCGGAGATGCAGGCCGGCAGCCTCTACTACCACTTCGACTCCAAGGACGCGATCGTCGAAGAGGTGCTGAGCGTGGGCATCGACCATGCCCGCGCCGCGATCGATGCAGCCCTGGAAGCGCTGGGTCCCGAGGCACGGGGTTCCGACCGTCTGGCCGAGGCCATCGTGGCCTACGTCAACTGCATCGTGGCCGAGAGCAACTTCACGGTGGCCAACATTCGCTGCTTCAACGAATCGCCCCCCCAGACCCGCGAGAGCCTGGCGGTGCCCCTGCGCGACTTCACCAACCTCTGGGTCGGCCTGCTCGCCGAGGGCCAGGCCGACGGTTCCCTGCGGGCCGACTCCAACGCCAGGGTGCTCGCCCGGATCATGATCTCCGGCCTGAATTCGCTTGCCAGCTGGTATCGCCCCGGCGGCGAGCTGCGCCTCGAAGACCTCGCCCGCCAGTTCGCCGACATGGTCCTCGACGGCCTGCATCCCCCCGACTGAGCCTGCGGACTCCAACCGGCAGGCACAGACCTCACAGCAGCTACATGCGGCCGCTGGTGATGAGCTTGCGGCGGTGCTCGAGGAAGTCGACGAGCACGTAATCGCCCAGGTTGTGGGGGCTGGTGAAGAAGGCCCGTCCCCCGTTCATCTCGGTCATCTTCTCCACGAACGCCCTCAGGTAGCTGTTGGGGTCGAGCATGAACACGTTGATCCGGATGTCCTCGCGGGTGGCCCGGGCCACTTCGAGCAGCGTGGCCTCGATGGTCTCGCGCACCGGCGGGTAGGCGAAGTACGGCCGCCCGTCGCGTGCCAGATGGGCGGTGGGCTCGCCGTCGGTGATCATGATGATCTGCTTCGAGCCGGTCTGACGGGCCAGCAGGCGCCGGGCGATCATGAAGCCGTGCTGCATGTTGGTGCCGTAGGCGAAGTCCCACGACACCTCGGGCAGCTGGGCGGCGGTCAGCTCAGAGGCTGACTCGGCGAAGCCCACGATGCCCAGGTAGTCGCGCGGGAACTGCGTGGAGATCAGCGAGTGCAGCGCCATCGTGACCTTCTTGGCGGGCAGGAAGTTGTCGCGCATCGGCATCGACAGCGACAGGTCCAGCATCAGCACCGTGGATGCCCGCGACAGCAACTCGGACCGCTCGATCTCGAAGTCGTCGGGCGTCAGGCTCACCGGCGTGCCGGTGCCCTGGCGGGCCACGGCGTTGCGCACGGTGCGCTCGATGTTGAGGTTGAACGCGTCGCCGAACTCATAGGGCTTGGTCTCGTACGCGAACTCGTGGCCGACGCCCGACTTGCGCACCTGGTGGCTGCCGACCTTGTCGTCCATCAGGCGGTTGAACAGGTCACCCAGCGCGTTCTGCCCGATGCGGCGCAGCGCTCGCGGCGTCAGCTCCAGGCGGCCTTCGTTGTGCTGCGCGAGGCCTGATTCCTCGAGCATGCGCGCCATCTCGCTGAGCCGTTCGAGCGCCTCGGCCGACTGGTCGCCGAGCAGCTCGCGCACCCGCTCGGGATCCACCTCGGCCAGCGCCGAGGGGCTCACCGCACCCTGCAGCATCTCGGCCAGCGCATCGAGGTCGCCGAGCTGGGCGAGCACGTCGGCCGCCTGCGACATCGACAGCGGGTCGTCGCCGCCGAACTGGTAGCCCCGGTCCCAGCCCATGTCGGGGAACGCCTGCTGGAGATTCTGGGCGAGCTGCTGGGCCTGCCACTGCAGGTCCATGTCGTCCATGAGCTGCGATGCGAGGTCGGCGAGCTGCTGGCGCTGGGCGGGCGTCATCGAGTTCAGCATCGAGGCCATGGCTGCCATGCGCTTGGCCATGATCTCGAGCAGCTCGTCGAGCGTCTGGGGATTCTCGGGGAAGAAATCGCCGTAGCGATCCATGAAGCCCTCGAAGTCGGGTTCCTCGCCGCGGGCACGCTGTTCGAGCATCTGGTTGAGCTCGGCCATCATGTCCTTGGTGCGGGCCAGGTCTTCGGGGCTCATGTTGCCCATGGCGCCGGTCATCTGGTCGAAGTAGCTCTGGGCGACTTCCTGGCGCAGCCGCTCGACGAGCTCGTTGAACTGCTCGCGGGCCTCGGGCGACTCGAAGTCGTAGCTCTGCAGGCCGCGCATCTTCCCGGCCAGGTCGGGGGGCAGCATGTCGAGCTGCAGGTTGCGCTCCGCCGCGCTGGAATGGGCGATCTCTTCGCGGCGCTCGTCGCCGCTGTCGGATGCGTCCTGCGCGAACTCCTCGAGCGCCTCGCGCTCGGTGTCGGTGATCTCGTCGAGCTCGCGAGCGATGTCGTCGTACACGCCGCCGAGGTCGAACTGCTCGAGCATGTCCTTGCGCCGGTCGCGCAGCCGCTCGATCATCTCGCGCAGGCCTTCGAGCCGGTTGCCCTCGGAGTCGGTGAAGCCCTGCTGCATGAGCCGGCGCAGGGCGGCATTGAGATCGCCGTGATACAGCAGGTCGTCGGTCATCTCGGCGAAGAGGCTCTCCGCGTCGAAGTCGAAGCCGGTCTGGGTGCCGTCCCACGCCGAGTAGCGGAACCGTGCGCCCTCGCGGCGGGCCCGGCGCCAGCGGATAGGCATCACTCAGCCGCGGGAGCGGTAGGTGGCCCGGGCGCCGACATGCTCTTTGTTGAGCCGCTTCGAAAGGTGCAGGCCTTCGAGCACCAGCTCGACCGCGGAGGCCAGCACCGCGGGGGCGGCGCCTTCGTCCGATTGCGGATCGGCTTCGGCGGCGACCAGCGACTCCGCGGCAACGGCCAGCGCCTGGTTGCCGGCGAGCAGCTCCATGTAGGACTCCGAGCCGAGGTCGTCGCCGGTGTGCACCACCTTGCCCTCGCCGAAGCTGGCGACCACGTCGCTCAGCTCGTCGGGCGAGAAGCGGTTCTTGAACACTTCGAGCACGGCCGCCCGCAGCATGGTCTCCACGATCTTGCCGTCGCGCCCTTCTTCCATCGACTCGATCTCGATCTTTCCGGCGGTGGAGCTCATGAGCGATTCCAGGTCGCTGACGCGGGGCACCACGTGGCGCTCGCCGCGTTGCAGCGCCCGGCGGGTGGCGTTGGCTGCGAGCGTCTCGGTGTTGGTGACGGTCATGCGCACCGACACGCCCGAGCGCTGGTTGACCTGGCTGCTGGCACGGGCCACATGGCTGAAGGTGGCCACGATCTCGGCCATGAAGTCGGGCAGCGTCACCACCACGCCCTCGCCCATCTCGGTGAGGTCGAGCGGGCGGGCCTCCGCCGACGCGATGTCCATCTCGGTGTCGACGTCGAGCGGGTAGTGGGTGCGGATCTGCGCGCCGAAGCGGTCTTTCAGCGGCGTGATGATGCGGCCCCGGTTGGTGTAGTCCTCGGGGTTGGCGGTGGCCACGAGCAGCACGTCGAGCGGCAGGCGGATCTTGTAGCCGCGGATCTGCACGTCGCGTTCCTCGAGCACGTTGAGCAGGCCCACCTGGATCCGCTCGGCCAGGTCGGGCAGCTCGTTGATGGCGAAGATGCCGCGGTTGGTGCGCGGCACCAAGCCGTAGTGCAGCGTCAGCTCGTCGGACAGGTACCTGCCCTCGGCCACCTTGATCGGGTCGACCTCGCCGATGAGGTCGGCGATGGACGTGTCGGGCGTGGCCAGCTTCTCGCCGTAGCGGATGCTGCGATGCGCCCAGGCGATGGGGGTGTCGTCGCCGTGCTCGGCTACCAGATCGAGCGCATGGCGGGACACCGGGTTGTACGGGTCGTCGAAGATCTCCGAGCCCTCGATGTAGGGCATCCACTCGTCGAGCAGGTTCACCAGCGAGCGGATCATGCGGGTCTTGGCCTGGCCCCGCTCTCCCAGGAACACCACGTCGTGGCCGGCCAGCATGGCGTTCTCGAGCTGGGGCAGCACGGTGTTCTCGTAGCCCAGCACTCCGTCGAACAGCGGCTCGGATGCGGCGATGGCCTTCGCGGCATTCGCACGCATCTCGTCCTTGACCGGCCGGGAGACCCAGCCGATCTTGCGGAGTTCGCCGAGCGTGGTGGGTTGGGTCATGGCGGGCAACCTACCCGCCCGCTTCGAGGCCGCGCAGGCTGGTTGCACTGCCAGTTGGTCGCGCATAACGTGACTGGCGGAGGCGCAGGGGCTCGTGCCCCTCGGGAATGGATTTACAGGCCCGCCCGGTTGCGCCTCCAATTTGTCCCGCATAGCGTGACTGGTGGAGGCAAGGGGAATCGAACCCCTCGGGAGTGGTTTTAGAGTCCGTCCCGGCCACCCGGCTGCCCCCTGGAACGAAGCCCACACAGCTCCGCTCCTCGAAGACCCCCGCTCGGCTCGCTGGGCGGGGGTCTCGCATGATATTCGTGCAACACACGTACACCACTTTCAATATCTATCAATGACTTTCGCGCTGACTGTCCCAGGCGAGGACGCCCGCTCGCTGGCGGGCGACTGGCTGGTGCGGGCCGCTGGGCAGGGCGAGTGGCGAACGGTGGCCGACCGTGGGCTCGACAAGACGGGCTGGCAGGCAACGGCTACACCCGGCCGATGGTGGCTGGACCCTGGCCTCGCCGACGAGAGCGCTGTCTTGTACCGGCGGCACTTCGAGCTGCCGGAGAACCTGTCGACTGGGCCGGACAGCGCCGGGCACCCCGACACTCACCGGGACACTCACTGGGACACTCACCGGGACGCTCGCTGGTGGCTCGTTGCGACCGGGCTGTGCGACCTCGGCCACCTGTGGCTCGACGGCACCTATCTGGGCGACCTGCGGGGGCGCCACGCAGAGCACGCCTTCGAAGTGAACCCATTGCTTCGCTTCGGCTCTGAGCACCTGGCGGCGGTGGAAGCCGCTCGTGGCGCCGTTCGGGTGCCACAAACCGAGAACGCGCAGGTGCAGATCCAGCGGACCGGACCGGCGCGCATCGAGCGGGTTCGGGCACTGGTGATCGAGGCCAGCCCAGACCGGGCCGTGCTGCGCATTGCTGCCACCGTCGACAGCGCCGGCACGCATCGATGCGAGGTCACCACCACGGTGCTGCCCGCCGATGATCTCGACGCCGGCTGGTCGCAGGACGCCGCCCGCCAAGAGGCTGAGCCGGATGGCGAAACCGTGGCCCAAGCGGCCCGTGAGCGCAGCGAACAGGAGCGGGAAACAACAGGTGACGCGACGGCGGGCGTCTCCCGTCCACGCATCCATCAAATCGCAACCCTGGGCGACGGCTTGGCCCTGTCCGAGCCGGTGCTGGCGCGCGGGCGCAACGAGCTGGAATGGCTGGTCGCGCTGGAACGGCCGTCGCTGTGGTGGCCCGCCGGGCTGGGAGACCAGGCGCTGTACTGCATCGACATCGACGTCGCCATCGACGGACGCTCCAGCCACGCAGTCAGGCGCCCGACGGGCATCCGCACCGTGTCGGTCCGCCGCGGCAAGCTGGCAGTGAACGGCGAACCGCACCGGGACGGACTCGACGGCCTGCGCGTCATCGAGCACGAGCTGAGCCATCCCGGCGTCTACGAATCAGCGAACACCGACGGCAGGCTGCTGTGCCAGCAGGTCACGCTCGACGCCAGCGTGTTCGCCGGCGCCGAGCGGGGCCTGCGCGCGCTCGCCGCCCAAGCCGCCGCGGCAGCCGCCGATCACGCCGGCCACCACCCCAGCGTCGCCGCCTGGCAACCGGTGCCAGTCACCGGCGAACACCGCCGTCGATCCGGCCTGTCGCCATGGGCGCATCGCACCGTCCGCCACGCGATGCACAGCGCCGACCCCACCCGCCCCGTGCTCTGACGAAGAGACCCAGATGCCAGAGATGCGGAGGCGACACCCGGGCAGCGCCCGCGAGACGAACGGGCGCGTGAGCCGAGCCGACGAAACCTGAACCTTGTCGGGCAAGCGACGGCTCAGCGAGGCGGCGCCTCGGCGCTCGCAAGGAATCTGCAAGTACCGTACGGCTCTGACGTGCTCGGCCCCCGACTGAGCCGCGCCGACCGCCCCCAGGAGGAACACATGGCGCCGACTGCCACGCAGGCCGCCGGGTCTGCACCGGTGTTCAAGACCAAGCGCCCGCTGCCGTTCCCGCTGAACATCTACCAGTCAGCGATCGGCCGCAAGTGGGTCATGGCGTGGACGGGCATCGGGCTGCTGGGCTTCGTGATCGTTCACATGATCGGCAACCTGCACCTCTACGAGGGCCCCTCTCGGATGTACGAGTACGCCGAGACGCTGCGCGACCTCGGCGGCGGGCTGCTGCCCCGCACGCTGCTGCTGTGGATCATGCGGGTCGGGCTGCTGGCCATGTTCGTGGTGCACCTGCACTCGGCGTACACGCTGAAGGAACGCAGCCGGCTGGCCTCGGAGCGGGCGGGCTTCGTGGGCGGCGCCAAGAAGTACGCATCCAAGCGCGACTACATCGCCGCCAACTACGCCTCGCGCACCATGCGCTGGACGGGTCCCATCGTGGGCCTGTACGTGCTGTTCCACCTGGCCGACCTGACGTGGGGCTGGTGGCTGGGCGACGCCTACGTGCGGGGCGATCCGTACCACAACGTGGTGGAGTCGCTGTCGTCGATCCCGGTGGCGATCATCTACGTGGTGGCCAACGTGGCGCTGGCCGTCCACATCTTCCACGGCACCTGGAGCATGTTCCAGAGCCTCGGCGTGAACAACCCGCGCTACAACGGCCTGCGCCGCAACCTGGCCACGGCGCTGGCAGGCGTGGTGCTGGTGGGCAACCTGTCCTTCCCGGTGCTGGTGCAGGCCGGGCTGGTCGACGAGGACAACCGGGACTGCCCGGTCAACGACACCACCGGCCTGGAGTGTCTGGGCAAAGCTGCGGAGGCGCACTGACATGGCTGAGTCGCACAGCGGCCCGAATGGTGCATCCAACGGCATGCTCGACTCCCGCGTGCCCGACGGGCCGATGGCCGACAAGTGGACCGACCACAAGTTCTCCATGAAGCTGGTCAACCCCAACAACAAGCGCCGCTTCGAGATCATCGTGGTAGGCACCGGCCTGGCGGGCGCCTCCGCGGCGGCGTCGCTGTCGGAGCTGGGCTACCGGGTGAAGGTGTTCACGTTCCACGACTCGCCCCGCCGGGCGCACTCGATCGCCGCCCAGGGCGGCATCAATGCGGCGAAGAACTACACCAACGACGGCGACTCGGTGCACCGGCTGTTCTACGACACGGTCAAGGGCGGCGACTACCGCAGCCGTGAGGCCAACGTGCACCGCCTGGCCGAGGTGTCGCTGAACATCATCGACCAGTGCGCCGCCCAGGGCGTGCCCTTCGCACGCGAGTACGGCGGCCTGCTCGACAATCGCTCCTTCGGCGGGGCGCAGGTCAGCCGCACGTTCTACGCCCGCGGCCAGACCGGCCAGCAGCTCCTGCTGGGCGCCTACCAGGCACTGGCCAAGCAGGTCGCAGCCGGCAGCGTCGAGCTCTACACGCGCACCGAGATGCTCGACTTGGTCACCAAGGACGGGCGGGCCTGCGGCATCGTCACCCGCGACCTCATCTCGGGCGAGATCGCAGCGCACACCGGCCATGCGGTGGTGCTGGCCACCGGCGGGTACGGCAACGTCTATTACCTGTCCACCAACGCCATGGCGTGCAATGTCACCGCTGCGTGGCGGGCGCACCGGCGCGGCGCCTACTTCGCCAACGCCTGCTACACGCAGATCCATCCCACCTGCATCCCCGCCAGCGACGAGTTCCAGTCGAAGCTGACGCTGATGTCCGAATCGCTGCGCAACGACGGCCGCATCTGGGTGCCCGAGGCGATGGATGACGCTCGCTCGCCCGACCGGATTCCGGAGTCGGAGCGCGACTACTACCTCGAGCGCAAGTACCCCGCGTTCGGGAACCTGGTGCCGCGCGACGTGGCCAGCCGCAATGCCAAGACCGTGGTCGACCAGGGCAAGGGCGTGGGCCCGCTGCGCAACGGCGTGTACCTCGACTTCTCCGAGGTGATCGAGCGCGACGGCCGCACCGCCGTGGCGGCGAAGTACGGGAACCTCTTCGACATGTACGAGCGCATCACGGGAGAGAATCCCTATGCGGTGCCGATGCGCATCTACCCGGCCATCCACTACACGATGGGCGGGCTGTGGGTCGACTACCACCTGATGACCACGGTGCCGGGCTGCTACTCCGTCGGCGAGGCCAACTTCTCCGACCACGGGGCCAACCGGCTGGGCGCCTCGGCGCTCATGCAGGGCCTGGCCGACGGCTACTTCGTGCTGCCGTACACGATCGGCGACGACCTGGCGGCCCGCCTGGGCGAGCCGGTGGTGCCGCTCAGCGACCCGGTGTTCGCCCAAGCGACCTCGGAGGTGACCGACGCCACGCAGCGGTTCCTGTCGATCGGCGGCACCCGCTCGGTCGACTGGTTCCATCGGGAGCTGGGCAAGATCGTGTGGGACTACATCGGCATGGAGCGCACTTCTGCGGGCCTCGAGAAAGCCCTGTCGGAGATCCCCGCGCTGGAGGCCGAGTTCTGGGCCGATCTGCGGGTGCCGGGCTCGGGGGCCAACCTGAACTCGAGCCTGGAGAAGGCCGGCCGGGTGGCCGACTTCTTCGAGCTGGCCAAGCTGATGGCTCGCGACGCGCTCGTGCGCGAGGAGAGCTGCGGCGGCCACTTCCGCGCCGAGCACCAGACTCCCGAAGGCGAGGCGCAGCGCGACGACGAGAACTTCGCGCACGTCGCCGCCTGGGAATGGCACAGCAGCGACACCACCCAGACCCGTCACGTCGAGGAGCTGGAGTTCGAAGAAGTGGCACTGACACAGCGGAGCTACAAGTGAGCGGGGCAAACGGCGTGACCAGTCAGGCGAGCCAGCAGAGCCACGGCGGCACCTTGAGCCTCACGCTGCGCATCTGGCGCCAGGACGGACCCGACGCGCCGGGGCGGTTCCACACCTTCGACGCGCCGAACATCAGCGAGGACATGTCGTTCCTGGAGCTGCTCGACATCATCAACGAGCGGCTCATCGAGGGCGGCGACGTCCCGATCGAGTTCGACCACGACTGCCGTGAGGGCATCTGCGGCATGTGCAGCCTCATGATCAACGGTCGGGCGCACGGGCACGAGCTGGCCACCACCACCTGCCAGCTGCACATGCGCAAGTTCACCGACGGCGACGTCATCACGGTGGAGCCGTTCCGGGCGAAGGCATTCCCGGTAGTGCGCGACCTGGTGGTCGACCGCAGCTCGTTCGATCGCATCATCGAGGCCGGCGGCTACATCTCGGTCAACACCGGCGCGGTCGGCGACGCCAACCAGACGCCGGTGCCGAAACAAGCCGCGGACACCTCGATGGATGCAGCGGCGTGCATCGGCTGCGGGGCGTGCGTGGCGGCCTGCCCGAATTCGGCAGCGCAGCTGTTCACCTCGGCGAAGCTGGCGCATCTCAACCTGATCCCCCAGGGCCAGCCCCAGCGCTGGGAGCGCACCGAGGCCATGGTGGAGACGATGGAGCAGTTCTTCGGCTCGTGCACCAATCACGGCGAGTGCACCGAGGCCTGCCCCAAGGAGATCAGCCTCGATTTCATCGCGTTCATGAACCGCGACTACGTCAAGGCCAAGATCAAGAACCGCAAGCTGACCGGCCAGAGCTGAGCCCGGTCCTCTCGCTCACGCCCGTCGCAAGCGAGGCATCCGTGCTGCCCCATGAGTTCTCCGCGGGCTGCGCTGGGTGCGCAAGGCGCGGCGGTAGCGTCGCTGCCCGATGAGATTCTCGCTTCGCAGGACGCGTCACCGCCCGGTCGCAGCCAGGCATCGACCGCGGCTCAAGCCGATGGCCGCTGCGGCGATCGGGGCGGCCGTGCTGTCGGGCACGGTGGCCATCGCCTCGCCGGCAGGCGCCCAGGGGCAGCCGGCCCATCTGGTGCGCAGCGGGCCGAACCTGACGCTCGTGCTCGCTGACTGCTCGAGCGCTGTCGACACTGCCATCGCCGTGGAGCTGGCCGACCGTTCACGCAACGCTGCGGCCGTGTGCCTCGACCCCGATGGCGTGCCGACCGGCATTGCCGACCTCATCGCAGAATTCGAGCCCGATCGGGTGCTGGTCGTCGGCGGCGAGGCCGCTGTGGCGCCCGAGGTGATGGACGAGCTCGAGGCGGCCGTGCGCTCTGCTTACCAGTGGGCCATCGTCGGGCGCCTCGACGGGGCGACACGCATCGAGACAGCCGCTGCCGCTGCTCGTGCCGCACTCGAGGCGCCCCGAGTCGTCGGCCTCGACACGATCACCCTGGTGGTGGCTGACGGCTGGGACGACGCAGCCAGGAACACGGCGAGAGAGTTCGCTGCGAGGTTCGCAGATGCCGCCGTCGCGTACTACTCGCCCGCCACGATCGCCGACGGGCTGCCAGAGGCGACGGCGTCGCTGATCGCCGACTACCGGCCGGCTCGAATCGTGTTCGCCGGGTTCGCCGACGAAGCGGGCATTGCCGCTGAAGCGGCGGTCGAAGCGACGTTGAAGGCCATTGGCTCTGATGTCTCGGTGGAACGCGTCGCACTCGCCGCAGCCATGCCGTCTGGGGCGGTGGACACCTCCTCGCTCGCTCGCGCGGCGCGCAACACCTTCATGGCCATCAGCAGCGGCGAGCGAACTCGCCGCAGCTACGCCGATGGCGGCGAACTGCCGTTCTTGGCGCTCACCAAGGCGTCCGGCATTCCCGGCGTCGGCTCGACGCTGTTCACGCTTCGGGCAGACGGCGCCGACCGGGTGCTGCGAACCGTCGACCACAACGGCTGGGAGTGGCATCCCACGAGCGGCCAGTTGGCATGGTCTGACAACGACCGCCGAGTCATGGCCGCCGCTGCGGACGGCGAAGCTCGTGTCGTGGCCGAAGACGGCGTCTGGCCGCTGTGGTCGCCCGACGGCAGCCGCCTCGTCTTCTTCGACTTGGAGGACATCGACGAGGATGGGTGGGCCGATCGGGCTGAGGCGTTCATGAGCGATGCCGACGGCACGCAGCGGCGCAGCCTCGGCTTCGTCGATCTGCGTACGTGGTACTACGCGGACATTTCCGGCGGGATGTGGTCGCCCGACGGCACGCACATCGCCTATGTCACCGGCGACATCGAGCCCGAAGCGCCGGACTTGGTCCGCCAAGCACGCATCGAGCCGGCCGACGGCAGCACGCCTGCGGTGACGCTGGCCGACGATGCCATCATCCTGCGCTGGGCGCCCGACAGCAGGCACCTGCTCTACGCCACGCCGAACGACTGCGACGGCGACGAGAAGGCCGACAGCTGGAACCTGTGGATCGCGGCGGCAGACGGCAGCGGCACGAACGAGGTCGGCCCCATCGACTTCGACGCCTGGAGCGTGCTCATCACCAATCCGTGGTCGCCCGACGGGATGCATTTCGCCTACCGAGCTGTCGATCCGCAGGACTGCTCGACGGACGTGTATGTCGGCACGGTCGATGAAGATGACCACGACGGCAGCGAGAGCCAGAGCGACACCGATTCGGCGCATGTCGCCGGTCGAGTGCACATCGCCGCCGATGCGCGCTTTCTGGGATGGTCGCCCGACAGCACCTACCTCGAGTACGGGGTGGAGACCGACCGTGTGGTGACCGACTACCTGCTGCCCGAGCTGTCATGGATCGCCCATCGCGACGGCAGCTCGGCGCGGTTCATCGGCGAGGTGTCGCCGTCGGCGTACGGCTGGGTCTTCTGGTCTCCCGACGGCGCCTTCATCTCCTACAGCGAGATGCTGCGAGACGCCGACGGCAATGTGACGGGCTTGGCCGCCCGCGCCCAGCGGGCAGACGGCACGGGCGAGATCCACACGCTGGCGGAATCCGGCAACGCGCTGGCGTGGTCCGATGACGGCCGTGCCGCCTACGTCGCCGGGCACGACGACGACGGCGACGGGGTGCCCGACCGCGAAGCGCTGTACCTGCACACGCCAGGCTCGCCCGAGGCCGACATGAAGCTGGTGCACGCGCTGCCTGCGCCGACCCGTGTGGCGATCTGGTCGCCCGACGGCAGCCATCTCGTCTACGGATCAGGCGACATCGAATCGCTCATCGGCTGGTACCGAGACCGCGGACGCGGAGTGAGCGCGTGGAGCATCGAGACGAGCGCGCCGCGTTGGATGCACCGCCTGACCACCGACGTCACCTGGGGCGAGTGGCAGCCTGCGCCCGACACCGAGTAAGCCGCAGCCTGGTCGGGCCCGTCCGCGCAGAGCCGTCGATCAGGGACCGAGCAGTGTGATGGGCACGACCGACACACCGTCGGGCCGGGTATAGGCGTAGCCGGTGGGCGTCACCACCAGCAGCGCAGCGGGTGTCCCGGCGCGGGCGATGTCGATGCTGTCGACGGCTCGCCGCAGTGACGCTGCGGCGGCATCGATGGAGTCGGGCATCGCAGAGAGCTGGACTTCCACGGCGATCCACTCGCCCTCGAAGCGTTGGCTCACGATGGCATCGGCTTCCACGCCGCTGTCGAGCCGGTAGTGGGACACATCACAGTCGGCAGCCTCACCGTAGATGCGCAGGTCACGAACCACCAGCGACTCGAACAGCAGCCCACAGGTCTCGAGGTCGCTCAGCAGTGCGCTCGGGTGAGCACGCAGCACCGCCGCCGCCCTCGACAGCCAGCCGCGACACCGGCACGGTGGCAGCGGAATTGCGAGCCAATGAGATCATGAGGCGTTCGACGAGCACCGGGTCGCGGCTGCGCGTCGAGTCGCCGTTGATCTGGACATGGCGCACTTCGTCGAGGTACTCGCGCAATCGCCGCTGTGCCTCCGCCGGCGCCGCCGCGGCGAGCCACGGCCAGCCGCCGATGCACAGCACATCGAGCACATCGCGGAACTCCGGCTCGGCGCGGCCAGGCTCGACTGGCTTGCCGGCCAGCAGGCCGGCGAGCGACACCTGCCCGGTCGACATCTGTGTCTCGAACAGCGACATCGTCCGCTGCCGCGTCCGCGAGATGCGACCAGCGCCCGAATGACGCACGATTTCGTTCGTCGGCAGCGCCGATCCGGTCAGCAGGAACTGGCCCGGCTCAGCCGCGTGATCGCAGGCGTGGCGGGCATGGTTCCACATGCGCGGCGCAAGCTGCCATTCATCGAGCAGCCGAGGGCGTTCGCCATCGAGCACCGCTTCGGGACTGATCGCCGCAAGGCCGCGCGCCGAGGCGTCGGCGTCGAAGCGCACCACGCTTCGCGCATGCCGCAGGCCCGTCCACGTCTTGCCGCAACCCTTGGGGCCCTCAATGAGCACTGCTCCCATCGTGCGCAACTGCTCCGCGATCAGGCCGTCGACGACCCGAGGTCGGTAGCCGGCGGGCGTCAGCGATTCAGTCCCGCCGCCCGTCGCGGCTGGCACCACAGAAATTAATCAGTGCACCCCTCGCTCGGCCAGTTCGCCACCAAACGAATCCGCCGTTTCCGGCATCGCCGCAAATGGGGAACGATTTCTGAGAGCGTAGAGAATCTCACACCGAGATTGTAGGAAATTCAGCGCCTGTTCTTGCTCTCGCGCCGGGTACGAGAACACATCAGTGTCAACGAGCAGTGGCTGAGTTGCCACGCGTCACGGTCCCAGTGCTTCCAGAAACGCCTTCGTCTCGTCTTCGCTGATCTGCTCCCGCAGGGGCGCTGTGCAATATGCGCCGCGACCACCATCTCTCTCAACCCTGCGGCGGGCGCGTGCGCTTCCCGCCGTGAACTGATGGTTCCGAGCACCAGATGAGCCTCATCACCTCCAAGGCGTCGAGCACATCTGTTGGCAGGCCGAGGACATCATGGAGAACGGCGACGTCGAGAATGTGCCGCTGTGTGTCCCGGTAAGCCTCATTGGCAGGCAGCATCGTCTCATGACGTTCACGCTCCGCCAGATCGCCAAGATCGGCTGCCTGCTTGTCTGTGAGCGAGCGCGGATCGAGGACGGGGATTCGGCCCAGCGTCGTCACTGTCAGATTGGCTCTGCCCTGCTGCTGTCGCCCTGAGACGGACCATCGGGCGATGAGCCCCAAGGTGGTGTTGAGCCACAAGGCCAGCACTGGCTCCCAAGTCGGCTCGCTCAGCACAAACGACGGCCAGGCGCGCCCGCCGATCGTTGGTACCGCGGTCAGACAGGCCCCGAGCGGCTGACTGTTCACTTGGAAGTCGCGATTGAGATGCAGGCGCGTCGCCGAGGTCCACATTCGCAACGCCGAGTCTCTCATGCCGACCCGAGTACGCCCCAAACGGTCAGGCGCGACCTCCAGTGAAGATTCTCGGCCTGAGCCAGCGTCGTGAGCCCACAAGACGGGGTACGAGGCGGCCTGGCCAAATTCCAGATGCTCCAGATCGAACGGGCCACGGGCCGCCCCGGTGCGCGGATCGGCACCATTGATGTCTCGATCCACTGGGCCAGGCGTCCCCAGCTCGGCAAGTTCGCAGAGCGGCAGAGGTACGGATGCGGAGCGGGGCAATTCGAGACTGCCGCGCGCGAGTGCAGCCGCGCATACCGCGAGATCCGGATCGGCAATCGCACTGAAGCGAGTGCCGTCGTCCATGTCGCCTCGCAAGACGTAGCCCGCCACGTCATCGCCGACGAGCACCCGGCCCGAAGCTGAACCTCCTTCCGCCCTGCGAATGGCCTGTGCAGCCCAGACGGCCTCAGTTTCCGAATTCGGGCGCGTTCGCAACGAGACCCAAAGCGGCCTTGCTGCGACACTGGTCTTGCGCACAGGTGCCTTACGGGCGACGACCAGCGCTTCTGCCATGTGCGTGTCAGCGGAGAAGGCGCGTTGTGTGCTGCCGTGGGAGGCAATCGACACAAACGTCACATCATCGCAGTAGCGCTCGAACATCTCGCGTGCGCCAGCCCACGCGCCGCCGGAAATCGACGAGAACGGAAGCACGAAGGCGATAACGCCGCCAGGGCGAGTCTTGGCGAACGCCAAGTCGAGAAAATTCGAGGCAAGCCCGGCGTTGCCGTGCCCGGCTCTCGGCCCGCGGATGTGGCGGCTGAGGACCTTCAGCCGGGCGCTCATGGCGGCCTGATGATCGTCTTCGGTGCCCAAGCCAGCGAACGAGGGCACGGGCACTCCCGCTGCCGCAGCGGTCTCGTGATTCGTCGGCCGCGTATAGGGCGGATTCATGATGCACAGATCGAGCGTGCCGTCATCGAGGTCCATGTGCGGCACGGCATCAGTCTCGACGCCAGACGTGCGCTCGACACGGCGAATGTCCTGCCAGTGGGATACCGAGACACCACCCTCACCGAGCAGTTCCAGCGAGCCGATTGCTATCTGGTGACTGGCACCGGGTGTGCCGTTCGCCTCGATCTCCGCTGTCGAGCCGTAGTCGACCAAGTGGATGCCACAGTGCCCGAAGCTGATCTGAGGATGAACGGAGGCAAGCATCGTCGTGGTCAGGTGCGCTGCTGCCGGCATGATGTCGGCACCGATCAGACCGTTCTCGATCAACGTCGTATGGAGTGTCTCGTCGTCAAGACCCGCCCGTCGGGCGCGAGCCGAGATCCGTCGATATGCCGCCGAAAGAAGCGATCCCGTTCCGCATGCGAAGTCTGCGACACGCAGTGCTGCAACTGCCTTCGCATCACCCCAGTCGACCTCGAGCCGGCCTAGCGCCAGATCGGCAAGCAGAGCCGCCGCGGAGGGCAACGTATAGAAGGTCGCCAGGAACTTGCGGTCCGCGATCATCGTGCCGAACAACTGCCCGGTCATGTCTTGGACTTGATTCGCCCCCGCGTCTTTGAGTGTTTCAGCAGCCTCAGCAAGCACCTTGCACATGACGGAGACATCGCCGGTTGGCAGCAGCCCCACGATCTCGCGAGCGACGGAGAAGATCGGGAGGTAGTTGACCTCCATGATCTGTTCCCACGCCTTGACGATCTCGCGCTTGGTCATGTCCACCGATCCGAAAGATCGACGGCGCACCTCGTCGATGTCGGGTGTCGAGTGGTGTGCAGCAATGGCTTCCTGGAAGAGGAAGGCGTTGACAATGATCGATCCCGCCATCTTCCATGTCTGCTCGGACGACTCCTGATGCAGAACCTCGCCGATTCGTCGATGCACGGCCGGACCGAACCACGAGCGCATGCCCGCCGCGACTTCCCCTGCACGCTCCAAGGCATCGGCAGCCTCTCCAAGCCGCTGACGCGAGACCAGAACCGTCTCGATGGTGGTCGCCAAATCGGACGGGGAACCTGATATCCAGCCTGTGCTCGGACGTCGTCTTGGTTCCTGCTGGGTGAACAGCGCCCACTGCAAGTCGTCACAGGCGGCCAATCGGACCAGCCTGTCCTCGAGTGACTGGCCAGAAGGTCCGGTGCGCAGACGTTCGGGCACGATGACGGCTATCACGGTCTCGACCGGGTGCGGGGCGTCGACGAGCTGAACTCCCAGCCGCGCCCGTGCGTCGCCTTCAACGCCTCGCGCAGGGCTGAATTCGACCTCGATGACGACTGGGGCGGCACGAGGCACGTCTACGGTGATGTCCGGCTGTCGCCCGGGCTCGCCGACGATGCGGGCAGTCTCCTCCCACCGGACTACCCATCGGGGGTGCAGACGCCCAAGCAGGCCGCCGAGAACAGCGTTCTCGGCCTTTTCGTTACGCGGCATTCAGGTCCTTTCGTCGCGGGCATCGCTCGCGCGACAGGGAAGCGCCGTGAACGAACCTATTGTGCCCGATCACCGCTGCGGCAGACGTGAACTCACCCACCTCGCTGTCCCCGACATCCACCGCTGAGTACAAATACGGTTGCGTGCGTGGGGCAGTGCCGCTTGATGGGCCTCGGCAGCTATGGCGCTGCGGGTTCGAGCCGAGACACTGTTCCGGCGGCACTGAGCGCGTAGAGCTCGCCGTCGGCGTCCTCGCCGAAGGACACGAGCGAGTTGCGTGGCACGGAAACGCCGAGATCGATGCGCTCGGCCGTGCCGTCGGGGTCGCGGACGAGGCCCCACAGGTCTCCTGTGCAGTAGTCGCCGAACACGTAGGCGCCTTGCAGCGCCGCGATGGCGCTGCCACGGTAGACGTAGCCGCCGGTGACCGAACAGCCGTCGTCGTGGGTGTAGGTGTAGACGGGGAAGACGAGATCGGGGGGCGTCTCGCTGCCGCTGAAGCGCTCGTTGCCTTCGAACAGCGGCCAGCCCAGGTTGGCCCCCGGCAGCCATCCATCTGCGGCGGGCAGCACGTGGATCTCCTCGATGCGGTTCTGGCCGACGTCGGCGATCCAGAGGTCGCCGGTGAGCCGGTCGAACGAGAAGCGCCACGGGTTGCGGGCGCCGTAGGCCCACACTTCGGGTGCGTCGCCGGAGGGGAACGGGTTGCCCGCGGGAATTCCGTAGCCCTGTCCGGAGGCGGGGTTCGGGTCGATGCGAGCCATCGTGGCCAGCAGCGTGGAGCGATCCTGGCCCTGGCCGAAGACGTCGTCTGCGCCGCCGCCGTCGCCGAAGCCGATCCACAGATTGCCGTCGGGCCCGAACGCCACGTCGCCGCCGTTGTGGTTGCACGCCGGCTGATCGAGCGCCAGCAGCACCCGGCGCCTGCCGGCCTGGGGCGTCTCGCCGTCCATCGGCATCAGGGCGATCCGGCTGTTGCGGGCGGTGTCGGTGTAGCTGAGGTAGAGCTGGTCACCGTCGGGCGAGAAGGCAATGCCCAGCAGCCCGTTCTCGCACCCTTGGCTGACTCTCGAACCGACGTCGGCCACGAGCTGCGCAGCGGCGCCGGCATCGGCCCCACCCCCGGCGTGGGGGCCGTCGGCGGGGTCCAGCAGCCACACCTGACCGGTCAGCGTCGCCACATATCGTTGGCCCGTCCCGGGCCGGGCAGCCAGCGCGACTGGCGCTTCGATTTCGGCCACCGGCACCAGCTCGAACCGTGTCTCTGTAAGCGATGGCTCAACGTCACCGGCCGACGGCGCGCTCGTCTGCGGCGTCGTCGCCGACGGGCTGCCCGTCGTGCTGGTGGGCGGGACGGTCCGCAGCGCGGGCGGTGCCGTCACGACCGGTGTCGTGCCTGCAAACGCCGGATCGACCTGCCCGTCGACAGTCCTCCCCTCGAGCTCGCCGCGGCCGACGCCGCATCCTCCGGCCAGAAGCACTCCCACTGCAACGATCACTGCCGTGCGTGCCGGTCTCACCTCGGCGAAGGTACCGACAGCACGAGCGCAACCTCACGCGGGCCGGCCGCCGGAGTGCCCGGATCGCTCAGTCGCCGTACGTGCCGGCCTCACAGTGGCCGACCGGACCCACAGCGCTGGTACACAATCACGCAGGACGGACAGCGGAGGTGACCCGATGGGCGCGCAGCGCGGCGACGTGAGCTGGGAAGTGTTTGCTGCGGCCAGCCCGGAATTGGCCGCACGCATCCAGCGGCGCTTCGAGAGCCACCTGCACGCAGTGATGGCCACGATCCGCGCCGACGGCTCGCCGCGCATGTCCGGCATGGAAGCCCCGATCCGCGATGGCCATCTCTGGCTGGGGATGGACCGCAACTCGACAAAGGCCGCCGATCTGCGGCGCGATCCCAGGTTCGGTCTGCACTCAGCGCCCGAGAGCGGGGAACTGAAAGCAGGCGATGCCCGCATCGAGGGCACGGCGCTGCCAGCCGACGCTTCCCAGCTCGAGACCTTCATGCGCGGGCACCATCACGAGATCGACGACGCGACCCCGATGGCCCTGTTCACCGTGAGGATCGCCCGGGCCGTGCTGGTGCGCGTCGACGGTCAGCAACTCGTCGTCGAAACCTGGACGCCGGCCGGCGGCCTGACCGAACGCCGCGTCGCCTGAGTCACATCGCCTACCGCCGATCTCTCGGCTGCGGCCAGCCCGTAGAGTGCCTAGGGGGAGGATCTGATGGGCGACTGGTGGCAATCTCTCACCGGCGATCTGCAGATCTTCTATGCCATCGGGTTCATCGCCAGCTTCTTCCTCCTCATGCAGTTGGTCCTGCTGGCCTTCGGAATCGGCGACGACTTCGAGGTCGGAGAGGACGACGCCGGCGGCGGATTCCTGTCCATCCGATCACTGATCGCGTTCGCGTTCGCTTTCGGTTGGACCGGCGTGCTCATGAAGCAGGGCGATCAGTCCACGGTGCTCGCCGTGGTGGTCGCGCTCATCGTGGCGTTCGCCGTCTTCCTGGGTGTCGGTTTCTTGTGGCGCTCGTTCGCGAAGCTCGGCGAGAGCGGATCGATCGACTACCAGTCCGCCGTCGGAAAGCACGGCACCGTGTATCTCACCATCGCCGCAAACCGTGGCGGGCCGGGCAAGGTCGAGGTGCTGGTACAGGGCCGCATGCGCGTCATCGATGCGTACACCGAGGCCGACGACGACCTGCCGCCGCCGACCAGGGTGGAAGTGATCGACCTCGTCGATCCCGGAACCGTGCTGGTAGCGCCTCGTTAGCCTGCGCGACCGCAACAACTGGATCGCTCACGCGGTCCCAAAGGCAAACGACTGAGAGGTAGTCATGGCCGTCATCGCACTGGCAGGTGGTCTCTTCGCCATCTTCCTGATCGCCCTGCTGTGGATCTCCTCGCGCTACAAGCGCTGCCCCTCCGACAGGATCCTGGTGGTCTACGGGCGAGTCGGCGGCGAAGGACAGTCGGCGCGGTGCCTGCACGGCGGCGGCACCTTGGTATGGCCGATCGTTCAGGGCTACGCCTACTTGGACCTGACGCCGATCCCGATCGAGATCAAGCTCCAAGGGGCGCTCTCACAGCAGAACATCCGGGTCAATACGCCGGCGACATTCACCGTCGGCATCTCCACTGAGCCCGGCGTCATGCAGAACGCTGCCGAGCGGCTGCTGGGACTTTCGCTGCTGGACATCGAGAACCTGGCTCGCGACATCATCTTCGGGCAGATGCGCGTGGTGATCGCCACCATGCCGATCGAGCAGATCAACGCCGACCGGGAACAGCTCATCACCAATATCACCGAGTCGCTCGAACTCGAGTTGCGCAAGGTCGGCCTGCGCCTCATCAACGTCAACATCCAGGACATCACCGACGAGTCGGGGTACATCGACGCGCTGGGTCGCGAGGCCGCCGCTCGGGCCATCAACGAAGCCAAGATCAAGGTGGCGGAGCAGGAGCGCGACGGCGACATCGGTGCCGCCGAGGCGCAGCGGGAGCAGCGCATCCGGGTTGCGCAGGCCAACGCCACGGCCACCGAGGGCGAGAACGAATCGCAGGTGGTGGTCGCTCGCTCCGACAGCGTGCGCCGGCAGCAGGAGGCCGAGGCTGAGCGAGCGGCGCTGGCGGCAGAGCGTGTCAGCCAGGCTCAGGCCGAGCAGGAGTCGTTCGCCGCCGAGGCTGAGGCCGAGCAGGCTCGCGCCCAGCGCGACAAGGCTTCCCAGGACGCCGACATCGTGGTGCCGGCTCAGGTGGAGCGCGAGCGAGTCCGCACGCTCGCCGAAGCCGAGGCAGACCGGATCCGGCTGGTCAAGTCGGGTGAGGCCGACGGTCAGCGGCTGTTGATGGAAGCCGAGGCCATGGGTCTGCTGGCGTTGCTGACGCGGCGAGCCGAGGGCTTGGGCGCGCTGGTGGCCGCCAGCGGCGGTGCAGCGCCAGAAGCAGCGCTGCTGCTGGTCGCCGAGCAACTGCCGAACCTCGTGGCCGAGCAGGTGAAGGCAATCTCAAACTTGCAGATTGACAAGATCACCGTGTGGGATTCGGGCGGCGGTCCCAATGGCGAGAACGGCACCACCGCCAACTTCATCTCCGGTCTGATCGGGGCGCTTCCCCCGCTGCACGAGGTCGCCAGCCAGGCCGGCATCCGGCTGCCGGAGTTCTTGGGCGAGCTCGACAATGCAGACACCGTCGAGCGGCTGCGTCAGATTGCCGAACAGCTTCGTGAACGCTCAGCGGGCGTAGACGTCACCGAGGCAGAGGTGGCCGACGAGGACGACGGCAGCACCGACGCCTAGGGCCGCCTAGGGCGCAGCGCTTGGATCGTCGGCCGGGGTGTCAGCGTCGGCGCCGACGTCATTTGCAGATGCGGGCTCGGGCAGGCGGCGTTCGTGGAACTCGACGGGCGGGGTGCTGGACTGGCGGTTGCGCTTCATGCGCAGGTTGAGCGCTTCCACCAGCACCGCGAAGCCCATGGCGAAGTAGATGTAGCCCTTGGGGATGTGGAACTCGGCGCCTTCGGCCACCAGCGACATGCCGATGAGCAGCAGGAACGCCAGGGCCAGCATCTTCACCGTCGGGTGCTTGCCCACGAAGCGCATCACCGGCCCTGACGACCACAGCATCACGCCGACAGCAATGACGACCGCAGCGATCATCACGCCCACCCGGTCGGCCATGCCGACCGCGGTGATGACCGAGTCGAGGCTGAACACGAGATCGAGCACGAGGATCTGGATGATCACCCGGGTGAACGTGACGCCTGCCCGGTCGCCTGCATCGTCGTGGTCGTCACCCTCAAGCTTGTGGTGGATCTCGAACGTGGACTTGCCCAGCAGGAACAGCCCGCCGCCCAGCAGGATCAGGTCTCGCCCCGACAGCTCGTGGCCGAACACCGAGAACAGCGGCGTCGTCAGCCGCACGATCCATGAGATGCCGAGCAGCAACAGCACCCGCATGCCCATGGCCAGCGACAGGCCGACCACGCGGGCGCGCTCGGCCTCCTTCCCGCCCAGCCGTCCGGCAAGTATCGAGATGAAGATCACGTTGTCGATGCCGAGCACGATTTCGAGCACCGTCAGCGTGACCAGAGAGATCCAGACCTCAGGATTCGCAACCCATTCCACGAGCGCACACGCTAGAGCGAGCGCGTGACGCCGTCGCCCCTACTCAGGGATCCCGACTCGATGCACCGGTCGACTCGCATCAAGCCATGAACTACTAATTTGACATCAAGTATAACTCAATTGGTATTTCACACATGTAGTTCGCGATGCGTGCCGATGCCTTTGCAGCCCCGGCAAGAGGCTTCTTGCGCTCACCGACTTGAGGTCGCCAGATCGCGGATGCGGTCAGGTAGTTCCGCGGCGGGCAGAAACCGATACGACCTTCCATCGCGTCGCATTGTGAGGAAGTCAAGTTCGACTAGCGCGAGCAGATCGGTACGGGCTGTCTGGTACGTGACTGAGTGCTTTCGCTGGTGGGCGGCGATGACGAAGTCAGCGTCAGCATCGCGCAGTGCTGCGGCGAGTACCGACCGCTGCCGATGGTTGATGTCGGCACGTCCTGCCAGCAGCGCCTCCACCTCGCGCACCTCCCGCCGCTTCGACTTGACATAGCTGCGCAGTGCCCCGATCGAGCGTTCGATGACGTCCAGTTGGTGCAGCAGGAAGTAGGTGAAGTCATTGTTGTCGGACTCTGTGTGCAGGAAGGATCTCGCGTACTTGGCAGGCGCCTTCCGCAGAATCGATGAGACCGTCAGGTACTCGGCGAGCCAGTAGTTCGAACGCAGCATCGACCAGTAGAAGAGCGATCGGGCAAGTCGGCCATTGCCGTCTACGAACGGATGGTCGTACGCCAGCCAGAAGTGCAGCAGCACCGCTCGCACGACGGGGTGGACAAAGCCATCGTCGGATACACCGTTGGCAAACGCGCACATTGCCTCGAGCCGCTCGGGCAGTTCGTGCGCGGCCGGCGGTGTGTGCAGTCGTTGCTCCCCGCGTGCGCCGCCGGACCAAGAGACCCAGACCCGGACTTCGTCCGCTCTCTGAATGCGACCCGCATCGGCAGGATCGTCGATCGCGTCCACAACCAGGATCCGGTGCAACTCACGTACGGTGTCAACCGTCAAAGGATGTCCGTCGGCCGCCAGATCGCGCGCTCTCGACATGGCATAGTAGTTGTTCAGGATCATGCGTTCACTGCGATCGCGGGGCGGACGCTGCGTGAGGAGCATTCGCTTCGCTTCTGATCGCGTCGAACTGGCGCCTTCAAGCTGGCTCGATGCGATTGCCTCCTCCACGAGCGAACTGACGACGTAGCGGTTGCGGCTGCCGCGCGCTATCACCGGGTCGTCGGCCAAGACGTCACCGGCCGCAGCCTGGTCGATGCGATGAAGCGACTCCCAAACAGCATCGACCATACAAACGCCGAAGCCGGCGCCGTCAAGGGCGCGCAGCGGCAGCGAACGCCGGAGCCCCCGGCGGCTCAGCCAAGTGCTCAGCCACCATGCTTCGTGTGTCAACCCATCGGGTGGGACGCGCCGTCGCATCTCATCCCAGTGGAGGTAACGACCCTTGGCGTCTGTGGGTCGGCCTTGGTCCACGATCTGCTGTATCTCATCGATCGTCTTCCCTGCCAACACGTTCTCAAACAGTGACGCTGTGGCGGGAGGAGTTTGCGGAATCTTCACAGAGCGGCTTTCATCGGGGCGAGAAAGGCAGCGTCGACGCAACGCGGATGAGCCAACTACTAATTTGACATCAATTGTAATGCAATTGGTATGTCACGCGTGTAGTTCGGTGGGCTAGCGGATCTGCACGATGCGTCGCCCAGTGCCTCCTCCACGACCTCTGCCCCGGTCTCGCCCTTCACGAACGCCAAGAGCGCAAATGCGTCCAGCACATCGCTCACGCCGCATCTTCCTGTGCCGCTGCGCGTCGCCGCTCCGAGAGCAACCCCTCGACCAGATCCAACCCCGCCAGATTCCGCCGCACGCGTTCGGTGAGCTGGCTTCGCGTCAGCAGCACCAGCCCGTCGGGGGACTTCACCAGCACCATCGGCGTCCCTTCCGCAAGACCGGCGCGTGCACGTACTTCCGACGGCACCACAATGCGTCCGCGGTTGCCCATAACGATGGAGTGGGTCCCACCCATAGGACAAACGTGCCAATGAGTTGACTATTGCGGGAACGAGATTTCGGCAACCCTCATTCTTGGACGGCCCACCAGGTGTCGAGGCGGCGGCGGACCTCCTCGGGGCCGAGCTCGCCTTCGGTGCGGCGCAGCTCCAGCAGGAATTTCATCGCCCCGCCGACCTCGGGACCGGGCGACAGCCCC
>JAJDZE010000023.1 GCA_022824805.1 Acidimicrobiia bacterium | reverse complement strand
CCGGGGATAACAGGCTCATCTTCCCCAAGAGTCCATATCGACGGGAAGGTTTGGCACCTCGATGTCGGCTCATCGCATCCTGGGGCTGAAGCAGGTCCCAAGGGTTGGGCTGTTCGCCCATTAAAGCGGTACGCGAGCTGGGTTTAGAACGTCGTGAGACAGTTCGGTCCCTATCCTCTGTGGCTGTAGGAGATTTGAGGAAAGCTGTCCGTAGTACGAGAGGACCCGGATGGACGCAGCTCTCGTGTGCCAGTTGTTCCGCCAGGAGCATGGCTGGTTGGCGACCTGCGGAAGGGATAAGCGCTGAAAGCATCTAAGCGCGAAGCCTGTTCCAAGATGAGATCTCCCACTGGTACAACCAGGTAAGGCCCGTGGCAGATAACCACGTTGATAGGCCGGATGTGTACGCACAGCAATGTGTTCAGCAGACCGGTACTAATCGGCCGAGGGCTTGGTATCGGTACTCAGCCTCGAGGAAGCGCACCCAGCGTGTGCTGATCGTGCATCGCTGTGCAGAATGCTGCGTACGGCCGGTCCGTTCGCAGTGCAGGAGTCTGCACCGACAGATCTCCGGTGGTTATGGCGGCAGGGCCACACCCGTTCCCATTCCGAACACGGAAGTTAAGCCTGCCCGCGCCGATGGTACTTGGGGGCAATTCCCCTGGGAGAGTAGGTCGCTGCCGGAACCCTGAACCCCCGTCGTGTTTGCGACGGGGGTTCTTCGCGCTTGCGGGCGTACCCTCGGGGGGTGACGCAGAACCGGCGCCCGTCTCGCAAGCCGAAGCACGGGCGACCCGATAAGCCCGTCGACGAGGTGGCAGCCCGTGCGGCTCGCCGCACCGACTGGGGTGGGGTGGCCCGCAAAGGCGCATCGGTGCTGCGGCCGATTCCCGGCGCCGACCGGGGCGATGCCTATGCGGCGAAGGTGCCTGAGCGCCAGAGCCCGCGACCTCAGCAGCCACCGCCGCCCGAGCGCGCCAAGCGTGCGCCGCAGGACGCGCCGCGCCGCCGCCGCTCCAAGGTGCGGCTTGAGGTTCCCCAGCTCGATCCGATCGGCGTGCGGGGCATGCCATCGGCAGAACAGCAGCGACTGGCGCAGCGTTTGCGCGAGGCAGGGGAAGACTTCCTGGCTGAGCGCTTCGGGGATGCCCTCACCACGCTGCGGCCGCTGGCATCGCGCTATGCCGCCATTGCCGAGGTACAGGAGCTCTATGGGCTCACGCTGTACCGACTCGGCCGATGGACCGCCGCGTCGCATCGGCTCGAGCAATACGAGCGGCTGACGGGCGCAGTCGATCAACTGCCGGTGCTCGCGGATTGCTACCGGGCTCTCGGACGGCTCAACGAGGTGCACGACGTGTGGGATCGGCTTCGGCACGCCGACCCCGACGCTCAGACGATCACGGAGGGACGGATCGTGGCCGCGGGTGCGCTGGCCGACGAGGGTCGCCCTCGCGATGCCATCCGCCTGCTGGAAGCAGGCCCGCTGCGACCCAAGCGTCCCAAGGAGCACCACCTGCGGCTGTGGTACGCGCTCGCGGACCTGTACGACCGGGAGGGCGACCTGCAGCGGGCGAAGCGCGGATTCGACCGGATCGCGGAGGTCGCACCGGGCTTCGTGGACGTCGCGGATCGGCTTGCGGCGCTCGGCGCCCACGACATCGAGCCCTGACGCACAGCCGCCCTGCATTGCTGCGGCAATCAAGCCCGCAGATCAGCCTTCTCGCGGAACCGCGCGGATAGAGTGAATCCGTCATTCGGCGTGCGCCGCCCCCAGTGCCAGCCCCTGGCACCAGCCCCAAGACCGGCGCCGTCAGATCATGCGAGGCGAGCCGTACATCGTGACTACCGACATTGTGCGTCTGCTGGGCGAGCAGGCCTCGTATCTGCTGGATCACAAGTGCGAAGGCATCGGGCGCGACCTGCTCACGCTGCCCGGACCCGACTTCGTGACCGATGTTGTCGCCGGCACCGACCGTTCGCCGCAGGTCATGCGGAGTCTCCAGTCGCTCTTCGACCACGGCCGTCTCGGCGGCACGGGTTACGTGTCCATCCTTCCGGTGGATCAGGGAATCGAGCACTCGGGTGCTGCGTCCTTCGCGCCGAATCCGATCTTCTTCGATCCGGCCTCCATCGTGGAGCTGGCAGTCGAGGGCGGCTGCAATGCCGTGGCCACCACATTCGGCGTGCTCGGCGCGGTTTCCCGCCGCTATGCCCACCGCATCCCGCTCATCGTCAAGATCAACCACAACGAGTTGTTGACCTACCCGGCCTCCTACGACCAGATCATGTTCGGCTCGGTTCAGCGAGCACATGAGCTCGGCGCCGCCGGCGTCGGCGCGACGATCTACTTCGGCTCGGCCGAGAGCGGTCGCCAGATCACCGAGGTGGCCGCGGCGTTCGAAGAAGCGCACCGTCTCGGCATGTTCACCGTGCTGTGGTGTTACCTGCGCAACCCCGGCATCAATCTGTCCGGTGAAAGCGCCGAGGGCGAGCCGACTCAGGTTGACAACCATGTGGCGGCCGATGCCACCGGGCAGGCCAACCACATCGGTGTGACCATCGAAGCCGACATCATCAAGCAGAAGCTGCCTGAGCACAATGGCGCATTCGTCTCTGTGCCGGGCTTCGGCAAGACGCACGCCGCGGTGTACGACCAGCTCACGACGGATCATCCCGTGGACCTGTGCCGCTGGCAGGTGGCGAATTGCTACATGGGACGCGTCGGGCTCATCAACTCCGGCGGCGCCAGTTCGGGGGCTACCGATTTGGCCGAAGCCGTCACCACCGCAGTGGTCAACAAGCGAGCCGGCGGCATCGGGCTGATCTCGGGACGCAAGGCGTTCCAGCGGCCCATGGCCGAAGGGGTCGAGCTGCTCGGCGCCATCCAGGATGTCTATTTGGACCAGGCGGTGACCATCGCCTGAGGCGTGATCCGACCCGGCTGCGTCCAACCGGCCGCGGCTAGCGTGGTCGCCTGGAGCGGCCGCATTCCCCCCCAAGTCCCACAACTGCGGGCCGCTTCCCGCCAGGAGCCCTTCCCCTAGGAGACACTGTGACCGATACCGCATCGCGCGAACTGCCGCTGCAGGAGATTGACGAGGTCATCATCCGCTTCGCCGGCGACTCCGGCGACGGCATGCAGCTCACCGGTGACCAGTTCACCAGCATCTCCGCAGCGCTCGGAAACGATTTGTCCACGCTGCCGGAGTTCCCCGCCGAGATCCGCGCCCCGCAAGGGACGCTTGCGGGCGTCTCGGCGTTCCAGGTGCGCATCTCCGACTTCGTCATCACAACGCCGGGCGACGCTCCGACCGTGCTGGTGGCGATGAACCCGGCTGCGCTGAAGGCCCAGCTCCACAACCTTGCGCAAGGCGGCGCGCTGATCCTGAACACAGATGCCTTCAACGATCGCAACTTGGAGAAGGCCGGCTACTCCGCCAACCCCCTCGACGACGGCACCTTGGACGACTACCGCTCGTACCCGGTGCCGATGAGTCAGATCACCCGCGATGCGGTGGCCGAGCACGGAGTCAAGCCGCGAGATGCAGAACGCTCCAAGAACTTCTTCGCGCTCGGCCTGATCTCGTGGATGTACACGCGTCCGGTCGAGCCGACGCTCGAGTTCATCAACACCAAGTTCCGGGGCCGCGAACAGGTCATCAACGCCAACACAGCAGCCTTCAAAGCCGGCTACAACTTCGGCGAGACAGCCGAGATCTTCGAAGCCCACTACGAGGTGAAGCCGGCCCCGCTGGCACCGGGCGAGTACACGAACGTGAACGGGAACACGGCGCTGGCCTGGGGCTGCGTCGTGGCGGGCCAGCTCGCGCGCTTGCCGGTGTTTCTCGGCTCGTACCCCATCACGCCGGCCTCGGACATCCTGCACGAGATGTCGCTCAAGAAGAACTTCGGCGTGCGGACGTTCCAAGCCGAAGACGAGATCGCTGCGGCGGCGTCGGCTGTGGGGGCGGCGTTCGGCGGAGCGCTGGCCTTTACCTCCACATCGGGGCCCGGCTTGGCGCTGAAAGGCGAGACGCTCAGCCTCGCGGTGAGCCTCGAGCTCCCGATGGTGGTGCTCGACATCCAGCGCGGCGGCCCGTCGACGGGTCTGCCCACCAAGCCCGAGCAGGCAGATCTGATGATGGCCATGTACGGGCGGCATTCCGAATCGCCGCTGCCGGTCGTGGCGCCGCGCAGCCCCGCGGACTGCTTCGACATCGCGATCGAGGCGTCTCGCATCGCGCTGAAGTACCGGACGCCCGTCATCGTGCTGTCAGACGGCTACCTGGCCAACAGTTCCGAGCCGTGGCTGCTGCCCGATGTCGATGAACTGCCCGACATCGGCGTCGATTTCGCGACGGGGTTCAACGGCACCAACGAAGACGGCGACGGCATCTTCCTGCCGTACCTGCGAGATCCCGACACGCTGGCTCGCCCGTGGGCAATTCCCGGCACGCCAGGCCTGATGCACCGCGTCGGCGGCATCGAGAAAGAGGACGGCACCGGCAACATCTCCTACGAGCCCGAGAACCACCAGTTGATGATCGATCTGCGGCAGGCGAAGGTCGACGGCGTCGACGTCCCCGATGTCGAGGTCGCCGGCGACGCCGACGCCGATCTCGTGGTGCTGGGCTGGGGCTCCACATGGGGCGCCATCGATGCGGCTGCAGGACGGCTGCGCGACGACGGCCACCGGGTGGCGCATGTCCACCTGCGGCACCTCAATCCGCTGCCCGCGAATCTCGGCGAGGTGCTGCGGCGCTACCGGGCCGTGGTGTGTCCCGAGATGAACAAGGGGCAGCTGTGCGATCTGGTGCGGGCGAAGTACCTGATCGATGTCGAGCACATCGGCAAGATCGACGGCGTGCCGTTCACGACCGGTGAGGTGGCCTCGGCGGTCCGCCAGCGCCTGGAGGAACTGGCGGGCAGCTAGGCGCCAATGAGACGATGATCAACGAATCCAAGACCAGCGAGCACACACAGAGGCAAACAGCACGATGACCGACACCTCGATCACGCCGACCACACAGCCCGGAGACTGGGCCTCCGACCAGGAGGTCCGCTGGTGCCCGGGCTGCGGCGACTACTCCATCCTCACCGCGATGCGGATGCTGATGCCGAGCCTCGGCACCGAACCGCACAACACGGTGTTCGTGTCGGGCATCGGCTGTGCTGCCCGGTTCCCCTACTACATGAACTCCTACGGCGTACACGGCATCCATGGCCGAGCACCCGCCATCGCCACCGGCTTGGCGATGGCCCGGCCCGATCTCGACGTCTGGGTGATCGGCGGCGACGGCGACATGCTGTCGATCGGCGGCAATCACCTGATCCACGCGTTGCGCCGCAACGTCAAGATCAAGGTGCTGCTGTTCAACAACCAGATCTACGGCCTGACCAAGGGCCAGTTCAGCCCCACGAGCGAGGTCGGCAAGGTCACCAAGAGCTCGCCGATGGGTTCGCTCGACGCGCCGTTCAACCCGCTTGCCGTGGCGCTCGGCGCCGAGGCGTCGTTCGTGGCACGCACACACGACATGGACCGCCAGCACATGATGGACACGTTCCGGCGGGCGCACGAGCACGATGGCGCCGCCTTCGTGGAGGTGTTCCAGAACTGCAACGTCTTCAATGACGGCGCCTTCGAAGGGATCACCAAGAAGCAGAACCGCGATGCCAACCTCATCCCGTTGGCGCACGGCGAGCCCATCCGCTTCGGTGCCGACGGCGAGTTCGGTGTCATCGACGAGTCGGGCTGCGCCCGGGTTGTCCACACCGCCGATGTGAGCACCGACGAATTGCTCACCCATGACGAGACGAAGCACGATCCCTCGACCGCATTCATGCTGGCTCGTCTCGCCCGCGGACCGTTTGAGCCCACGCCGATCGGCGTGTTCCGCGCTGTGCGGCGCAGCGAGTACGCCATGGCCTCGACCCGACAGCTGGCAGCGGCCCAAGAAAAGCAAGGCACTGCCGACATCGCGCAGCTGCTGCGTTCACGCGGCACCTGGTACGTCTGAAGGCCCTTCTTCCCGCTCGTAAATCACTGCGGTGCGCCGTGGGCGCGCTGGTACTTTCGGCTGCATGAACGCCGTCCGACGACGCCTGGACAACGAGCTGGTGCGCCGTTGCATGGCCTCGTCTCGGGCTGCGGCGCAGGCGCTCATTTCCGATGGCCGGGTCCTCGTGGCCGGTTCGGTCGCGCAGAAGCCGTCGCGCATGGTGTCCGCCGCCGAGCCGGTCCGGCTCAGCGGCGAGCAGGCACGGTTCGTGTCACGAGGCGGAGACAAGCTCGATGCGGCGCTGGACCAATTCGGGGTCGCCGTGGCGGGGCGGCGCGCCGTCGATGTCGGCGCCTCGACGGGAGGTTTCACCGATTGCCTGCTGCAGCGGGGTGCGGCGCAGGTCGTCGCGATCGATGTCGGCTGGGGACAGCTCGACGCCCGCCTGCGGGCCGACTCCCGTGTCACCGTGCGGGAACGGTGCAACGTGCGACACATCGGACCTGCCGACATCGGCGGCGCCGCAGACATCACCACCGCTGACCTGTCGTTCATCTCGCTGCGGATGGTGATGGCGAATCTCGCGGCGTGCACGGCACACGGTGGGGAGGCGGTGCTGCTTGCCAAGCCGCAGTTCGAAGCCGGCCGGCGCGAGGCCTCGCGAGGCAAGGGAGTGGTGCGCGACCCGCACGTGTGGCGGCGAGTGCTCAGCGAGGTGGCCACGAGCGCCTCCTGCCATGGTCTCGCACCCATCGGTGTCGCCGCATCGCCGTTGCGAGGCGCCGCAGGCAACGTCGAGTTCTTCTTGCACTGCCGTCGCCGAGAGGCTGAGCCCCGGGCCCGAGCGGCTTGCGAGCGCGGCGAGCAAGAGCGCGAAGCACGGCGAGAAATGGTGCCGTCGTGGTCGTTCGATCTTGACAGCGCGATAGCGACGGCCATTGAGACTGCACTGCGCGCTGCTTGTGGGGGGGGACCGGCATGAGCGACGTGCTGATCATCGCCCATGCCGAGCGCGCGGAGGCGCTGGCAGCCTCGAAACGGCTGGTGGCCTGGCTCGAGGGCGAGGGTCACGCGGTGGCGATGGGCGGCGAGGAGGCCACGGCGATCGGCCGCCCTGAACTCGGCATCGACGAACCGGTCCGAACAGTCCCGGATCTTGCCGTGAGCATCGGCGGCGACGGCACCATGCTGCGCTCGTTCGATCTGGTTGCCGCAGCGGGCGTGCCAGTACTCGGCGTCAATGTCGGCCACCTCGGCTACTTGACTGAATTCGAGCCGGCACGGCTCACCGACATGGTCGCTGCGGCGCTCAGAGAGTCCTTGGACATCTCCGAGCGGATGATGGTCAGCGCACGCGTCCGGCACACAGGCGCACACGACGCGGACGCCCAAGACTCAGAGACGTGGACCGGGCTGAACGAAGTCGTGCTCGAGAAACGCGACCCGGGGCACACGGTCAGGCTGGAAGTGCGGCTCGACGGTGATGTGTTCGCGACCTACGCGGCAGACGGCCTCATCGTCTCCACGCCCACGGGATCCACGGCGTACAGCCTCTCCGCAGGGGGTGCGGTCGTAGCGCCGACGCATTCGTCGCTGCAGGTCACTCCTGTTGCGCCGCACATGCTCTTCGATCGTTCGCTGCTGCTGCCGCCCGACACCGAGATCGGCATCCGGGTGGTGAGCGAGCGGCCGGCGCTCGCCGCTGTGGACGGGCGCTCGGCCGACTTGCTGGCAACCGGCGATGAGCTCGTCGTGACGCGCGCCCCGTATGACGCACGGTTCCTCACCGTCGGCGGCGACAGCTTCCATCGTGTGCTGAAGCACAAGTTCGGCCTCAAGGACCGCTGATGCTCGTCGAGCTGGCGGTGCACGATCTTGGCGTCATCTCCCATGCCAACTTGGTGCTCGGCGCCGGCATGACGGCGCTGACCGGCGAGACGGGCGCCGGCAAGACGCTGGTGGTGCAGGCGGTGCAGCTGTTGATGGGCGGGCGTGCAGACCCGGCGATGGTGCGCGCCGGGGCAGTCGAGGCAGTTGTCGAGGGCAGGTTCGTGCAGGCCGACGGCAGCGAGCGTGTGCTGCGCCGTGTGATCCCAGCAGCCGGTCGCAGCCGCGCCTACGTGGACGGCGGCATGGCCTCGGCGGCAGAGCTGGCGGAGCTCGGGTCCGGCCTCGTCGATCTGCACGGGCAGCACCAGCATCAATCGCTGTTGCGCGCTCGCACCCAGCGTGAGGCGCTCGATCGCTGGGGAGGCATCGATGTGCGTCCGCTGGCGGCGGCGCGCGACGAACTGAGAGCGCTCACGGAGAACCTGACCGCACTCGGCGGTGACGCGCGAGCACGGGCGCAGGAGATCGATCTCTTGCGCTATCAGGTGGACGAGATCGCATCGGCGAAGCTGGACGACCCTGATGAACTGAGCTGGATCGCCGAACGTGAAGACCTGCTGGCCGATGCAGCATCGGTCCTCGCCGACGGTCATGCTGCCCGCCAGGCACTCGCAGGAGACGAGGGCGCGATCGACAAGCTGGGCGCCGCGGCGGCCTTGCTGGCCTCCCGGAAGGCGTTCGCCCCGGTGAGCGACCGCTTGGGTGCCATCGCCGCGGAGCTCGATGACACCGCTGCGCAGCTGAGAGGCGTGCTCGAGACGATCGAGGACGATCCCCAGGCGCTGGCCGATATCCGGGCCCGGCACCAACTCCTGCGCGAGCTCACGCGCAAGTACGCCGACACGCTCGGCGATGTGTGTGCGTTCGGTGCCCAGGCAGCAGAGCGCCTGTCGCAGCTCGAACGTCACACCGAGCTGGCCGCCGAGCTGGAGGGCGGCATCGATGCGGCGCAACGCCACGTCGAAGCCGAGGCTCACGTTGTGGCTGCAGCTCGTCGAGCGGCTGCACCTGGTCTCGCCGCTGCGGTGGGCGAGCACCTCTCGTCGCTGGCGTTGGCAGGCGGCACGCTCGAGGTCAGCGTCACCGGCGACGCGCCGAGCGACGGAGTCGAACTGCTCTTCAGCGCGAATCGGGGCACCCCGCCCGGCCCGCTGTCGAAGGTGGCATCGGGCGGCGAGCTGGCGCGCGTCATGCTGGCGTTGCGACTCGTGCTGACCGCCGGACCGTCGACCCTGGTGTTCGACGAGGTCGACGCTGGCATCGGCGGCGAGACGGCAGTTGCCGTCGGTCAGGCGCTGGCTTCGCTGGCCAGCCAGCACCAGGTGCTGGTGGTCACGCATCTTCCGCAGGTCGCGGCATTCGCACACCACCAGGTGGCGGTTCGAAAGACCGACGACGGCAACGCAGTGGCTTCCGACCTCGTCGCCGTGACGGGAACCGATCGCGTCAGCGAGCTGGCGCGGATGCTTGCGGGTCAGCCTGCATGGGCGAGCGGCCGCCAGCACGCGACTGAATTGCTGGAGGTGGCCGCCGCAGCGCGGGGCGGCACCCCCCAGTGAGCATGTTGCGCTCGCGTTCGCTGTGGGGGCGCCTGCGCTCGCGCCGCGGCCACGGCGGCAACGACGTGGAGTTCACCGGCCGGTGCCGCGTCGATCGTCGCACCAAGAACCTGCTGCGCCGCTTGGAACGCGGCGAGATTGCGGTCATCCACCACGCAGACCTGGATCGGGTCGCTGCCGACGGCCTTCTGGCCGCGGGGGCAATAGCGGTGATCAACGCAGAACCGACGATGACCGGCCGGTATCCGGCGCTGGGCGGTCTCACGCTCGCGCAAGCAGGAGTACCGGTGCTCGATGACATCGGCGAGGGAGTGTTCGCATCGCTCCGAGACGGCGAGGAGCTGGACATCTCAGGCGATGAGGTGCTGCGCGGCGGCCAGGTGATCGGCACTGGGCACCGCCGCGATGCCGAGCACTTCGAACGCGTACTGGAATCGGCGCGAGTGGCGGTGCGCAGCGAACTCGGGAGCTTTGCCCGCAACACGCTCGAGTACCTGGAGAGGGAACCGCAGGTCCTCACCGACGAGCTGGAGATCCCGCCGCTGCTGCATCAGCTGCGACGCCGCCATGTGCTGGTAGTGGTGCGCGGCATCGACTATCGCGAAGATCTGGCGGCGCTGCGCCGATCGGGCTACATGTCGGACATGCGGCCCGTCATCATCGGTGTGGACGGGGGTGCCGATGCGCTGCTCGAGGCCGGTCTCGTGCCTCACATCATCATCGGCGACTTCGACTCGGTGTCGCCGCGGGCACTCACCTGCGGGGCGCAGCTCATCGTGCATGCCTATCCCGAAGGCGGCGCGCCGGGTGCGGTCCGCCTCGACGACGCCGGCTTGAGCTACGACGTGATCGCCGCGCCCGGCACCAGCGAGGACCTGGCATTGCGGCTCGCGTTCGAGCAGCGAGCCGAGCAGATCGTCGAGGTCGGGTCCCACACGTCGATGGTCGACTTCTTCGACAAGGGCCGCAGCGGCATGGCATCCACCTTCCTGACCCGGATGCAGGTGTCCCAGGCGCTCGTGGACGCGAAGGGCGTGAGCCGTCTGTACCGCACCCAGGTGCGCAAGCGCGACATGGCAATGCTGATCGGCTCGGCGCTCGTCACCATCGGCGTCATTGCTGCGGTGACGGAGCCGGGCCGGCTCTTGCTGCGCACCCTGTGGATCAACATGGGCCTGTAGATCGGTCGGGCGAATGATCAACCTCCGCTACCACATCGTGTCGATCGCGGCGGTCTTCCTGGCCTTGGCGATCGGCCTGGCGCTGGGCTCGACATTTGTGGATTCGGTGCTGGTGAACAACTTGGAGTCACGCGTCGACCAATTGCAGGCCGACACAGAATCGGCGATCGAACGCCAAGCGGAGGCCGAGGCGGAGCTCGGCGTGGCAGAGGCAGCACGCGACGCAGCGCTGGCGAGCGTCGCGCAGGCGCGGTCGGTGCGGTTCGAGGTGGAGGATCTGGTGCGGCCGTACCTTCCCCAAGGACGGCTGAGCGGCACGACGACGCTCATCGTGGCGCCAGAAACCACAGACCAGGCCGAAGTGGCGGCCATCCGTGCACGCCTCGATGCGACCGACGCGCGCCATGGCGGGGTGCTGTGGCTCAGCGATGACCTCCGCCTGCATGACCCCGGCGTGCGCCAGAGCATCGCCGATGCGTTCTCGCTGGCAGGTGACAGCCGCAATGCGGTGCGCAGAGCGCTTCGCTTCCTGCTGCCTCAGGCGCTGTTCCGGCCCGCGGAGGCCGGTTCCAGCCAGATGCTCGCCGATGATGTCAACGCGGTCACCGACTTCGGGGCGCTCGACGGCTTCTCTCGCGGCTTCCCGGCGGTCCCGCCGACACGCACGGCGCTGACCTTGCTCCGTGACCTGGAATTGGTGACTCACGACGGCACCGGTGCGGTAGCGCTGCACCTGCTCGGCGGGGAGCAACTGCGACTCGTGGTGGTCACCGATGCGGCGGCGGCCGGATTGAACCAAGACTTCATTTTCGACCTGTTGAGGGCGGTTGCTGACGACGGTCACTCAGGCACCGGCGTCATCGTCGAAGTACCCGCGCCGGGGGCAGCAGGAGTGGGCTACGGCGCAGTGCTGGAGCGAGTTCGCTCCGATGCCGTGCTCGCGGGATCGTTCGCGAGCGTCGACGATGTCGATACCTTCTCGGGTGATCTGGCGCTGCTGGTTGCGCTGGAGCGGCTGCCTGCCGTCAGTCACTTCTCGGGATCTGATCTCAACCACGGTCTGGGCCCGTCATGACCCATGCCGTGGCGATCGTGCCCGCCTTCGATCGGGCGGACACGGTGGGCGCCACGGTGACGGCGCTGCGAACGGTGCCCGACGTGCTCGACGTCATCGTGGTAGACGACGGATCCCGGGACCGAACTGCAGCTGCGGCAGCGGCCGCGGGGGCGCGTGTCATCGAGCTCGCTCGCAATCGCGGCAAAGCAGCAGCGGTTGCCGCCGGCGTTGCGGCGTCGGGTGCCCCCGATGTCTATCTCCTCATCGACGCCGATCTGGGCGGATCCGCCGCGCTGGCTGGCGATCTGCTGCAGCCGGTCGCGCAGGGCGAAGCCGATATGACGATCGCCGTCTTCGGTGATGCTGAGGGCGCCAGCGGGTTCGGGCTCGTCAAGGCGTTCGCAGCACGCGTCCTGCGTTCCGAGACGGGACTTGAGCTGGCCGAACCTCTCTCGGGTCAACGCGCCGTGCGGGGTCCGCTGCTGCGATCGCTGGAGCTTGCCCCCCGGTTCGGCCTCGAGATCGGCCTGACGCTCGATGCGGCCGACCGTGGGGCTCGCATCAGCGAGGTCGAGATCGGGTTCAGCCATCGGCAGACCGGGCGTGACCTCAGCGGCTTCGCGCATCGAGCGCGAATCGGGCGGCATGTGTATCTCGCCGTGGTGGCTCACACCGGCTGGCCGAAGGCGGTCTCTTCCCTCGCCGCCTCCCTGCTGGGCCGCGTCGGCTCGGCGGCTCGCGGTGTGCCGGTGCGTGACCGGGGGCAACAGCTCGGGAGTGTGGCACGTCAGTCATGGCAGCGAGCACGACAGCTCCGATTTCCGCGCTCGCTTGCCGACCTGCGGTGGTGGCGTCCGTTTCGGCGGTTGCGCAGTCTGGCGAGGGGACAGGATCGCCGGCCGATGAGCGATTCGTAAGCCACGTGGGCTGTTGCATCACCTGCATCCAATGACTGTCAACGCCGGCATGGCTGTTCGGACTGCTGCCGCATTGGCATTGATCCTCGTCGGCTCTGCAGTTGCAGCGGCGCTGCTGTGGCGCCTGGCGAAAGCCTGGATGCGACGGCCGCGCTGCATGGGGGTCAACTACGGCGGCCGGCGGATTATTGCGACCTCGGGGCTGCTCGTCGTCGCCGTAGGCGTGGCGAGCACATGCGTTGTGGCGACCCTGGCATGCCGTGCCACTGGTTGGTTTGCCTACGTCTCTGGTTCGACGGGCCGTGTGCCAGCCGCAGTGCTCGAAGGATCGGGTGCACTGGATCTCGTGCCAGCAGACGCATTCCGCACGCCGCCGGCTGCCAGCGCCACGGGTGCGGTGGCGACAGCGCTGGCTTTGGTGGCGTTCGGATTGCTGGGATATCGGGATGACACACGTGGCGACGGTGCTGCGAGCGGGTTCGTCGCGCACTTGGCGCTCAGCTTTCGCACGCGACGGCTCACGACCGGAGCGCAGAAAGCGCTCGGCGGGGGAGCGGTTGCGCTCCTCAGCGTGCAGATTCTGCTGTTCGGCAACGTCGCCGTCTTGTGGAGCAGCAGGGGATGGAGTGACGGGTACGCCGTGATGCGGGCGTTCGGGCACCTCGTGATCGGATCAGGGGAGACCTGGACCATGATCCCATGGTTGCGAGGGGCTGCTGTAGTAGCGCTGAGTGCCAACCTGTTGAACCTGCTCGACCGAGTGCCGGGCCGGGCCGTTAAGTCTGCGCTGGCGTGGTGGCTCTGCGGCCTCGTGCCGGCCGCTGTGTTCGGTTCCTCTTGGCCGCAAGGATTTCAATTCGCGGAGGTTGGCGCTGCGTGGTTCGCGTGGCAATCGCCGGCGCTGTGGGCAACCGGGGCCGTTGGCGCCGCTGTCGGCTTGCTGCGCAGTGAACTGGCGGAAGCGCACATGCTCGGCGACACCGGCGTCAATCCCCTTGGCGCCGGCCTAGGGCTCGCCACCGTCGCAATGTCCCCGGCGTCAGTCGAGTGGGTGGTGCTAGCGGTGCTGGCGACTCTGAACCTGGCGAGCGAACGCTGGTCGTTCAGTCGGATCATCGATGCGGTCCCGCCGCTTCGCTGGCTGGACCGGCTCGGCTCGCCCTACCGCAACTGAATCTCCAGCATCTATGTCCGCCGCATGGCCGCGGCGCTGTGCTCTATGTCCGCTGCATCGCAACGGCGCAGTGGCGATGCTCGGTCAAGCGCTCGTCGAGGCTGGGATGAACGATCTGGCCGTCGGAGACAACCGCGCGACCGGCCACGATCGTGTCGCGGGCGGACAGCGGGCCGCAGCGCAGCCAGGCCTCGACGGGATCAGACAGGGCGCCCGCAAACGCCGGCCCGTCGAGCTGCCACACCACGAGGTCACCGCACGCACCTGGCGACAGCTCGCCGATCTCGCCCTCGCGGCCGAGACACGCCGCGCTGCCACGGGTTGCCACGTCCAGGGCCTCGCGGGCGGAGAAATACACCGCGTGGCCCTGTTGGGCGTCGCCTCCTTCGGCGTCATCGGCAGCCTCGCCGGCGTGGCCATCGGCGGGCCTGCCACTGTCCAGGCCCTTCTCGGCGCTCAGCTGCCGCTGGCCGTCGCGCAAGCGCCCGACCAGCAGCGCATTGCGTGCTTCGGTCCACATCGATGCCGAATCGGTGCTGGCCGACCCGTCCACCCCGAGGCCCACCGGCACGCCCGCAGCCCGCAGATCGCGCACCGGCGCCAGCCCGACGCCGAGCAGCAGGTTCGAGCTGGGGCAGTGCGCCACACCGGTGCCCCACGTTCCCAAACGGGCGATCTCGGCTGCGTTGGGCTGCACGCCGTGCGCGATCCACGAACGATTCGAGCCCCACCCGCAGTGCTCGAAGTAGTCCACCGGGCGCATCCCGAACATCTCGATGCAGAAGCCGTCCTCGCCGGGGTCCTCGCACAAATGGGTGTGCAGGCGGACATCGAGGTGCTCCGCCAGCTCGGCCGTCGCCGTCATCAGCTCGGTCGAGACGGAAAACGGCGAGCACGGCGCCAGCGCGATCCTGACCATCGCGTCCGGCGAACGGTCATGGTGCACGCCGACCAGCCGCTCCGAGTCCTCCAGGATCTCCTCGGGCGATTGGCAGACCTCATCGGGCGGCAGCCCGCCGTCGGACTGGCCCAGCGACATCGAGCCTCGGGTCGGGTGAAAGCGCATGCCCAATTCGGCGGCGGCGGCGATCTCCGCGGCAATCAAGTCGCCTGCGCCGCGCGGATGCACATAGAGGTGATCGGTGCTGGTGGTGCAACCGCCCAGTGCCAGTTCCGCCAGACCTACCCAGGCAGACAGGTACGCGCCCTGCTCATCGAGGCGCGCCCACAGGGGATACAGCGTGGTGAGCCAGTCGAACAGCCCGCCGCGCAGCGCCGGCGCATAGGACCGGGTGAGGTTCTGGTACATGTGATGGTGGGTGTTGACAAGCCCCGGCGTGACCAGGCACCCGCCGGCGTCGATGCGTCGGCTCGCCTCGGGCGGCGTCTGCGAAGCCTCGCCGACCGCGCTGATGAGCCCGCCGGTGATGGCGACCCACCCGCCTGCGATCTCACGGCGCTGCGCGTCACATGTCGCCAGCAGATCGGCACTGTGCACCAGCAGGTCGGCCGGCGCGCGGCCGTCTCCAGAGTGCTGTGCATCCTCACCGGCATCGCTCATGGCATCCCTCCGGCATCAGCCAACCATGTATCGGCCGACCCTGCATCAGCCGACCCTGCATCAGCCAACACCGCACGAAGCGACGGTAGCTTGATGACACATGCGAGTGAGCCCATCTGAGATGCCGCGTGGCTAAGCACATATTCGTTACCGGCGGGGTTGCCAGCTCCCTGGGCAAAGGGCTCACGGCGGCCTCGCTCGGCCGGTTGCTGGCAGCCCGGGGGCTGCGGGTCACCATGCAGAAGCTGGACCCGTACATCAACGTCGACCCCGGCACCCTCAACCCCTACGAACACGGCGAGGTGTTCGTCACCGACGACGGAGGCGAGACCGATCTCGATCTCGGTCACTACGAGCGGTTCATCGACGTGTCGCTGACCCGTGACTCGAATGCGACGACCGGCTCGATCTACCAGAAGGTGCTCGCTGACGAGCGGCGGGGGGAGTACCTGGGCCGGACCGTGCAGGTCATCCCGCACATCACCGACGAGATCAAGGAGCGCATCCGCAAGCTGGCCGACGGCGATGTGGACGTGGTCATCACCGAGGTGGGCGGCACGGTCGGCGACATCGAGATCCTGCCCTTCCTCGAGGCCATCAGGCAGATGCGTCTCGAGGTCGGCCGTCGGAACGTGTGCTACGTCCACGTCACGCTGGTGCCGTTCATCGGCCCGTCGGGCGAGCAGAAGACCAAGCCCACGCAGCACTCGGTGACCGAATTGCGCAGTCGCGGCGTGCAGCCCGACGCCATCGTGCTGCGCAGCGAGGGACCCATCGAGGACGGCCTGCGCAACAAGATCTCCAACCTGAGCGATGTCGAGCTGGCCGGCGTGGTGAACGCCCCCGACTCGTCGGTCCTCTATGAGATCCCGATGGTGCTGCGGTCTGAGGGCCTCGACAGCTTCCTGTGCGGGATCCTCGGCTTCGAAGACGTCGAGCCCGATCTCGCCGACTGGGAAGCGATGCTCGCACGCATCAAGGCGCCTCAGGCGACGGTGCGCATCGGCATCATCGGCAAGTACGTAGCGCTGCCCGATGCCTACCTGTCCGTCGTGGAGGCGCTGCGCCACGCGGCCTCCTACCACGGCGTCGAAGTCGACATCGAGTGGATCCATTCCGAGGAGATCGAAGGATTGCTTGCTGCGGGGCGGCTGCGCCACCTCGACGGGATGGTGATCCCGGGAGGGTTCGGCTCGCGGGGCATCGAGGGCAAGATCGCCGCGGCTGCGTACTCACGCGAGCATGACATTCCGTGCCTCGGTCTGTGCTTGGGGTTGCAGGTCATGGCGATCGAGTTCTGCCGCAACGAGCTGGGCCTGCTGGGCGCCAATTCGACCGAGTTCGACGCCAACACGCTGCACCCGGTGATCGATCTCATGCATGCCCAGCGCGGCATCTCCGACAAGGGCGGCACCATGCGGCTCGGCGCTTATGTGGCCAGGCTGGCGCCGCGCAGCCGCGTAGCGGCGATGTACGGCGACACGCTGGTCAACGAGCGGCACCGGCACCGCTACGAGGTGAACAGCGCCTACCGGCAGCGGATGGAAGAGTGCGGCTTGCAGTGCAGCGGGCTGTCGCCAGACGGGCGGCTGGCGGAGTTCATCGAGCTCGACGGCCACTCGTTCTGGGTGGGCACGCAAGCGCACCCCGAGTTCAAGAGCCGTCCCAATCGCCCTGCCCCGCTGTTCTGCGGACTGGTAGGCGCTGCGCTGGCCCGCGCCGAGGGACGCAATCCTCAGCTGCTGCCGGCATCTTCTGGAACCGGGCCGCTGGGCACCGAGCCGCTCGGCTGACGGTGTCCGCTGCGCTGGCGGTCGAAGCCGAGGACTATCTGGGCTGGCTGTCCAATGAGCGAGGACGATCGGCGCGCACCGTGGCGTCGTACCGGGCCGATCTCACCGGCTATGCGGCATGGCTCGAGGAACGGGGCGCCGACCTCATGGGCGCCAGCTCCGCTGACATTGCGGCCTACCTGGCGCATCTGCGCGGCGACCTCGGGCGGGCCGCGTCAACCGTCGCCCGGGCTGCGGTCAGTCTGCGCGGCCTCTACCGGTTCCTGGTGGCCGAAGACCTGGCCTCGGCCGATCCCGCTGGCGCACTCGACGTGCCCCGCGCGCCTGCCGGGTTGCCGCGGGCATTGCGGCGTGATCAGGTCGAGCAGCTCTTGGCATCGCCGGTGGGCGACAGCCCGCTGGTGCGGCGCGACCGGGCCATGCTCGAAGTGCTGTACGGCATGGGCCTGCGCTCCAGCGAGCTGGTGGCGCTCTCGCTGGGCGATGTCGACCTCGACGAGCGGCTGATGCGCGTGTGGGGCAAGGGCGGCAAAGAACGAGTCGTGCCGGTAGGGCGTCTCGCCGCCGATGCGGTAGGCGAGTGGCTGAGCGGCGCTGGGCGCGGCGCACTGGAACCGGCTGCGTGGCGGTCGAGAAACGACGCCGCCGCGCTGTTCCTGAACGCCCGCGGCCGCCGCATCACCCGCCAGGGTGTCTGGCTGATCGTGCGCCGCCACGGCGACCGCGTCGGCCTCGGGCCCGACGAGCTCACGACCCATGTGCTGCGCCATTCGTGCGCAACGCACATGCTCGACGGCGGTGCCGACATCCGCAGCGTGCAGGAGCTGCTGGGTCACGCGTCGATTTCGAGCACCCAGCGCTACACCGCAGTGTCCCAGGAACGGCTCACCGAGGTCTACCGCCAAGCCCACCCCCGCGCCCGCTACTGACCGCCCGCTGCCGCAACCGGAACCTGGCGTCCGGCAAGTCGAATGGCGCTACTCGGATCGCCACCATCACGCGTGCTAACTTCCGCCGCCATGTTTGCTGTGACCTTCCCTGGAGTTGTGCAGTTCTGAATAGGCGCATTGGCCTCACAGTGGCTGTGTGCCTATTGGGTGCGCTTGTGGTGCTGGTTCCCACTGGTGCCGCGTCGGCGCAGACATCGGCCGTGGCACTGCCGCCTCAGTCGCGGGGGTCGTGCGTGGGTCAGGTTCCGATTGTGGTCGGTTCGGATGCGGCGGCGCAGTCGGACGTCTATGCCGCGGCGATGCTGGCTGGCGTGAT
>JAJDZE010000071.1 GCA_022824805.1 Acidimicrobiia bacterium | reverse complement strand
TCGGCCAGCAGGCCCGGCTGCTTGGGCCCGCCGAGCACGCCGATCAGCACCGCCGAGCCGGCGATGACGCCGACGATGCTGCCCATGCCGCCGAAGATGACCACCACCAGGATCACGATCGACACCAGGATCAGGAAGCTGGCGGGGAACACCGAGCCCACCTTCGCCGAGAAGATCGCCCCGCTGAACGACCCCAGCACGGCGCCTACCACGAACGCCAGCAGCTTGACGTTGACCGTATTGATGCCCATGGCCTCGGCCACGGTCTCGTCTTCGCGCACCGCCATCCATGCACGGCCGATGCGCGACCGCTCCAGCCGCCACGACACGTAGATGGCGATCGCGCAGAAGGCGAGCACCAGGTAGAAGACGCTGCGTGGATCGGTGCCGGACACCTCGGCCAGGCCGAAGATCTCCGCACCCGGGATGTTGGTGATGCCTTGGGCGCCGCCGAACCAGCCCGACAGCCAGTCCGACAGGAACAGCAGCCGGATGATCTCGCCGAAGCCGAGCGTGACGATGGCCAAGTAGTCGCCGCGCATGCGGATGACCGGGGCGCCGATGAACAGCCCCACCAGCCCGGTCAGCACCACGACGCCGATGAGCGCCACGAGCCACGGCAGCTCGGGGTGGATCTTCGGCGACGTGGCGGCCGTGAGCACGGCTGCGCTGTAGCTGCCCACGGCGAAGAACGCCACGTAGCCCAGGTCGAGAATGCCGGCGAGGCCGACCACGATGTTCAGCCCCAGCGCCAGCAGCACGAACAGGCCGACGTTGGCGAGCAGCTCGTTGGTGAGCTTGCCGGCGAACATCGGCAAAATGACGAGCACCGCAGCGGTCGCCAGGATCAGGCCGAGGTGGGCCCGGTTGCGGGCGGGGCCTTCGAGCGCGTCGATGCGGGCCTTGGCCCCCTTGACGCGGCCCCGGGCCACGAACGCCAGCACTCCCGATCCGGCGGCGAGGGCGATGGCGCCGGTGACGGTGAGCCCGCCCCGGGGGGCATAGAACCAGTCGATCAGCGCCTCGATGCCCATGCCCTCGGCCAGGTCGGTGGTCAGCGATTCGAGCACCGCCGAGCCGAACAGCGTGAGCACCATGGTCCACAGCACGCGCCGTGCCAGCGGCGGCGCCACCCGAAGCAGGCCACCAGCAGCGCCTACGGCTGCGCCGATGGCAAGCCAGATGACCACCGCGAACGCCGTGCCTCGGTCGAAGGCCAGCAGGTCGGCGAGGATAGGGCTCCAGTTGACCAGCGGCTCGCGCAGGTCGAAGTTGGCGATGAGCACCGCCAGCAGCGACAGTCCCCCGCCGACAAGCGCGCCGCACACGGCCCCGCCGACGATCTCGTGGGCGCCGGGACGGTGGAAGGGCACGCCTTCCCGGCGGATCTGGCGCCCGACTCGGCTGCCCGCCGCCAGCGGCAGCACCACCAGCGAGAGGTAGCCGAGGCTGAGAACGCCTTCGATGATCGCCCGGCCGTCGAGCTTGACCGGCATGTTGGACAGCGAGATGAAGATCTGCCCGAGTGCGCCGATGGCGCCCATGCGGGCGATGCGGCGCCAGTCCTGCGCGAACGGCGGGCGCGGCGGCGCATCAGCGCTGGTGCCGTCGCCGCCGGAACTGGCGGTGGGGCTCGGCCCGGGCGCGGCCGGCGGCTCAGCCAAGCTCATACCCGATCCTCCGCCCGCAGCCGCCCGCCGAACAAGCCAGCCCGCAACCACAGCTCAGCCGAGCTCATGCCCGATCCTCCGCCGGAAGCCGCTCGCCGAACAGTCCGGCCGGCCTCACCAGCAGCACGATGATCAGCATCGAGAACGCCACGGCGTCACGAAGCTGCGACACGCCGCTCACCCCCAGCGGCTCGAGGATCAGCAGCGGCCCCACCGACTCGGCCACCCCGATCGACAGCCCGCCCGCCATCGCACCGCCCAGGTGGCCGATGCCGCCCACCACCGCCGCGCTGAACGCCTTGATGCCCGGCAGGAAGCCGGTGGTGTGGATGACGCTGCGGAACAGGATTCCCCACAGGATCCCCGCCATGCCCGCCATCGCACCGCCCACGGCGAACACCTTCACGATGGTGCGGTTGACACCGATGCCCATGAGCGACGCGATCTCGGCGTCCTCGGCCACCGCCCTCATCGCCTTGCCGGTCTTGGTGCGGTCGACGTAGTACCACAGCGCCGCCATCGACAGCGCAGCCACCACGATCACCAGGATCTTGGCGCCCTCGATCTGCAGGAAGGTGTGCTTGGCCTTCACCCAGTCCGGCACGTCGGGGTACGACTTGCTGGCCGGCCCCAGCAAAACCACCGACGCGTTCTGCAGGAAGAACGACACGCCGATGGAGGTGATCAGCGGGATCAGCCGCGGCGCCCCCCGCAGCGGCCGGTAGGCCACCCGCTCCATGACCACCGCCGTCAGCGACGACACGATGATCGACACCACCACGATGAACACCAGCGAGCCGATGAAGTTCGACTCCCACAGGCCGGCGTCGGCCAGCTTGTTGGAGGTGATCATGCCGGTCATGGCGCCCACCATGAACACCTCGCCGTGGGCGAAGTTGATGAACCCCAGCACCCCGTAGACCATCGAGTAGCCGAGCGCGATCAGCCCGTACATCGAGCCCTGGGCGATGCCCGAGATCACCAGCCCGCGGAACTGCGCCCCGGTGAGGCCGGTGGCATCGGGGTTGGCCCAGCGGGCGAACGGGTTGTCGGGGTTGATCTCCTGGGCGATGAAGGCCAGCAGGCCGACCGCCAGGACTGCCAGCACCGCCACCCGCAAGACGGTGAGGAACCAGTCGACTCGTGTGCGTCGACGGCGTCGGCGGCCAGTGGGTGCCGCGCTCGAAGCGCCGACGTCAGGCCCGTTCATCCGGGCCCGGGTACCGCGCGGCCCTGCGCTGGCGCCGCGCACCCGGACACGGCCCGATCGGGCCGCGCCGATGGCAGCTGAGCGTCACGGCACGACACGATCAGGGGTACTCGAAGACCACGTTTGACTTGCTCGTCGCGATGTCGCCTGGATCCTCGTGATGGATGACCGTGATCCGCTGAGCGCCGCAGTCACCGAATTCGTCGCAGCTGATGGCGCCGATCAAGCCGCTGTAATCGCTGACGCCGTTGAGATAGTCCCGAACGCCCTGGCGGTCGATGACCAGCGTGTCGCCGTCCACGTAGGAGGCCGCCTCGACGGCCTCGAGGAGCAACGTCGTGGCATCGTAGGAATGTGCCCAGAAGGCAGCTTCGGGCGCCCCGCCGTACAGGGTCTCGTACTCAGACAAGAAGTCGTCCGCAGTGCGGCCGGTGCTCTCGTTGGTGTTGTCGCCGAATCGCACGTCAGGACCAGAGAAGTACATCCCTGCAGTCTGCGACAGCTCCAAGAAGCCGTCCGTGAGCAATCCGTCAGCTGCAAGCAGCACCACGTTCTCGAGCCCGGCGACGCCGGAGGCCTGAGAGGCGACGTGGTCGCCTGCGGGCTGGAAAATCGGGAAGAACAGCGCATCCGGCCCGCCGGCGGCGATCTCGGTCAACACGGGCACCATGTCGGTGTCCTCCTTGTTGACACCCGTGAATCCGGTGACGGTGCCGCCGAGTTCCTCATAAGCATCTGCGAACGCCTGGGCGAGACCCTGTGTGTAGGGGTCGCCGTCGTGGATGGCGGCGGCGCTGGTCAAGCCAAGATCCTCGTAGACGAACTCTGCCATGGCGGCGCCTTGGTAGAGGTCGTTGTGAGCCGTCCGGTAGTAGCCGACGCTGTAGTTCTCGCCGGCGGTGCCCGCCAAGTCGGAGGTCAGAGCAGGCGATGTATTCGACGGCGAGATCATCACCATGCCCGCATTGGTGATGAGCGGCGCTGCTGCGACGGCCGCGCCCGAGCACGAAGTCCCGATGACTCCTACGACGCTGTCATCAGCCACGATCGCCTGCGCCGCCGCCTGACCGCCGTCGGGTGAGCACAAGTCGTCGAGGCCGGTGCCGATGTCAACCCCGAATCCGTGAATCGGGCCGAAGTGCTCGACGGCCAGCTCGACGCCGCGTTGGTTGGGCAGCCCCAAGAACGCCACATCGCCCGTGATGGCGTTGAGCGAGCGGATCTGCACCGCCCCGCCTGATTCCACCGTGACCGTGCCGAGCGAACCGTCGCCGAGATGGTCCATCATCTCGTCGTCGGACTCTGCGTCTGGCGCTTCGGTTGCCGCTGGCGCGGGCGTCGTGTCGGCGGCCTCGCCGTCGCCGTCGTCGCCGCATGCGGCAGCAACGAGCGACAGCGCGAAGAGCGCCGCCAAGAGCGTCAGCAGTTTCTTGTTCATGCGCATATTCCTCCCTGAATGTGCCCGACGAGCCCTCGCGAAGACACCTCGTGCGCCTGTGGCTCACGGCCGCAGCCACCTGCAGCGCGCACGAGCGTCAGCATGGTTCGCCAAGCTGTATGCGTCGTGCCCTGACCCTAGATGACGACTGTCGCGGGAAGGTACCCATTGAGCGCACCTGTCGAACGCAGCCCGAGTGCGGGCAGGGTCTCTCCCGAAGCGCTGTTCGCCGTGGGTGCCGTGTCGCAGTACCTGGGCGCTGCCACCGCCTTCGAGCTGTTCGACGAGCTGGGGCCGGCCACGGTCGCATTGCTGCGGGTGGCGGGCGCCGGAGCGGTGCTGGTGCTGCTGCGCCGGTCGTGGCGGCGGAACTGGTCCCCTGTGGAGTTGGCCTGGACGGCAGCCTTCGGGACGGCGCTGGCGTCGATGAACCTGTTCTTCTACCTGGCCATCGAGCGGGTGCCGCTGGGCAACTCGGTGGCGATCGAGTTCATCGGGCCGATTGCCGTGGCGGCGTTCGGCACCCGCACGCTGCGCTCGGGCGGGGCGCTGGCGCTCGCCGTCGGCGGGGTGGTGGCGTTGGCGGGGTTTGCGCCGCCCGAGGCCCAGCTCGGGGCACTGTTCTCGCTGATCGCCGGTGCGCTGTGGGCGGGGTACATCGTGCTGGGGCACCGGGTGGCCCGAGCCGGGATGGCGGTGGACGGGCTCGGCGTGGGCATGCTCATCGGTGCGCTGGTGATCAGCCCGGTGGCAGTCACCGGTAGTGCCGGCGGGCTCGGCGCGGCGGCGGGGGCGCCGCTGCTGCTGGCAGGCGGCGTGGCGGCGGGCGTGCTGTCGAACGTCATCCCCTACGGCATCGATCAGCTCGTGATGCAGCGGCTGGCCCGGGCGAGATTCGCGCTGCTGCAAGCACTGCTGCCGGTGACGGCGACGCTGATCGGCCTGGTGTGGCTGTCGCAGGTGCCCAGCATGCGCGAGGCGATGGGCATCGTGGCGGTGATCGCCGCCATAGTGATCAACCGCGAATCAGACCCGGCGCCTGCCGACATGGTCCCATGAGCGGCCGGTGTCTGCGCCCGGTCGCTAGAAGAGCGGATCCTGCCAGGTGGTTGCTGCGGCCAGCGCACCGGCGAACGCTGCTGCGGCGAGGATCGCCAGCAACCCCCACACCACGACCGGCGAGCGGCGCATCCGGGTGTCGATGGGCTCGTTCGACAGCCGCTCGGCCAGCGTCGGCGGGTGCCGGCGCCTGCTGGTGTCGCCGATGGCGAGGCCGGCCAGCACGCCTGCCGCCAGCCCCCCGAGATGCCCGCCGATCGAGATGTTGGGAACCAGGAACGAGAAGACCACGTTGACGATGATCAGGGTGCCCAGCCCGTCTCGCCACGGGTTGCCGCCACGCAGGTACTCGACGACGAAGGCCGCGCCCATCACGCCGTACACAGCGCCCGACGCCCCCACCACGAACGCCGAGGGCAGCAGCAGGATGGCGCCCGAGGCACTCACCGCGTACGCGGCGGGCAGCGTCAGCAGAGCCCCGGCCGAGCCGCCGAGCAGCGACGTGACATACACGCCGGCCTGCAGCGCCGGCCCGATCAAGTGCTCCAACCGCCGCCCCAGCAAGTACAGCACCAGCATGTTGAACGCCAGGTGCCGCACGTCGGCGTGCAGGAACGTGCCGGTGACGATGCGCCACCATTCGCCCTGCTCGGCGATGAATGCGGCGGCGGTGCCGTAGTCGCCCAGCGCCGAGTCGCTCAGGGAACGGCGAGTGAGCGACAGCACCCGCACCAAGTCGTGCGTCAACAAGAAGACCGCCACCGAGACGGCGCCGAGCGCGACGGTCGCGAGCGGCTGCCCGCTGCGTCGAATGCCGAGCCCACGCACGGCCCTGAACCCTACGAGTTGTGCACGTACCGATCGCAGCCGCTCTCCGCACGGGTTCGCCCATGCAGACGCATGCAGGCCCGAGTAGTTTCGGGATATCCGGCGAGCGCGCGAGCATGTGCAATCGCAGCGACATCCCGTTCGTCGGTGCGGTTTTCCGCATATCCAACAGAAACGTCTCAGAAGGCTTGGTGCTATGTCGACGCTGCAGGACGTGATGGCGCAGCTGCATCTCGCCGGCACGGCGCAGAATCGCAAGGTGTACGCGCGCCACGGCGCCGCCGAGCCGATATTCGGTGTCAGCTACAAAGACCTCGGCCGCATCGCCAAGCCGCTCAAGACCGATCATGGGCTCGCGGCAGCACTGTGGGACTCAGGCAATCACGATGCCCGTGTGCTGGCGCTGCGCATCGCCGATGCGTCAGCGATGACCAAGACCCGTGCCCGGCGGTGGCTTCGTGACGTCGACAACTACATCCTCGCCGAGGCGCTGGGCGGGAAGCTCTCCGAATCGCCGCACGCACGCGGGCTCAGCGATGAGTGGCGCGACTCTCCCCGCGAGTGGCCCGCGTCGGTGGGCTGGTTCATCGTGGCCTGCACCGCCGAGCAAGCAGACGTGTGGTCCGCCAGCGAATTGCGCGGCTTGGTGGCCCAGATCGATGCAGAGATCGCCGAGCGGCCGAACCGGGTGCGTCACGAGATGAACGGCGTGCTCATCGCGATCGGGCTGCGCGACGAGAGCCTGCGACGCTCGGTGCTCGAGCTCGACGCTCGCATCGGGCCCGTGGTGGTCGACCATGGCGAGACGGGCTGCAAGACGCCTGCCATTGCGCCCTACATCGATCGCACTCTGGAACACCGCAAGAAGATGGCAGTGCGCCGAGCAGCCAAGGCGGCTGCAAAGGCCGGCGCCTAGCCCTCGACTCCCCCGCCGTCCCCGCCGTCCTCGTCGTCATCGGGGCCGTCGAGGAGCCGGCGGGCCACCACCCGGGCGGCGTCGAGATCGTCGACGAAGTTCTCCTCGGGAACGCTGCGCAGCACGTTCAGCTCCCTGACGCTCGTTGCCTGTGAGCCTTCGAGCCCCATCACGATGCACTTGGCGCCCGAGTCCAACGCCACGTCGATGAGCTGGCCCATCATGTAGGCTGCGCTGTCGTCCATGTGCCGGGTCTCGCTGAAGTCGAAGATCACCACCTCGTGCTCTTCGACGTCGTGGTTGATCGAGTTGAACAGCCGGATCGACGACGACGCCGTATAGGAGCCGCGCAGCGAGAGCAGTCCGGTACGCGCCGCGAACGGGTCGGGACCGTCAAGATCGAGGCTCGCCAGGCTGATTCCGCCGGGCTCGCCGCCCTGCGCGTCGTCGCTGCTCGGGGCGTACAGGAACGTCATGTCGAGCAACGGGGTCGACACCACGCCCTCGTCGAGTTCGAGGCGCTCGAACTGCCGGGCGCCGGTCATGGCTGCGGCAATCAGTCCCGCACCCACGGCCACCACGAGATCCGCCACGATCGACAGGGTCAGCGTGAGCGCCATGACGCCGTACTGGTCGAGCCGAGTGCGCCGCACCCGAGCGATGTAGTCCCAGTCGACGATGTCGAAGCCGATCTTGATGAGAATGCCGGCGAGCACCGCGTGCGGGATGACCTCGGCGAGCCGTCCCAGTCCGAGCACCAGCGCACCCAGCACCACCGCGCACAGCACCCCGGACACCCGCGTGCGTCCCCCCGCTTTGACATTGGCGACGGTCGCCGAGGTCGCCCCTGCGCCGGGCACCGCGCCGATGAACGCGATCAGCACATTGGCCGCTCCGACGCCGAGCAGCTCACGATTGGGGCGATGCTGGTCGCGAGTCATCGAATCCGCAACCATCGCCGTGAGCAGGCTGTTGACCGAGCCGAGCAATGCGAGTGTGATCGCAGGCGCTATGGCCCCGCCGACGTCACTCCAACCGAACGAGGGCATCCGCACGTCGGGCAGCCCTGAGGGCACCTCGCCGATGACCGCCACGTCGCTGATCCACAGCACGCTGAGCACCGTGCAGACGAGCAGCGCCGCGACCGACGGCGGCAACGCCCGGCGCAGGCGGCGCGGCCAGAGCAGGCACACGACGATGCTGAGCACACCGAGCGCGAACGCGCCGATGTCGACGCTGCCCACCGCATCGGGCAGCGCCCGTATGGATGCCGACACCCCTCCGAGCGCCACCTCGTGGCCGAGCAGCGGGATCAGCTGCACCACGATGATGATCAGCCCGACTGCGGAGGTGAACCCCGACACCACCGGATAGGGCGTATACGACACGTAGCTGCCGAGGCGCAGCGCGCCCAGCAGCACCTGCACGATCCCCGCGAGCACCACGATCGCCAGGGCCTTTTCGATGTCGCCGCCGGCGTAGTCGATCACCACCACCGACATCGCCACCGACAGCGGCGCGGTGGGGCCGGAGATCTGCGTCCGGGTGCCGCCGAAGATCGCCGCCAGCAATCCGACGGCGACGGCGCCGTAGAGGCCGGCGATGGCGCCGAGACCCGAGGCCACGCCGAACGCCAGCGAGAGCGGCAGCATGACCACCGCCGCGGTGAGGCCTCCGAAGACGTCGCCGCGCAGCTGCTCTGCGCTGTAGTTCGGCGTCGGCGCTTTCAGCGTTGGCATGTCAACGCCGAGTCAGGCCGAGCTGTCGGCTACTGGCCGAGGAAGGTGTTCAGCGCCGCGAGGACGGTTGCCTTGTCGGGATCCACGAAGACATGAGTGGTGCCCGAGCTGTACAGCGAGTCGCCGATGCGTACGAGCACGCCATAGCGGTTGACGGGCAGCCCTTGGAAGGTGGCCGTGTAGTCGGTGCCGAACGACTCGTCGCCCAGGCCGGGATTCTCGCCTTCGACGAACGCACCCATCGCACCGGTGGAAGGCTCGGGGAACTCACCGCAGGCGACGACCTCCACGATGTAGTTGTTGATGGCTTGCGAAGCCACGTCGGGCGATTCGAATCGTGTGATGGAGACATCGAGGAACGGCCCCGTGAGCGGATCGGCCGCCCAGACCGATTCGGAGTACGCCACCGGCACGATCCCGCCGTAGGCCGGGGTGCCGGGGCAGGTCTCGGCCCGCGGAATGTTGGTGGCGGTCTGCAGGGTGTCGAAGCCCTCGGGTGTCTGGCCTTCGAGCAGGGCGCCTTCCACCGCCGGGGGCAATGCGCCGGCCTCTTGCGCGGCTTCGGTGGTGGTAGGCGGCGGCGCCTCAGTGGTGGTGGGAGGCGGGGCCGCTGTGGTTGGCGGCGGCGCCTCGGTGGTCGGGGGCGGCGGCGCCTCTGTGGTCGGGGGCGGTGCCTCCGTGGTCGCGACCGTGGTCGGCGCAGCCGCTTCGGTTGCGGGAGGCGGATCGTCGTCGCCGCCGCATGCAGCGGCTGCGAGGGCAAGCACAACGAACAGAGCAGAGATGCGTCGCATAGGGGCAGACTAGAACCTCCCGAGACAACCGAAAGAGGTGCGCTGTGAAATTCGGAATGACGCTGGCCAACACGGGCCCCAACGTCGAGGGCGAATCGGCAGTTGCCTATGCGCAGGCAGCAGAAGCGGCGGGCTTCGAGTCGCTGTGGACGGTCGAGCACGTCGTGGTGCCGGAGGGCTACGAGACGCCCTATCCGTACTCCGAAGACGGCAAGATGCCCGGCAAGCGAGACGACATCGACATTCCGGACCCGCTGATGTGGATGGCCTTCGTGGCCTCGGTCACCTCCGAGATCAAGCTGGGCACCGGCATCCTCATCGTGCCGCAGCGCAACTTCGCCGTCACCGCAAAGGCCGTGGCGACGCTTGATCGCCTGTCGGGGGGCCGGGTGCTGCTGGGTGTGGGCGCCGGATGGCTGGAAGAGGAATTCGACGCGCTGGGCGTGCCGTTCGCCGACCGCGGCGACATCACCGATGAGCATCTGGGCGCCTACCGAGCGCTGTGGCAGCAGGACATCTGCTCATTCGACGGCGAGCACGTCTCCTTCGACCGCGTGTACTGCCGCCCCCAGCCGTCGGGCCACATCCCGATCATCGTGGGCGGCGACAGCAAGCGTGCCGCTCGGCGCGCCGGCGAGCACGGCGACGGGTTCTTCCCCGTCTCAGGCGACCTCGACGAGATGGCGATGCTCTTTGACCATGCGAAGCGCTGCGCGGAGAAGGCAGGGCGCGACCCCGGCAAGCTCGACTTCACCACGATCGGCGCGGCTACTCCTGAGTGGGTGGAGAAGTACGCAGCGATCGGCATCACCCGGCTCATCACCAATCCGATGTCGCGTTCGCGCTTCGATGACTTCAGCCGGGACATCATCACCGCGTACGCCGACGCGTGATGATGCGCACACTCATGAACCTTCCCGTCAAGGCGCCAGTCATTCCCCGCTCTTGTTCCCAATCTCAATTGAGAACGGGCTCACGGGCCGCTCGGGCCACGGCTTCGCCTAGCGGCTCAGCCTCCTGATGGCCTGATGCTCGACTCGCTGTTCGGGTTCATCGAGGCGTCGCCGTCGCCGTTTCATGCGGCTGCAGCGGCTTTCGAGCGGCTAGCGGCGGCGGGCTTTGTCGGGACCGGCCGCGGCGACTCGTGGAGCGAACTCGACGTTGCGCAGGGCTTCGTGGTGCGCGACGGCGGCAGCGTTGTTGCTGTGCGCGCCGGCGCCCGGGTCGATCCTGAGCGGCTGCGCTTCAGCGTGATCGGCGCCCACACCGACAGCCCCAATCTGCGAGTCCGACCCCAGCCCGACAGCGGCACGCTGGGCTACCGCCAGCTCGGCGTGGAGATCTACGGCGGCGTGCTGCTGAACTCCTGGCTCGACCGCGACCTGGGCCTGTCGGGCCGTGTCACGGTTGCGAGCGAGGCTGCGGAAGCACTCGCCGATGCCTCCGCAGGCCCGGCTGGTCCGCTCGCCAATCCGACGGCTCACTTCCCGTTCTGGGACGAGCCCGATCCGGGTCCGGCGACGGTGCTGTGGCGCTGTGATCGGGCGCTGCTGCGCGTCCCGCAACTGGCGATCCACCTCGACCGCGACGCGAACGACGGACTGAAGCTCGACCGCCAGCAGCACATGACCCCGGTGTGGGGGCTGGGCGAGCCGAACGCCGCGGGGTTCCGCGAGTTTCTGGCCGACGAGCTCGACGTCGAGCGCGACGCCGTTGTGGCGTGGGATGTCATGGCGCACGACCTCACCCCGCCGGCCCGGCTCGGACGCGACGGCGAGATGTACGCGGCCGGTCGCATCGACAACCTTGCCTCGTGCCATGCGGCCATCGAAGCCATGGCCGGGCTGGATGCCGTGCCCGACGACGCTGCGGCGGTCGTCGTGCTGTTCGACCATGAGGAGATCGGCAGCGACTCCGCCACGGGCGCCGGCAGCCCGATCCTTGCCGATGCCCTCGAGCGCATCGCCGCCGCGCTGGGCGCCAGCCGCGAGCAGTACCTGCGGGCGGTGGCCCGCTCACTGTGCGTCTCAGCCGACGGCGCTCACGCGGTGCATCCCAACTATCCCGAACGTCACGAGCCCGGGCACCTGCCGGCGCTGAACGGCGGCCCGGTCATCAAGACCAACGTCAACGTGCGCTACGCCACCGATGCGCGCACCCACGCCCGCTTCGCGGCGGCGTGCCGCACGGCCGGCGTGCCCCACCAGATCTATTCCCACCACGGCAACCTGCCGTGCGGCTCGACCATCGGGCCGATCACGGCTTCCCGGCTGGGCATGAGCGTCGTCGACGTGGGTTCGCCGATGCTGTCGATGCACTCGGCCCGCGAGCTCGGCGGCAGCGACGACCCCGCCATGCTCACCACCGCACTCAGCGCCTTCCTCGTCTCCGACTGACGCCACGGCGCCGCCGCAGCCTCAGGCGTGGTGGAGGTGGCTGTCGAGGTGTGAGCAGTCGTTGAAACGGCGCAGCATCCAATCGCCGTCGCACCGAACTACTTGGGTGACCGAGCAGTTGTCGGCGCCGCCGAAGGAGAACGGCGTGGACTCGGTGATGTGCGCCAGCACGGCACCGATCACCCCGCCGTGAACGCATGCCGCCACGAGCTGATCGGGGTGTGCGTCGGCGATGCGCCCGAGGGCGGCCATGCACCGGCCGACGAGCTGCTCGTTCGACTCGGCGCCGGGGATGACGTCCCAGCGCCGCTCGATG
>JAJDZE010000112.1 GCA_022824805.1 Acidimicrobiia bacterium | reverse complement strand
GATCGATGTACATGTTGAAGGTGTTGGCGCCGGCCGCCGACAGCGTGCCGCCGACCACGGTGAACAGCATCAGCGCCACCGGCGGCACGCCGCGTTCGGCCACGAACATCGGCGGCACCGTTGTCACCAGCAGCAATTCGATGATGCGCGGCTTGGTGAGCGCGACGTATCCCCGCAATGTCGATCCACGCAGTGTTGGGCGCAGCGCCGCCAGCATTGCTGTGAGGCTACGAGTCGCCCCTAACGTTTCAGCGTGAATTTGCCGGACCCGTCGCCGCCGCGACCGCGACGGCGGTACGTCACGCCCGAGCGCTTTGCCGTGATTGCGCGCTGGGCCCTCTGGTCGCTCGTGGCGATTGTCGTCACCGGCTCGCTTGTGCGTCTCACGGGCAGCGGCCTGGGATGCAGCGACTGGCCGACCTGCGAACCCGGCGAGTTCGTGCCCGCGGCCAACTTCCACGGCTGGGTGGAATTCGGCAATCGCATCGTTACCGGCCTGGTCTCGATGGCTGTCGTCGTGGCTGTGGCTGCGTCGTGGTGGCGGCAGCCGCGCCGGGCCGACTTGGTGTGGTGGTCGCTGGGCCTGGTGGCCGGCGTGATCTTCCAGATCGGCCTCGGCGCCGTGACCGTGCTGACCCACCTGTCGCCGCCGATCGTGATGTCGCACTTCCTGGCATCACAGGTGCTGGTGTCGGCTGCGGTCGTCTTGGCACATCGAGCGTCGCCCGAGCCACCGTCCGCCGGCAACGGCACTGCCCGGCTGCCGACCCAGGTCCGGACGCTCGCATGGCTCGCCGCGACGCTCACGGCTGCGGCCCTGTGGACCGGGACGGTGGTGACCGGCACCGGGCCTCACGGCGGTGACGAGCATGTCGAGCGCCTGCAGTACGCCCTGCCGTCGGTGGCCCGCATTCACGGCATCACGGTGGCAGTGCTGGCTGCGGCCATCTTGTTGCTCGCGTTCCGGGTGCGGCGGCTGGACGCGACGACGGGGGGCGACGCAACAACCGAGCTTGGCCGGCGCATTCGGATCGTGATCGGCGTGATGGCTGTGCAGGCGGCGGTCGGGTACGTGCAGTACTTCAATGAGCTGCCGGTGCTGCTCGTGGCGCTGCATGTCATCGGCGCAACGCTGCTCACGATCACGATGACCCGCTTGGTGCTTGCAGCTTCGAGCCGCGGCGCCGGCGACGGCTGGTTCGCCTACGCGCCCAACACCGCGGCGACCTCCGGTCGAGGCCGATGATCAGGCGCTCGCACGGTGGGGAGTTCGCGAACCGGTTGGCATCGCGGGCCGCGGCTTCGCAGAATGAACCCGTGAGCCCGACCGCTCCGACTGTCGCACCTCGCCTGGCGAATACCCCAACTGCCTCACCGCGGCTGGCGCAAGCGCCAGCCGTTGCCGATCCCGAAGTTGTCCGCGATCCGACCAACGAGGACGAGCACAGCACTGACGTGCCGTGGGTGGTGCTGGTCTGGAACGACCCCATCAACTTGATGAGCTACGTCGTGTACGTGTTCCAGAAGCTGTTCGGCTACAACGAGGCCAAGGCCACCGAGCTGATGCTGGACGTGCACAACAAGGGTCGCGCCGCAGTCGCGTGGGGCTCACGTGAGAAGGCTGAGCTGGATGTGTTCAGGCTCCACGAGTACGGCCTCTGGGCCACCATGCAGAAGGACAGCTGAGCTGTGCTCGCGGCGCGGCATCGACCACGCAGCGGCAGCGCTGTGACGGCGGAGGCCCCGTGAGCGGCACACGGTTCGGAGCCCGCGGCTCGCTGGTGAGCGTGCACCTCGCCGACTGGGAACGTCGTCTGCTGGCCGAGATGGTGGGCGAGTTGCGAACCAACCTGCTCGACCACACTCCCGCACGTGACGGCGGCGACGGGCTGGATCCCTCGTTGCGCCGCCTGTTCCCGCCCGCGTACCTGAGCGATCCCGACCGCGATGCCGAGTATCAGCGGTTGATGCGCGACGAGCTGCTGGCCGAGCGCCTCGACCACCTCGATCTGCTCGACGGCGCGCTCGCCGCGGATCATCTCGACGACGAGCAGATCACCGCCTGGATGCAGGGCCTGAACGAGCTGCGCCTGGTGCTCGGCACCCAGCTCGACATCTCCGAGGAAGACGATCCCGCCGATATCGATCCGCACGACCCCGCACAGCGGCCACGGCTGCGCTACCACTACCTCGGCGGGCTGCTCGCAGAACTCATCGACGCCACCTACCGCTGACACCAACCGGCTGCATTCGGTGTATTCGACGCCGGTGTTCGCTGTGACGGCGAGGCGTAGCCTGATGTGTCCTGCCCCCATCGTCTAGCGGCCTAGGACACCGGCCTTTCACGCCGGCGGCACGGGTTCGAATCCCGTTGGGGGTGCTGCAGTCCGGCGGCTGCCTCAGTCAGGTTCGGCCAAGGGGAGCCGGAGTTCGACGGTGGTGCCGGGACCGTGGGTGTCGATGACCGACGCTGAGCCGTTGTGGCTGCGAGCTACGTAGTCGACGATGGACAGCCCGAGGCCGGAACCGGGCTGGGAGCGGGCTTCGGGGGCGCGGTAGAAGCGCTCGAAGACGGTCTCACGCAGGGCTGCGGGGATGCCGGGCCCGCGATCGCGCACCCGGACATGAGCCTCGCGGTCGACTGCTGCAACGCTGATCTCGATGGGCTCGCCGGTCGGCGACCACTTCAGCGCGTTGTCGACGAGGTTGCCGATTGCTCGCTCGACCAGCGCCGCATTCACCACCACTTCGCACGGCTCGAACGCCGTCACGAAATCCGTATCGGTACGGCGGCGATGCCGGTCCACCACCGACGCCGCCAGCTCGGCCAGATCGACGTGCTCCGGCTCGCCCTGGGATCGCTGGTCGGTCGCCAACTCGACCAGCTCGTTCACCAGCTCGGTGAGCTGGTCGAGCTCGAACTGCACATCGTCGAGCATCTGGCGGCGCTCATCGCTGTCGAGTGCTACGGCTGCGTCGCTGACGGGCGCGTCGGGAGCCGACGAAATCGCTGGTTGGGCCGCGGCCTGTTCAGCTCGCGCCAGCAACTCGATGTTGGTGCGGATGCTGGTGAGAGGTGTCCGCAACTCGTGGCTTGCGTCGGTGACCAATCGATGCTGCTGGGCACGCGAGAGCGCCAAGGCTTCGAGCATCGCGTTGAAGCTGCGTGCCAGCTCGCCCAGCTCGTCGTCGCGCTCAAGCTCGATGGGCTGCTCAAGGTCTTGGGTCTGCGCGACGTTCCGTGCCGCATCGGTGAGCCGTCGGACCGGCCGGATGGCACGGCCCGCCACCAAGAACCCGAACAGCCCGGCACCGGCGACGCCGAAGACAGCCACAAGAGCCAGCGCGTTGCGCAACCCCGCCACGTTCGCATCGACTTCGTCGAGTGGGCTCGCGACCATCAGCGCGCCACCGGGGCCGACCGGCACCGTCAGCACTCTCAAACGCACACCGTCCGCGGACACATCGGCTCGATGACGGCGAGACTGGCCGTGCGCCACGGCCAGGTCAGCGGGCGCTACGGGCAGCACCTCGTCAGATGCGTACGCCACAGCGCCGTTCGAGGCCACGATCTGAACCAGCACATCGCGGGGAATGAATCGCCCGAAGAACTGCACGCCTCGGCGTTCGGGCAGGCGTCCGCCGCTCGCGACCAGCACGGCGACGCGGTCGTCCAGCTTGCGGTCGAGCGCCGACCGGGCTTCGGCTCGGGCAATCCAGAGCGCGACCCCCGAGACCGCCAGCACGGCGACAGCAACCGAGGCTGCCACCAGCAGCCCGAGCCGGGTACGAAAGCTCATGCGGGTTTCAACACATATCCCACGCCACGCACGGTCTGGATCGGCCTGTGACCGTCGGAGCCTGCTGCCGCTGCAAGCTTGCGCCGCAGGTAGCCGACGTAGACCTCGAGGGAGTTCGAGGCCAGCGAAGCGTCGTAGCCCCACACCGTGTCGTAGATCTCGTCGCGGTGCAGAACACGACCGGGGTTGCGCAAGAACAGCTCCAGCAGCCGGTGCTCGGTATGTGTCAGCGCGACGGGCTCGCCGGCGCAGGTCACCTCGTAGCTGGCGGTGTCGAGCACGATGCCCGCGCACGTCAGCCGCTCGCCTTCTTCCGGCGACGAGCCCTCAGCGCTCCTGCGCAGCAGCGCCCGCAGTCGAGCCAGCAGTTCGTCGAGCGCGAACGGCTTGGCCAAGTAGTCGTCGGCACCGGCATCGAGGCCTTCCACCCGGTCCGCTGTGGTGCCACGGGCAGTCAGGAGCAGGATCGGCAGGCGGCTCCCGGCGGCGCGCAGGCGACGACACAGCTCGAAGCCGCCCAGGTTCGGCATGGTGGCATCCAGCACCATCACGTCCGCGCGGCCCGCCAGCGCCTCGCCCTCGAGGCCATCGCCGCCTTCGAGCACCTCATAGCCCTCGATCTGCAAGGCCCGTCGCAATGCCGCTCGGATGCGCTGATCGTCGTCGACGACGGCTACCGCGGGGCTGGCACCGTTCGGCCGATCAGCACCCATGGCCTCATTCTGGAACGCGGATCATGAGAAACCCGTGAGAGGCCGCCACCGCCGACTCGGCTGCTAGCTGGCGGCGGCGCTGCGGCGGCGCAGGTGGGGGATGGTGAGCGCGGCGCAGGCTTCGCGTTCGGTCTCGTAGCTCAGCGCCCGCACGGCGTCGGCGATGTCCCACCAGGCCACCTCGTCGACCTCGCTCGGGTCGCCCGCGAGCCGCTTGGGCACCTTCGTCGGGGCCATCGCGTAGAAGAGCACCAGCTTGGGCACCCCGCTGGCGATCAGGTAACAGACCGGGTAAGGCGCAGACGTGATCGCGCACCGCACGCCCGTCTCCTCGCGGACCTCCCGCAATGCCGCCTCTTCCCAGGACTCGCCTCGGTTGAGGTGGCCCTTCGGCAACGACCAGTCGTCGTACCGCGGCCGGTGCACCACCAGCACGGCACCGTCGTGGCACACGACGCCGCCAGCCGCCCGGTCCACGGGCGCGTTGGAATAACGGCCCCGCTCGATGTGGCGCCGGCGTGCCTTCACCGTGAGCTGCGCGGCAGAAGCCTGCGCCGCCTGCTTGCGGCCCTTCTTCGACGACTTCGCCTCATCGGACGCCACGGTTCGTGTCTAGCGTGTCCACGCCGGCCGGGATGTACATGTCAGGGTCGGTCGGGTCGACAACGGGGAGCAGACATGGACTTGGGAATCTGCATTGCATCGCACATCGGCGATCTCGGCTACGTCGAGCGGGCCGAGGAGCTCGGCTACACCCATGCCTGGTTCGCGGACAGCCACATGCTGTGGTCGGACTGCTACGCCACCTTGGCGCTCGCCGCGGAGCGCACCAGCACCATCGGTCTCGGCACCGGCGTGTCGGTTTCGGGCACGCGACCTGCTCCTGTGACCGCCGCGTCGATCGCCACGATCAACGCGCTCGCGCCCGGGCGGACATTCCTCGGCATCGGCACCGGCAACACGGCGATGCGGATCATGGGACACAAGCCCCAGCGCATCGCCGAGTTCGACCAGTACTTGGCGGCGCTGCGACCGCTGCTGCGCGGCGAGGAAGCCGTCCACCATTTCGGCAGCAGCGCGCAGCCGATCCGCCACATCATGCCCGACAGCGGGTTCGTCAACTTCGACGACGAGATCCCGCTGTACGTGTCGGGTTTCGGGCCGCGGTCGCTGGGGCTGGCAGGTCGCTACGGCGACGGCGCAGTGCTCTCGGTACCGCCGGACGGCTCGGCCACGGCGCGTGTGTGGGAGTACATCGAAGAGGGGGCCGCCGAGGCAGGCCGCACGATCGACCGCGCCGATTACCTGATGTGCTCGCTCACCACCATCGTCATCCTCGACGACGGCGAGACCCTCGCCAGCCAGCGTGAGCGGGTCCACCATGAGGCAGGTGCCTTCGCGATGGCCTCGCTGCACTACTCCTACGACCAGTACCGGCAGTTCGGCCGATCTCCGGGGGCCCGCTTGGAGGCAGTCTGGGACGAGTACTGCGCGATGCTCGACGACACCGATCCTGATCGCATCCACCAGCGCATCCACGCCGGCCATAACTGCTGGGTGCTGCCCGAGGAGGCCCGGTTTCTCACCGATGAGCTCATCGATGCCACCTGCATCG
>JAJDZE010000160.1 GCA_022824805.1 Acidimicrobiia bacterium | reverse complement strand
GATCGCCCAGTCACGGGCGACCGACTCTGCCACCGGGCCCGCCCAGGCGGTGTCCAGCTGTCCGGCCAGCAGCGCCTGCTGCTCGGCAGTCAGCGACGCATATTCCAGGTACGGCTCGGCGCCTGGATCGCTGGCGGTGCCTTGCTGGTCGACCTCCACGTACTGGAACCGGCGTGACACCACTTGGCGAGCACCGTTCACCAGTCGGCCGTCGGTCACCACGTGGTCCAGGTACACGAGCAGTCGCGGTTCTGTCGAAGGGTCACTGGTATCCACCAGCACAGCGCCGTTGTGCAGCGTGTGGCCGTGATCATCGAGCACCTTGCCGGCCACCGCCGACAGCAGCGCACTGCCGGGTGAGATCAGCTCGGCCCTGTCGCCGGCCGGACCCGCAGTTCGAGCTGCTCCGGCTTCGGGCTGCATGTGGTTCTTGTCGAAGGTCACCCGTGCGTAGCGATCATGCACGGGGCCGAGGGCTGGATCGGCGGTGGCTCTCACCGACGCAGGCACTCGGGTGATCTCGTAGCGGCCTCGCTCCCGACCGGAGATTCGCCCGCCGTACAACTGCAGCGCCTGGGTGAAGAAGTCGTGCACGAACCACGGCTGCAGCCTGCGAGCCCGGGCCTCCTCCATCCGGCGACGCACTTCGTCGTTCGCCGCGGGATCAGCCAGCCCCGCCACCAGCGCTCGCTCCTCGAGCACTTCGCGCAGCTGCTCGCCGATCTCGCCGTCGATGACGGTGTCCATCCACTCTGCATGCGCAGGGTCGGTGTCGGCCTGGATGGCGCGCACCAGCAGATCCCGCAGCGATACGTTGATCTGTGCGTCGCCGAGCACGTCGTACACTTGGTCGCCGTACACCTCGCGCTGCTGCTCGATCTTGGCGAACAGCCGCTCGAACACTTGGCCTTCACGCGTCTCGTGCGCAACGAGGTTCCACAGGTGACAGGGCCTGCGCTGGCCGATCCGGTGGATGCGTCCGAAGCGCTGCTCGATGCGGTTCGGGTTCCACGGCAGGTCGTAGTTGACCATCATGTTGGCGACTTGGAGGTTCACGCCCTCGCCGGCAGCGTCGGTGGCGACCAGCACGGACACCGTGGGATCGACACGGAACCGGTCTTGGGTGTCTCGGCGGTCCTGTCGCCTCATGCCGCCGTGGATGGTGACGACGGCATCTGGCCGGCCCAGTTCGGCGGCGATGCGACCTGCGACGTAATCGAGGGTGTCGCGGTGCTCGGAGAACACGATCAGTTTGCGGGCGCCGCCTCCTTTGTCAGGGTCGGCGCTCCCCTGCGCTGAGCCGAACTGCTCAGCACGCAGCAGGTCTCGCAGCCGAGTCCACTTGGCGTCCACGCCGCTGTTGCGAACGCCGTCGGCCAACTTCACCAATCGATCCAGGATTCGCACTTCGGCATCGAGTTCATCGGCGGTAGCGGCCGCTGTGGCGGCATCGACCGTCAGGCTCTCGAGCTCGGCAAGCTCGGATTCGTCGAAGTCGTCGAAGTCGAAGTCCTCCAAGTCGGCGATGCGGACTCCCTTGGGGAGTTCGGGCACGGGAATCGGCGCCCCGGTCGCGGCGAGCTGCCGAAGCTCCGCTGCCTGGCCGGCCAAGCGATCACGCCGACGTCGCAGCGAGCGGTAAATGGCAGCCGGCGACGACGCGAGCCGACGCTGCAATCCAGCGAGCGCAAAGCCGACGATCACTCCGCGCTGAGCGTCTCCCTCGGCCGTCATGCGAGCGGCTCTGTTCATCTCGTCGCGGACGTAGGCCGTGACGGCCTCGTACAGCTCGGTCTCGGGTTCTGACAGCTCGAACTGCAGGCTCTGGGCGTAGCGCCTGGGGAACAGCGGCCTGCCCTCGAAGGTCCGCAGGTTCTCTTTCACCAGCCGGCGCATGACGTCACTGACATCAGGCACTTCGCTGGGCGCGCCGCTGCCGTTCGTGGCTCGCAGGCGCCCCTCGAACCGCTCGGGATCGATCAGCGTCATGAACGCCAGGAAGTCCTCGTTCTTGCCGTTGTGCGGCGTGGCCGTCAGCAGCAGAAAATGGCGGGTGCACTCGCGGAGCACTTCGCCGACTTCGAAGCGCTTGGTACGGCGCAACTCGTCGCCGTAGCGGTGAGCCGACATCTTATGGGCTTCGTCGATTATCACGAGATCCCATTCCGACGCCGCGAGGCGAGCGCGCAGTTCGTCCGATCTGGCCACTTGGTCGATGCGGGCAACGAGCAGGTTCCGCTCGACGAACGGGTTGCCGGTGCGGGACGCTTCGACGCTCTCGCGCGACATCAGGTCGAAGCTGAGACCGAACTTTTCCCACAGCTCGTCCTGCCACTGCTCGACGAGGCTGCCTGGGGCCACGATGAGACATCGAGCCACGTCGCCGCGCAGCATCAGCTCGCGGATGAGCAGTCCCGACATGATCGTCTTGCCGGCACCAGGGTCGTCGGCCAGCAGGAACCGCAACGGCTTGAGCGTCAGCAGGCGGTTGTAGACGGCGTCGATCTGGTGCGGGTAGGGATCGATGTTCGACGTGTCCACCGCGGCGAACGGGTCGGCGAGGTGGGCCATCTGCATTCGCCGGGCTTCCGAGGCCAGCTTGAACATCGCCCCGTCCGCATCGAACGACCAGTGGCTCTCGGCGACCTCGCTGACATCGGCAAGATCGGCCACCGTGATGAGCCGCTCACCGAGCTGGCCGCCCGCGGTGCGGTACGTCAACGTGGCGGACGCTGTCCCGTGCATCTGAACGGCCACGACGGTGATGTCGCTGCCCGCCACGACGCCCGTCAGCCGCGCCCCCGCCTCGATATCACTGAGGTCAATCACCCTGCCGTCACCTTGGTCAATGGCACACGGAACCAATGCTGCCTGTGTTCGTCAGCTGCGGCGGTAAGCGTCGCGCCGATGCGCGACGCGTACGACGAGAATGACGAGAACGTCGTGCTGAACCTCGTACAGCACTCGGTAGTCGCCTACTCGAATTCTGCGCAGGCCCCGCATGCCGCCCTTCAGTGGCACCCCCACCAGCGGATGTTCACGGAGCCGATCTATTGCGTCGATGATGCGCTCACGGTCGGCGCGTTCGACGCGCGACAGCTCCTTCGACGCGCTCGCCTTAATCCGCAGCGAGTAGTTCACGCTTGACGTCGTCCCAATCGAGCACAGGGTCGGTCGGGTCGCGCAGGCGTTCCAGCGCGATACCGACGTCGAGATAGTCCTCCACGTAGCGCTCAAGCGCCTGCCGGATTACATCGGCACGGCTGCGCTTGAGCTCGGCCGCCGCCGCATCCAACGCCTCGATGACGCTGTCGGGCACTCTGGCAGTGACTTGCATCATAGCAAACTCCTGTACTGCCACTTACATTACATTAATGCACATCAACTTTATCGCTCGAGGCCGATGAACCCCGATTCGATCGACCCCGAGTCCGCAAGCAACACGGCCGCCAGAATCACCGCCACGACTGCCGCTGCGACCAGGACGATGAGCGACACCATGAACCGGCGCATCCGCTCCGACAGTCTCTGAACGTGCTCGAAGGTAGCGTGCGCATCCATGGGTAGCAGTTTGAGTGACGACGAGGGGACGCTGGCGGTCACGGGCGATCCGGAGGCCGATCAGCTCGTGCGGGATGACCCGTTTGCGCTGCTGCTGGGGATGATGCTCGACCAGCAGATCCCGATGGAATGGGCCTTCAAGGGGCCGATCCGGCTGGCCGAACGGCTGGGTGACCGCTTCTCGCCAACCGCCATCGCCGAGATGGATCCCGACGAGCTCGAGACTGCCTTCAAGACCAAGCCGGCGCTGCATCGCTTCCCCGGATCGATGGCGAAGCGCTGCGGTGAGCTGGCCCGCCACATCGTCGAGCACTACGACGGCGACGCCGGCGCTGTCTGGGCCGACGTGCGCAGCGGCAAGGCGCTGTATGACCGGCTGCGGGCGCTGCCCGGCTACGGCGACGAGAAGGCCAAGATCTTCGTGGCGATCCTGGCCAAGCGCTTCGGCGTGGCGCCCCGCGGCTGGAAGGCCGTGGCCGGCCCCTTCGCCGACCGCCAGCCGCGTTCGGTGGCCGACATCGACGGACCCGATGCGCTCGCCGAAGTCCGGCTCTGGAAGAAGAACCAGAAGGCTGCCGGCAAGTCCAAGCAGGACTGAGCGCGACACGCTCCATCGAGGCACCGGGGTGATCGTCTGCTGCGGCGAGGCGCTGGTCGACGTGCTCGACGAAGATGAATCGCGTTCGGTGCCCGGCGGAGGGCCAATGAACGCCGCCATCGCCGCTGCTCGACTGGGGGCACCGAGCGCGTTCGTGGGACGGGTGTCCACCGATGAGGCCGGCCAGCTCATCTGGCGCCACCTGCAGCGCAGCGGTGTCGACCTGCGGGCGTGCGAGCGGGGCGCAGAGCCCACCGCGAAGGCGATCGTCAGCTTGGCGCCGCACCCGTCGTTCCGTTTCGAAGGAGACGACACAGCCGACACGGCCCTCACAGCGGCCGACCTCGCTGACCTCGGCGATGTGCCTCACATCGTGCACGGCGGCACGCTCGGCATGTTCCGCGGGCGCACCGCCGACGTTCTGGCTTCGCTTGCCGAGCGTCACGACGGCCTCGTCTCGCTCGACCCCAATGTCCGGCCCGCGATCATCGAGGATCGCCACCGGTGGGATCGCTTTCACAAGCGCTGGCTGAGTGTCTGCGACCTCTACCGGGCCTCCGATGAGGACCTGGCGTGGATCTGGCCCGGGCGTGCCGCCGACGACTGCGCCGCAGAGCTGCTTGTCGGCCGGGTCACGACCGTGATCGTCACCCGCGGTGCACAGGGCGTCACCGTGTACACAGCCGAAGGACAGCTCAATGTGACTGCCCCGCCGGCCGACGTCGTCGACACGGTGGGCGCCGGCGATGCGTTCGTGGGCTCAGTGCTTGCCTCGCTGTGGGAGCGGCACGGCGCCGACCGCGCTGCCTTCGCCGCGCTCGACTTGCAGCAGTGGCGAGCCATCGCAGAGCGCGCGTCGATGGCAGCGGCAATCACCTGCACCCGTCCAGGCGCAGACCCACCCGATGCCCGCGGTCTGGACATGGCATTCAAGGAAGACGAACGCAGCGCCCAGCGAGCAAAGTGCTGCGAGCTCAGCTGACCTGCGCCAGCGCCTCGCTGTGAATGAAGTGGAAATAGCCGTCGGGATCGTCGGCCCATGCTCGCCAGCCGGCGGCAATCTGTTCCATCTCGTCTGATGTGGCGTAGCCGTATTCGACGGCTTGGCGGGCGAAGCTGGTGTGCAGGCACCGATCCGCCCACGAATAGCCCCAGTTGCGGCGAGTCTCGGGAGTCCAGAACTGCCATACCGACGCCGACATCTGCACATCGGGCAGCCCGGCAGCACGGAACCACGCATACATGTGGCGTCCGGCGTCGGGCTCGGCATCGTTGTGGCGGCAGACCTGCCGGTACACGTCTCGCCATCTGGTAATCTCGGTGCTCGAGGGGTATCCCCGCATGGTCGAATAGTCGGAGTCGCGCACCGCCACCCAGCCGCCGGGGCGCACCACCCGGGCCATCTCGGAGATCGCAGCCACGGGGTCGGAGAGATGCTGGCAGACCTGATGTGCGTACGCCACGTCGAACGTGCCGTCGTCATAGGGCAGCTCGTACACCGACTCGTTGGCCAGCGTCACGTTGTCGACGCCGGCTTCGGCAACCGTGGCTGCGGCAGTGGCCAGGATCTCATCGGTGACTTCGATGCCGGTGACGTGGCCGTGCTCCGCCCATCGGGCGAGGCCGACGGTGATCGAGGCCGGGCCGCAGCCGACATCGAGGATCCGGGCGCCGGGCTCGATCACGTGCCGGGCGAACGCCGCACAGTCCTCAGCGGTACGCCGCGCGTGCTGGGCCACCACCGCAGGCTGATGGCCGTGGGTGTACACGTCGCCGCCGGTCACGGCGGCAGCGTAATGACCCGTGCAGCCGGTCAGGGCGGCAGCGTACCGAGCACGCGCTCCGGGTCTCGCAGGCTGCCGAGCACGACCTTGCCGTACATGCATCTGTAGTGCGCCCTCCATGGACCAGCTTCAGCGCAGGCTGTGAGACAATTCGGCCGGTGACCGAGGGGTCAGTGACCGAGCAGGGCCGGGCCCACCCGCTCGCCCGCGAGTTGCCGACACCCGACTACTACAGCTATCCGTGGTCGGCGCTCGCTTCGGCGTCGCTCACCGCGCACGGCACCGCCCAGCTCACCTGGCCCGACGGAACGACGCTCGAATGCCATCCCGTATGGCTGCGAGAGAACGCGCCCGGCCCCGGAGGCATCGACCCGGTCACCCGTGAATGCGAGCTGGACCCGGCTCACCTGGCCGGAGACCTGGCCATCGGTCGATTGGACGTGGTCGGCGGAGCGCTCGAGGTGACGTTTGAGCCCGAGCAGCGCGACGCCTCCTATCACCCCGGATGGCTGCGCCATGTCGCCGAGCAGCGCCATGCGCCATTCGCGGACATTCCCGAGCCGGTGGCGTGGACGGCCGCAGACCGCTCCGAACCGGCAACGCACGACGGTCTCGCCGCGCTGGACGACGACAGTGCGCTGGCCGGCGTGCTCTGCGATCTCGCCCGTCACGGCCTCGTGCGCCTCGCCGGCTGCGGCACCGACGCCGGCACCGTTGCGAAGGTGGCATGCCGCATCGGTGCAATACGCGACTCCAACTTCGGTCTGACGTGGCACGTCGACGTCGACATCACGCCCACCTCGCTGGCCAACACCGGGCAGCGGCTCGCCCCCCACACCGATCTGCCGACCCGGGAAGTCCCCCCGGGCCTGCAGCTGCTGCACTGCGCGGAGAACAGCGTGGAGGGCGGATGGTCGACCATGGCCGACGGGCTGGCCATCGCCGAGCACCTGCGAGCCCACGAGCCCGACGCCTTCGAGGCGCTCACCACGCTCGAGTGGGTGTTCTTCAACCGATCGCCCGACCACGACCACCGCTGGCAGGGCCCCGTCATCGACACCGGCGACGGCCGGATTCCCTACACCTACCGGGCGTTCCACCCGGTGCGGGCGTTCGGGGCCATGGCCGTCGACGACATGGACCGGGCGTATGCGGCGATGCGCATCCTCAGTGCCGCCGCTGGGTCAGATCAGTTTCAGATGCGCTACCCGTTCCGCCCCGGCGACATCGTTGTGTTCGACAACCGGCGAGTGCTGCACGGGCGGGACGGCTTCGAGCCGCACGCGGGCACGCGCCGGCGGCTCATCGGCGCTTACATGGACACCGACGAGTTCTATTCCCGGCTGCGCGTGCTGCTGCGCCGCGCTGCCGCATTGCGCACCGGGCAAGCCAGTGCCGACGCATTGCGCACCGGCCAAGCCAACGCCGAAGAAGGGAATTCCGCTGATGCCTGATGTCTTCATCACCTGTGCTGTCACCGGTGCGGGTGACACTGTCGGCAAGTCCGACAAGGTGCCCTACACGCCCGCCGACATCGCCCAGAACGTGATCGATGCCGCCGATGCAGGGGCCGCCATCTGCCATGTGCATGTGCGCGACCCGATCACCGGCGACGCCGGGCGGGACGTCGACTGCTACCGCGAGGTGGTGGAGCGGGTGCGGGCATCGAGCACCGACGTCGTGCTGAACCTCACTGCCGGCATGGGCGGCGACTTCGTGATCGGCTCGGTGGAGCAGCCGCTGCCGCCCGATCCGGTGCGATCCGACATGGCAGGCGCCACCGAGCGTCTCGCCCATGTGCGCGAGCTGCTGCCGGAGATCTGCACGCTCGACTGCGGCACGATGAACTTCGGCGAGGGCAACTACGTGGCCACCAACACCCACGACACGCTCATGGAGATGGCCCGCCAGATCACCGCACTCGGCGTGCGTCCCGAGATCGAGGCCTTCGACACCGGCCAGCTGTGGGAGGCCAGGTCGCTGGTGGAGGCCGGGGTGATCGAGGCCCCGGTGATGGTTCAACTGTGCATGGGCATCCGCTGGGGCGCCCCGCCAGACCTGAACACGTTCATGGCCATGGTCAACAACGTGCCCGACGACTGGACGTTCTCAGCGTTCGCGCTGGGGCGCGACCAGCTGCCGTATGTGGCGCTGGCGGCCGTTGCCGGCGGAAACGCCCGTGTCGGACTCGAAGACAACCTGTATCTCGAACGCGGGCGGTTGGCGACCAACGCCGATCTGACGGCACGAGCCAAGCAGATCCTGGAGGCCATGAACTACCGGGTCATCGGCCCCGAGGAAGTCCGCGACAATCTCGAGCTGAAGCGGCCTTGACCGGCCCCCGACCAATCAGCTCGGTGCCAAGCCTCGCGACGACGGGATCGAAGACCGGTGATCAACCCGGCATGCGCTGTCCGTGACTGCCACCGCGCCGACTGACCCGTCCCCCGCCTGCAGAGCGGGCGGCGACGCATTCGACTTGCCCGCTCGCGTCTGTGTGGTTGGCGCCGGGGTGATCGGCGCGGCGTGGGCTGCACGCTGGGCGCTGTGCGGCGTGAACGTGGCGGTCCACGACCTCTCACCGACTACCGCGGAGCGCGTGGAGGCAACGCTGCACGCAGCGACGGTCGCTTGGGAACGCTTGGGCCTGCATCAGATTGTGCCGCTCGGCGATGTCACGGTCGCCGGCGGGATCGGCGACGCTGTGGGTGACGCTGTTCTGGTCCACGAGTGCGTGCCCGAACGCCTCGAGATCAAGCAGGCCGTCTACGCCGAGATCGAGGTTGCTGCTGCGCCGGAGGCCGTCATCGCGTCGTCCACGTCGGGGATCCGCCCCAGCGAGCTGCAGTCGACGATGAAGCACCCGGAACGGCTCGTCGTCGGCCACCCGTTCAATCCTGTGTACCTGCTGCCGCTCGTCGAGGTCGTCGGCGGCGATCGAACCTCCGAGCACACCATCGAGCGGGCGATGGACTGGTTCGCGGCGGCGGGTATGGCACCGCTGCGGGTGCGCTCCGAGATCGACGGATTCGTGGCGGATCGGCTGCTGGAGGCACTGTGGCGCGAAGCGCTCTGGCTGGTCCACGACGGCGTCGCCACTGTCGCCGAGATCGACGACGCCATGCGCCTCGGCTTCGGGCTGCGCTGGGCGCAGATGGGTGTCTTTCAGACCTACGCCACGGCCGGCGGCGAGGGAGGTTTCCGGCACTTCATCGAGCACTTCGCACCGACGCTCGACCTGCCCTGGACGAAGCTCACCGACGTGCCGGAACTCACCCCAGAGTTCATCGCCACGCTGATCGCCCAGTCCGACGAGCAGTCAGGCGATCAACCGGTCGCCGGACTCTGCGCAGCGAGAGACCGCAATCTCGCCGACCTGCTGCTGGCGCTGGAGGCCAACGACTGGGGCGCCGGCCGCAGCCTGGCTGCCCTGCGCCGACGAATGGCAGCACGCAACCTGACGGCACTGCGGCCATAACCGCGACCGGCGCTGAGGCTGCTTCCCAGGACGCGTGCCAGATCGACGCAGCCCGCCCAGTCCTGCGCGTGTCAGGCGAATGCGCGGGGCTATTCCTCGATCAGAACTGCGTACTCGGGGCAGTTTGCCGCGGCCAGGCGTGCCTTGTCTTCCATGCCTGCGGGCACCTCGCCGTCGCCGGCCGCAGTGGCGTAGCCGTAGTCGTCCACATCGAAGAGTTCCGGCGCCAGCGAGTAGCAGCGGTTGTGGCCCTGGCACTTGTCAGCATCGACACTGATCCGCACGTGCATTCCTTCCTGCAGGCCGCTGGGGCCTTCGGTCGCCGGGGCTCGGCGTCGTCCCCGGATGGCCCGAAGCTAGCGCGGATGTGCGCCGTGCCGGCCGCTCGGGCCACGGCTCCGCCCCTCACCTCCCGCTCTTGTTCGCTGCGCTCACGGGCCGCTCGGGCCACGGCTTCGCCTCTCCCCTCCCGCTCTTGTTCGCTGCGCTCACGGGCCGCTCGGGCCACGGCTTCGCCTCCGGTCCCGGCAGCGCACGCGGCAGCGTCGTAGCCTTGCCGTGTCCAGGCCGCCTGCCGCCGAGGAAACACAATGTCCGATGCCAACGCCCGTCTCGCAGCACTCCGCGCCAAACGCGCTGGCGATAGCGCCACCGCTGCACAATCCAACGGCACCGAGGAAGACCCCACCAAGGTCTGGCACAAGACGGCCTGCGTGCTGTGCTCCAACAACTGCGGCATCGAGGTGCGGCTGGACGGCCGCAAGATCACCCGTGTGCGAGGCGACAAGGAGCACCCCGCCTCGAAGGGCTACACCTGCGAGAAGGCGCTGCGGATCGACTACTACCAGAACGGGCGCGACCGTCTCACCACCCCGCTGCGCCGCAACGAGGACGGCACCTTCGAAGAGGTGTCGTGGGACGTTGCGATCGCCGAGGTCGCCGAGCGCCTGACCGGCATCCGCGATTCGGTCGGCGGCGACAAGATCCTGTACTACGGCGGCGGCGGGCAGGGCAATCACTTTCCTGGCGCGTATGCCCGCGGCGTGCTGCAGACGCTTGGCGTCAAGTACCGCTCGAATGCGCTCGCGCAGGAGAAGACCGGCATGTTCTGGGCGCAGGGCAAGATGTTCGGCCGCCAGAACTTGGGCGCCATGGGCGATTTCGAGCACACCGACTGTGCGGTGTTCATCGGCAAGAACCCCTGGCAGAGCCACGGCTTCCCCGAGTCGCGCAACGAGCTCAACAAGATCCGCAACGACGACGAGCGCAAGCTGGTGGTGATGGACCCGCGGGTGTCCGAGACGGCGGCGATGGCCGATCATCACCTGCGCGTGCGCCCCGGCACCGATGCGTGGGCCCTGGCAGCGCTGCTGGCGATCATGGTCGAAGAAGGGCTGACAGACGAGCAGTTCCTCGCGGAGCAGTGCACCGGCTGGGACGAGCTGCGCGACCTGATCTCGGGCGCCGACATCGCCGACTGTGCTCGCAAGTGCGGCATCGACGAGGCTGAGCTGCGTGCCGCCGCACGCACGATGGGCACGGCGCGCTCGCTGTCCACCGAGGAGGACCTCGGCATCGAGATGGCGCCGCATTCCACGCTGAACAGCTGGCTGCAGCGGCTGCTGTACCTGGTGACCGGCAACTTCGCCAAGCCGGGCGGCATGAACCTGCCGCTGCGGCTGGCGCCGATCTGCGGTCACTCGGGCGAGGGCGAGGTCGACCCCGTCACCGGCAACGCCATGCTGTCGGGCCTCGTCGCCTGCGCGGCCATTCCCGACTGCATCGACACCGATCACCCCAACCGTTTCCGGGGCATGATCGTGGAGTCGGCGAACCCGCTGCACACGCTTCCCGACTCGAAGCGGTTCCGCGAGGCCTTCGCCAAGCTGGAATGCCTGATGGTGATCGACGTGGCGATGACCGAGACGGCTCGGGCGGCCGACTACGTGCTGCCGGCCTGCTCGCAGTACGAGAAGCCCGAGGCCACGTTCTTCGCCGGCGAGATGCCCGCGAACTACTTCCAGGTGCGCCACCCGATCCTCGAGCCGCTGGGCGAGTCGCTCCCCGAGGCCGAGATCCACAGCCGGCTGGTGGCTGCGATGGGCGGACGCCCCGCGGGCACCGATGGGCTGGCCGATGCCGCGCAGCAGGGCCGTGAGGCGTTCATCGAGGCGCTGGGGCAGGCGTCGACGTCCGATCCCGATGTGGGGGCCAAGCTACCGGTCGTCCTGTACGACTCGCTGGGTCCGACGCTGGGCAACATGGCGCCTGCGGCGATCATGTTCGGCTCGGCCATGCAGGCCTCCATGCGGTATCCCGACGAGGTGCGGGCCGCGGGCGTCGAGGGCGAGGGGCTGGAGCTGGCCAGCAACCTGTTCGACAAGCTCGTCGACTCGCCGTCGGGGATGATCTACAGCGTCAGCGAGTACTCCCAGACGTGGGACCGGATCGCGCACCCCGACGGCAAGATCCACCTGTTCATCGAGGAACTCGAAGACGAATTCCGGTCGCTGGCCGACGAGGAACCGGCCATCGGACAGGATCGCTTCCCGTTCGTGCTGTCGGCGGGCGAGCGCCGGTCGTCCAACGCCAACGATGTGATCCGCGATCCTGAGTGGCGCAAGAAGGACAAGGCCGGCTCGCTGCGTATCAACCCCGACGACGCCACCACGCTCGGCGTCGTGGACGGCGACCGGGTGCGGATCGTCTCCAAGCGCGGCGAGGCCGAAGCGCCCGCGGAGGTCACCGACACAGTCATGGCCGGGCACGTGACACTCCCCCACGGGTTCGGCACCGAGTACCCCGACGAGGACGGCGAGCACAAGATCCACGGCGTGGCCGTCAACGAACTCACCGCCATCGAAGACCGCGACTGGCTGTCACTCACCCCCCACCACAAGCACGTCCGAGTAGCCCTAGAACCCGCCGCCGGCTGACCCCCCGCCGAGTCGACGCTCGGCATCGGGAAGAGTCGTAGGGCGCAATGGCTGCTTGGACGTCGCCAGCGACTGCACTCAGGTACGAGCCGAGCCGACCACGTGTGAGGCAATCGGCGAGTAGGTCGGAGTCTGGCGTCGACCTGTAAGCCGGGGAGCGTATAGTCGTCTGCGAAGACCCCGGAACCGTCCCTGCTACGGCAAACGGCCGGGGTTACGCCTTTTCGCAGGCAGCGCTCGCCCTATCGCTCTCGGCGAGCCAGTGACGGCCAGGAAACGCCAACAACGGGATCTGTGATCACGAGTGGCGCATGAAGGACAAGGCTCGGCGTCGCTGGCCTGCGCCGTTGTGCGACCGCCGCTGTCAGCATCATGGTCCACCCGACTCGCGGGTCAAGCATCGCCGGTGGTCGGTGCCGGGGTGCGCAAGGGTTGGGCGGCGATGGTCTCGCATCCTTCTAGGCGTCGACCGAGGAGCGTCACTACTCCGTCGTCGACACCGACTCTGTGGGCCTGTTCGGCGGCGAAACGGACGATTCGGGCGGAGGCCTGGGCATGGGTGCGCAGGTAGTCCTCGTCGAATGCCGGACGCGGCTGATCTGCGGTGTAGGCACCGCCTTGACGCCAGAGGTGCAGATCGGCCAAGTCAACGTCGACGCCGGCCAAGCGCTCGAACTCATCGACTACAGGGGCGGGAATCCGCTCGTGCGCCAGCAAGCCAGGAATCACATGGGTGTGCGGCGGGGCGGAATCCGCATGAACAACGTGGGTCAGCTTCGCCGCGCATTCGACCGCCATGTGGACTTCGGCGCAAGCTGCTGCGAAGCGAACCGCCTCGTCGGCGCCAAGCGTCTCGGCATCGCCTTCTCGCGCTGCGTCCTGTTCTTCAACCGTCGGCGGCAGCCATCGCGTCAGGCGGTGCAACGCGTTGGACATGTCGGTGTAGCGAGCCTCGAGTTCCGCCGTTGGGCTGTCAGGCAAACCGACCTCCTTGCCCCAGTCGATACTGCTGTGTTGGTCGCTGTCGGCAAGGCAGATGGCCTCAGCGGCTATGCGCGCCTCCACCGATGCGGGCACCTGCTCCGTGCGAATCGTCCATTCCGGCTGGTCAGTGACCATGACGTCTACGTCGAAACCTGATGCCGATCGTGCACGTCGCTCAAGTGCGCATCTGTGTCGAGCACGCTCTGCGTAGTCGAGGTCGTCGTAGACGGCGACAAGGTCAATGTCGCTGGCACCACACTGCTCGCCGCGCGCGAGCGAGCCGAACAGCAAGACTCGCCCCGCACCGGCAGCAATCAATTCCTCGGCAGCACGACGGGCATCATCCATGGTCGGTGCAGCAGTGACCATGAGCCGATGGTAGCGAGACCGGTTCCGCCCGGTTTCGACTACGACCTCAAGCTCGACGACGGTCACGCGCTACGTGGGGTCTGTCGGAACGGATAGTCCCCCCGACACGCCACTAGCTGATGGCGGCGAGTGCTGCGTGGTGGTCGCGGACTTGGGCGGGGCGGTGGGCTCGTACGTAGTCGGGTTCTTGGGAGAGCGCCAGATCGAGCAGTTCGAGGCGGTCGGAGGTTTGCAGCCAGGGCACGGGCACGTACAGCGGCAGGTCGAAGCGGCGCAGCTCGCCGAGGCCGCTGTAAATGGCTCGCTGGTAGGCCGCCCGTTCGGGCCAGTCCATGTCGTGCGGGCCGAAGCCGACACCGCAGTCGAGCAGCAGCTGCTGCTTCACGCCCGCATCGCGTAGGCGTTCAATCCGCGAAGCGAACCAGTCGACCATGACCGTCACCGGGTCACCGCGCACATCGCGGACGCTGCGGAAGTCGCGCCCCAGCATGAACGGCAGCACCACGGTGACCTCGGTCTCTGCGGCGAGCTCGATCATCTCGGGCGACTGCAAAGCGTCTCCCGCATTCAGCACCGTTGCGCCTGCATCGAGGGCTCGGCGCGCTACGCCGGGTTTGCGAGTGTCGATCGCCACCTCGGCGCCCAGCGACAGCAGCCCGCGCAGCGGCCCTTCGACTCGGCGCCACTCGTCGTCGGCGCTCACCTCGTCGCTGCCGGGCGTGGAGCCTTCGCCGCCGAGGTCGAAATGGTCGGCGCCGTCGGCCAGCAGCTCGGCGCCCCGGGCAACCGCTTCGGCGCAGCCCTCTACGACCGAGAAGTCGGCCTTCGAGTCTGGAGAGGCGTTGACGACGCCGAATATCTCCACGGCCGCAACATAGCCAGAGCGCCACAGGCGGCACCGAGAGCGCCGCGCGGATGAGGGGCGCGATCAGGCATAGGCCAGCACACTCCTTCCGATGCAACCCCTTCGGTTGTGTGCGGGCCTCAGGCCAGGTCGGGGTGCAGCGAGGCCTCGTCTGAGGGCCGGATGCTGATCACATGACCGACCTGGGGCGGCAGCGGCAGATGCTGATGCGCCTCCCAGATCTCGGCGAGCCGCCGGTAGGGCTCGTCGGCCATCAACCCCACACGCCGGGTCGGGCCGTCGATGTGCAGCGACATAACCTCGCAGGTGGCCACCAAGTAGTCGTCCTGCGTCTGGGTCATGACCTGGAATGCGTGGACTCGCTTGCGGTCGAAGCCAAGCAGCTGCACCGAGATCACATACGGCTCATCGGGCCCGATCTCTCGCACGTAGGTGATGTGGTTCTCTGCCGAGAACGTCGTGATGTCACGCACCTCACGATGGGCCGTGCCCATGCCGATGAAGTCCATCCACGGTGCGATGGCGTCGTCGAAGGCCACCAGGTAGTAGCCGGCGTTGAGGTGGCCGTTGTAGTCGATCCACCGCTCCTGCACGGTGCCGCGCAGCACCGGCACAGGCGCCTGGGGCACCGCGTCGGTCGGCTGCGGTTCCAGAGTCTCAGCGCTCATGGATGTCCCTGCTCATTGCTGTCTGCTCTCGTGACTGTCCGTTCGGAGAGGCGTCCTCGTCGGCAACGAGCCAGAACACCTCGGGCGGCGCATCTTGCAGGGCGGCGGAGCGCGGCTGTGACATTGCCGCCACGAGGCCGTCGTCAAGCGGCCGGGGCGCCGCAGCGGCCGGGGCGGCAGGCGTTGGCGGCGGCCCGCCAGGCCCGATGTAGGTCGGCAGTGCCAGCGGATGGCGGGTCATCGGCAGGAGCACCAGGACTCCCGCCATCGCGATGACACCCACCATGAAGATCGGCACTCCGACGCCGCCGCTCGCGTCGTGCGTGAAGCCCAGCAGGGGCGGGCCGATCAAGGCGCCCATGCCAGAAAAGAAGAAGATGCCGACCACCGCGCCGATGCTCGCCAAGCCGAACAGGTGAGCGGTGACATCGCCCAGCAGCGCCACGAAGCCGCCATAGGAGACGCCGAGCACTGAGGCGAACACCACCAGCAGCACGTACTTGGTGCCGGGCGCATCGACCCGTGTCGTGATGAACCAGATGGCGTACGCCACCGGCAGGCCGCTGAACGCGATCTTCAGCAAGCGAACCGAACCCAGAGGTCTCGCCAAGCTCGTCAGAGCGAGTCGGCCGACGATGCTCGAGAGCCCGACGGCGAACACCAGCCAACCCGCCGCCAACTCCTCCACACCGTCGTCGATGGAGAACGGGATGATGAGCCCGATTGTGCCGATCACGGCGATCGTGAAGAAGATGCCGGAAGTTCCCATCTGCCAGAACGCCGCCGTCCTCAGCACCAGCGAGAGGTGCCGACGGGGGCTGCCCATCTGCACTCTCGGCGGCTGCCTGATGACTGCAAGCCCGAAGAGGAGGATCACCACTGCGATGACCGCGAGCCAACGCATGCCAAGACGCCAGCCGTACTCGGCGAGCAGCCGCTGAGCGAATGGGACGTAGAGCATCGTGCCGAGACCTGAGCCGGTCGCCACGATGCCCTGGGCCATCGCTCGATGCTTGGCGAACCACAGGGCGACCAGCGCGAACAGCGGCGCGTTGAACAACCCGCCGCCGAATCCGAGCCCGACGCCGTACAAGACATAGCCGTGCCACAGCACCGACACGTAGGACGTGGCCACCAGCCCGCCGACGAACAGGGCGCCGCCCACGATCAGCAGCGGCACGATGCCGAACCGGTCGTACAAGCGGCCAGACAACAGGGCACTGCCGAAGTACAGGAACACGGTGATGCCGAACACGATGGAGATCGGTCCCAGGCCGGTGTCGAACTCTTCGGCCATGTCGTTGGCGAATGCGGTGAAGCTGTAGATGGTGCCGAATCCGGCCATGACGACGATCGCTGCGCCGCAGGCGGTCACCCAGCCGCGCGCCGAATCGAGATGGGCCGGAGAACTCTCGGCTGCGTCGGCGGCGGTCACCGGCGCGAGACTACGGCGCAGCCTTGGATCGAGTCGGGGGCGCGCCTCTCCGTGTCGCCCGCGGTCTCGCAGACGGCGCGAGGCGGAGCGAGCAGGGCACGCGGGCTGACGCGCGCAGGTCGACCCGAAGCGGCTGTCGGGGTGAGCTGCTCAGCCCAGCATCGACAGGTCGCGCACTGCGCCCCGGTCGGCGCTGGTGGCCATTGCCGCGTAGGCCCGCAAGGCGGTGCTGACCTGGCGTGGGCGCGGCTCGGCCGGCTGCCAGCCCGCCTCGTCCTGGGAGGCACGGCGCCGCTCCAGCTCGGCGTCATCGACGGCGAGGTTGATGGTGCGGTTGGGGATGTCGATCTCGATGATGTCGCCGCTGCGCACGAGCCCGATGAGCCCGCCTGCGGCAGCTTCCGGCGAGACATGGCCGATCGCCAGACCCGACGTGCCGCCCGAGAAGCGCCCGTCGGTGACGAGCGCACACGCCTTGCCGAGACCCTTGGACTTCAGATACGACGTGGGGTACAGCATCTCCTGCATGCCCGGGCCGCCCCGCGGACCCTCGTAGCGCACTACCACCACATCCCCGGCCACGACCTCGCCGTCGAGAATGTGCTCGACCGCTTCGTCCTGGCTCTCGACCACGTGGGCCGGGCCGGAGAACGCCCAGATCGACTCGTCGACCCCGGCCGTCTTCACGACGCAGCCGTCGGGTGCGAGGTTGCCGTACAGAATCGCCAGCCCGCCATCGGCGGAATAGGCGCAGTCGACCGAGCGGATGCAGCCCCGCTCGCGGTCGAGATCCAGCGTGCGGTAGCGCTCGGACTGGCTGAACGCCACCTGCGTCGGGATGCCGGCCGGGCCCGCCCGGAAGAACTCGGCCAGCGACGCATCGTCGTTGGTGGCCACATCCCAGCTGGAGATGGCGTCGAACATGGTCGGCGAGTGCACCGTCGGCACTTGGTTGGCGATGAGGCCCGCCCGGTTCAGCTCGGCCAAGATCCCCATGACGCCGCCGGCGCGATGCACGTCTTCCACATGGAAGAACTCCGACGCCGGCGCCACCTTGCAGATGTTGGGCACCTTGCGCGACAGGCGGTCGATGTCGGCCATCGTGAAGTCGAGTTCTGCCTCCTGGGCGGCAGCCAGCAGGTGCAAGATGGTGTTGGTGGACCCGCCCATGGCGATGTCGAGCGTCATGGCGTTCTCGAACGCCTCGAAGCTGCCGATCGAGCGCGGCAGCACCGATGCGTCGTCTTCCTGGTAGTAGCGGCGGCACAGCTCGACCACCAATCGCCCTGCCTCTAGGAACAGCTCGCGCCGGTCGGCATGGGTCGCCACCACCGTCCCGTTGCCGGGCAGCGACAGGCCCAGCGCCTCGGTGAGGCAGTTCATGGAATTGGCCGTGAACATGCCCGAGCACGAGCCGCACGTGGGGCAGCCCGAGCGCTCCATCTCGGCGACGTCCTCGTCGCTGACCGAGTCGTCGGCGGCCACCACCATCACGTTGATGAGGTCGACCTTCTGCGTGGCCAGCTTGGTCTTGCCGGCTTCCATGGGACCGCCGGAAACGAACACCGTCGGGATGTTCAGCCGCATCGCTGCGTTGAGCATCCCCGGGGTGATCTTGTCGCAGTTGGAGATGCACACCAGCGCATCGGCGCAGTGGGCATTCACCATGTACTCGACCGCATCGGCGATGAGATCCCGCGATGGCAGGCTGTAGAGCATCCCGTCGTGGCCCATGGCGATGCCGTCGTCGACGGCGATGGTGTTGAATTCCTTCGCCACTCCCCCGGCAGCCTCGATCTCGCGGGCGACGAGCTGGCCCAGGTCTTTCAGATGGACATGGCCCGGAACGAACTGGGTGAACGAATTGGAGATGGCGATGATCGGCTTGCCGAAGTCCTCGTCGGTCATGCCGGTGGCACGCCACAACGCCCGAGCCCCGGCCTGATTTCGGCCCGCTGTGGAGGTGACAGATCGGTAGCTCGGCATGCGTTCAGCCTACGCCCCGGCCCCCGATTCCCGTAGCCCCACAGGGCAGCAGCCCGCGCCACCCGTGGCCCCTGACGACGCTGCGGTGACATTCATGCCTGCATGTCCATGACTGGGCGGCTGGCGCAGGTAACTTCGGCCTCATGTCCGAGGTGACGATCTACCACAACCCGCATTGAAACTCTTCCCGGAATGCCTTGGCGGTCGCCGAGGAAGCTGGAGTCGAGGCCGATGTCGTCCTCTACATGAAGACACCGCCCGACCGGGAGACGCTCGAACGCTTGGTGTCGATACTCGAAGACCCCGTCGAAGACCTGGTGCGCAAGGACTCGCAGTTCAAGAAGCTGAACCTGAACGCCGACGACTACGTCGGCAACCCCGACGCGGTGGTGGAACTGCTGAGCCAGCGCAAGGCGCTCATGCAGCGCCCTGTGGTCGTACGGGGCAACCGCGCGATCGTCGGCCGTCCGAAGGGTCGCATCGCCGAGCTGCTGGCCGACTGAGCAGCATCGGTTGATGACTGACGCCGACGGACCCGACATCGATCCAGACACCGGCGGTATTCGCACCCCGCTGTTCGACCTGCACACCGAACTCGGCGGCCGGATGGTCGACTTCGGCGGGCACGCGCTGCCGATGCGCTACGGCGACGGCACCGTTGCCGAGCATCGTGCCACCCGCACCGCGGCAGGACTGTTCGATGTCAGCCACATGGGCATTGTCGAGCTGCATCCCGCCGCCGGAGACGACGTGGCTGATGTGGCGGCTTGGCTGGAACGCTGCGTGCCGGGCGCTGTCACCAGCCTTGCGCCGGGTCGGATGCGCTACACGCTGTTCACGACGGCTGCGGGCGGGGTGCTCGACGACCTGATCGTGTCGTGTCATGCCGACCGGCTGCGCATCGTGGTCAATGCGGTGCGCACCGAGGCCGATCTGTCGATGCTGCGGGAAGCCAATGGCGGCGGCAACGGCGGCGATGTGCGCATCGAGGTGCGAAGCGACCTGGCGCTTGTTGCACTGCAAGGTCCCGCAGCGGTCGACGTGCTGGCCCGCTGGTCGCCGGCAGCCGCAGATCTGGCGTTCATGTCGACATCCACGCTGCCGATCGACGGCGTCGAGTGCGAGGTGTCGCGCTGCGGGTACACCGGCGAGGACGGATTCGAAGTCGCCATCCCGGCGAGCGAGGCGACCCATGTCGCACGGCTGCTGCTGAGCGCTGACGAAGTTGCCCCCGCAGGGCTCGGCGCCCGCGACACGCTGCGCCTCGAGGCGGGCCTGCCGCTGGTGGGCCACGAACTCACCGAGACCACGACCCCCGCCGAGGCCGGGCTGGGCTGGTCGATCCCGAAGCGCCGGCGCGCTGAGGCCGGCTTTCCCGGCGCGGAGATCATCACGGCGCAGCTACGCGACGGGTCGCCGCGCCAGCGCGTTGGCATCGCAGCCGAGGGCCGCCGGCCGATTCGCGACGGCGCCGCGCTGAGCACCTCCGACGGCGCCAGCGTCGGCATGGTGACCAGCGGCGGGTACGGCCCGACGGTGGAAGCGCCGATCGCCATGGCCTATGTGGCGTCCGAGCATTCGGCTGACGGCACGGAGCTGTTCGCCGAGGGTCGCAAGGGCGCCGAGCCGTGCCGGGTGGCGCCGCTGCCATTCGCGGAGCACCGCTACTGGCGACCGTCGTGATGGATGACCCGAGCGATGGCCCTGAAGATGAACGAGAACGCACGAAGCCCCTTGCACGGAGGCATGGCGCATGAGTGAACCCCCTGTACCCACGAGCTCAGAAGGGGCATTCGCTGCACGCCACATCGGCCTCGGGCAGAACGACGTTGCCGTGATGCTCGAGCGGCTCGGCTTCGGCTCGCTGAGCGACCTCGTGGATGCCGCCGTGCCCTCCGAGATCCGCATCGACGAGCCGATCGTGCTCGACGGCATCGACCGGCCCCTCACCGAGACCGAAGCCACCGCAGCGATGCGCTGGCTGGCGAAGGCCAACACGGCTGTGCACTCGTTGATCGGGCTGGGCTACTACGGCACCCTCACGCCTGCGGTCATCCGGCGCGGCGTGCTGGAGGACCCGTCGTGGTACACGGCATACACGCCGTACCAGCCCGAGATCTCCCAGGGGCGGCTCGAAGCCTTGCTCAACTACCAGACGATGGTGTGCGACCTGGTGGGAATGGAGATCGCCAACTCATCGCTGCTGTGCGAGGGCACCGCGGCCGCTGAGGCGATGGCCATGGCCCGCCGCATCACGCGAAGCGGGCCGGACTGCTTCTTCGTCGATGCCGACTGCCATCCCCAGGTCATCGATGTGGTTCGCACACGTGCCCAGCCGCTCGGCATCGACATCGTGGTGGGCGACCCGGCGACCGATCTGGCACCTGCGGAGGTGTACGGAGCGTTGCTGGCCTATCCCGGCAGCAGCGGCGCTGTCCGCGACCTTCGACCGGTGATCGAAGCTCTGCACGGCACCGGCGCTATCGCAGCCGTCACCGCCGACCTGCTGGCGTGCTGCGTGCTGCAGCCGCCCGGCGAGCAGGGCGCCGACATCGTGGTGGGCAGCTCGCAGCGTTTCGGTGTGCCGCTCGGCTTCGGCGGTCCGCATGCGGCATTCCTCGCGACCAGCGAGAAGCACCGCCGCTCGATGCCGGGACGGCTCGTGGGCGTCTCGGTGGACGCGGCCGGCAGGACTGCGTACCGGCTGGCGCTGCAGACTCGTGAGCAGCACATTCGGCGCGAGCGCGCCACCAGCAACATCTGCACCGCGCAGGTGCTGCTGGCGGTGGTGGCCTCGATGTATGCGGTGTGGCATGGCCCCGAGGGTCTGGCCGAGATCGCCGGACGGGTGCACCGGCTGACCGCAGCGCTTGCCGCGGGCTTGGGGGCCATCGGACACGACGGCACGCCGCGCGGCGCCCAAGACGGCACCTCGGGTCGCACCTCAGGCGGGTTGAGGGTGCGCAACGACACCTTCTTCGACACGCTGAGCGTGGAGGTGCCTGGCCGCGCCAATGAGGTGCTGGATGCCGCGCTCAGCGCCGGGATCAACCTGCGCCGCGTCGACGACGACACGGTCAGCGTCTCGCTCGACGAGACCTGCGACGAAGCGACGGTCGCCCGAGTGCTGGACGCGTTCGGAGCGCCTCAGGGCGAACCGACCGACGACACCGATGCGATCGCTGCGCTGGCAGCCTCGGCGCCGTCAGGCATCGCAGGCGAGCTGCGGCGCACCAGCGAGTACCTCGCCCACCCCACCTTTCACGCATACCGCTCCGAGACCGAGATGATGCGCTACCTGCGCCGTCTGGCCTCCGCCGACGTGGCGCTGGACCGGTCGATGATCCCGCTGGGCAGCTGCACGATGAAGCTCAACGCCGCAGCGGAGATGACCCCGGTGACCTGGCCGCAGTTCGCCGACATCCACCCGTTCGCGCCGCCCGACCAATGGGAGGGCTACCGCCAGATCATCGCCGACCTCGAACGGTGGCTGGCGGCGATCACCGGCTACGACGCCGTGTCGCTGCAGCCGAATGCGGGCTCGCAGGGCGAGCTGGCCGGGCTGCTCGCCATCCGCGGCTATCACGACGACCGCGGCGACGCCCACCGCACCGTGTGCCTCGTCCCCTCCTCCGCCCACGGCACCAACGCCGCGTCGGCCGTGATGGCCGGCATGCGGGTGGTGGTGGTGGGCTGCACCGACGGCGGCGACGTCGATCTCGACGACCTCGACGCCAAGATCGCCGAGCACGGCGATCAGCTCGCCGCGTTCATGGCCACCTACCCCTCGACACATGGTGTCTATGAAAATGGCATCCGGCAGGTCTGTCTCAAGGTGCACGAAGCGGGCGGGCAGGTCTATGTGGACGGCGCCAACCTCAACGCCCTCGTCGGCCTCGCCGCACCGGGCACGTTCGGCGCCGACGTCAGCCACCTCAACCTGCACAAGACGTTCTGCATTCCCCACGGCGGGGGCGGGCCGGGCATCGGGCCGGTGGCGTGCCGCCTGCACCTGGCCGAGTACCTGCCCAACCACCCGCTGGCGCCCACTGCCGGCCCCGAAACCGGCCCGGGAGCGATCTCGTCAGCGCCGTGGGGCTCGGCGGGCATCCTGCCGATCCCATGGATGTACATCGCCATGATGGGAGTGGACGGCCTCACCCAGGCCACCCAGACGGCGATCCTGTCGGCCAACTACCTGGCGTCGCGGCTCGGCGAGCACTATCCGATCCTGTACCAGGGCCGCTACGGGCTGGTCGCGCACGAGTGCATCGTGGACCTGCGGCCGTTCTCAGACTGGGCCAGCGTGGACGATGTGGCCAAGCGGCTCATCGACTTCGGATTCCACGCGCCGACCATGTCGTTCCCGGTCGCGGGGACGCTGATGATCGAGCCCACCGAGAGCGAGTCGCTGGCGGAGATCGACCGGTTCTGCGATGCGATGGCGACGATCCGGTCCGAGATCGACAAGGTTGCGGGGGGCGAATGGCCCGCCGACGACAACCCCCTCGCCAACGCACCCCACACGGCCATCGACGTGCTGGCCGACGAGTGGGAGCACCCTTACTCGCGCATCGAGGCCGCGTATCCGGCGGGCACCGCCGTGGCGACGCTGGTAGCAGACAAGTACTGGCCGCCGGTCAGCCGCATCGACGGTGCCTACGGCGACCGCAACCTCATGTGCGCCTGCCCCGACCCCCGCGCCTTCGAGACTGACTGACCACAGACTGGCTGGCGCCGAGCCCCGCCGACCCGGTGCGGTCCAGCACCCCGGCTCGACGGCGGGCAGATCGCTAGCGTTCAGGCATGGCGCGAGTCGATCCTTCAGTGCTGGAGATGCCGGCTGACGACACAGCCGGCACGATGCCGTACTTCTCCCACATCGACCGGTGGCTGCGCGCCGAGATCGACGGGCTGAGCGATGCACAGCTCGACCTCGACGACCAGTCTCCCGACCGGGAGCTGATGTGGTGGTCGATCCGGCGGCAGATCAGCCACATCGCCTGGGTGTCGCTGATCTTCGCGAAGCGGCGCTGCGGGATGCTGCTGTGGCCCGACGGCGACATTCCCGAGCCCATCGTGTGGGCCGAGCATCACCAGGGGCGCAACAACAAGCACGGGCTGCGGCTGGATCCTGAGCTGTTCTGGGACGTGCCCGATCTGCTCGACAAGCTCGACCTGGGCCTGAGCTGGATGCGCTACGTGGTCGCGTCTCATCCAGTGAAGACATTCCGCGAGATGGTGGAGTCGCGTCACAGCACGCTCTTCTGGGATGACGCCATCACGGTGCTCCCCCGGGGTGCTTGGCACGATCCCGACGACGAGCGGATGATCATGAACACGCTCGAATGCGCGATCTGGATGCTCTTCTACGAGATGGCCTCGCACATCCGCTCCATCCAGCGGATCAAGGAGATCCAGGGGCTGCCGTCAGCCGTGGAGCTGACGCGCTTCGGCTACCTGCGCCTCCCCCACTACTGGGGCGAGACCGACGCCCCCGCGCCCAGCATCACCAAGCTGTAACGGCACCGGCAACCGCCGTGTGCATGCGCCCAGATGCCACGAGTACGGCGAGGCTTGGCCCGTAGTGTC
>JAJDZE010000129.1 GCA_022824805.1 Acidimicrobiia bacterium | reverse complement strand
AGTCTCACGGCTGCGCCGGTGCGGGGCGATCCTCTCCTCGACCATGCCCGACCCCCAACGTAGCTGCGGCACGCGCCCCGCCGAGGCCAGTCCCGCCGAAGAGCCTCTTTTCGCGGAGGCTCTGTCTATGTGATGTTCGGCGCACAGCCTCATCTATGTGATGTTCGCAGCACATTACAGAATATGTGATGCATAGAGCACATTCGTGCGTTACAGTGCGTGCATGACAGCCGCACAGGGTGAGCGCCGTCTGCGCATCCCCCATGTCGGGGTGCGCTCGCCGGCTCGCATCGGGCGTGCACTCCGATCCGTGAGGACCAACGCCGGCATCACCCAGGCAGAACTGGCTGAGCGAGCGAAGGTGTCGCGCGAGGTCGTCTCGCGCATCGAGAGCGGGCATCACTCGCCGCGAGCAGACACGCTCGCGGCCCTGCTCTCAGCGCTCGACTACGACATCGCCTTCCTGCCCCGGCCCCGCCAGGCCACGACTTAGGCGGGCGCCCGTGAGCACACTGGACGTGTGGATCAGCGGGGAACACGCCGGGACGGTCCGCCGCGACGCGCACGGCGACTGCCTGTTCGCATGCGGCGACGACTACCTGAGCGTCCCGTACCGGACGCCGCTGTCGGTGACCATGCCGCTCGACACCGGGGACTATCCCGCCGAAGCGTGGCTCGACGGGCTGCTTCCCGACAACCCTCAGGTGCGCCGCAACTGGGCCGCAGCACACAGCGCGGCGAGCACCCATCCGGCGGACCTGCTCGCGACCTCGCTCGGGCTGGACTGCGCGGGCGCGGTGCAGATCTGCACACCCGAGGCCAGCGCAGCGCTTGACACCAGGCCCAGCGGTGTCCAATGGTTGACCGACCGCGACATCGAGCAGTGGATCACCGAAGCAAGACGGGAATGGGCAGGCGGCAGCCTGCCCGGCGGGCATGGACAATTCAGCCTCAGCGGCGAGCAGGCCAAGTGCGCGCTCCATCACGCCGACGGTCGATGGGGCGTTCCGTTCGGGCAGATCCCGACCACTCACATCCTCAAGCCCGGCCTCGAACACCACGCGCACGCCGAGGTCATCGAGCATGTGTGCATGGCAGCCGCCCGAGCACTGAACCTCGATGCGGCCCGGACGGAGATCCGCCGTTTCGGCGCCGAACGGGTGCTCGTGGTGGAACGCTTCGACCGCACGCTGTCCGATAGCGGAATCCGCAGGCTGCATCAAGAAGACCTGTGCCAAGCGTTCGGGCTGGCAGCCCGGCACAAGTACCAAGCAGACGGCGGCCCGACGCCCGAGGACATCGCTCGCCTGCTGCGCCAGGAATCCGTCGACCCCGACAGCGACGTGTCGGCGTTCATGGCCGCATTGGTCTACAACTTCGCGATCGCCGCGCCCGACGGCCACGCCAAGAACTACAGCATCTTCCTCGACAACGGCCTGGTGCGGCTGGCACCGTCCTACGACGTCATCTCGTACTTCCCGTGCAAGGAACGAACGCCGTACGCCAAGCTGAGAACTGCCATGAAGCTCGACCGCGACTATGCGCTGAGCCGGGGCACCGACATGAAGCGCTGGGCGCGGTGCGCGCAGCGGATGGAAATGAGCGCCGACGCGACCGCAGACATTCTCGACACCGTCCTGCGCGACGCTCCTGCCGCCCTCGCCGACGCCGCGGACAGCCTCAGCGACGACGACCGCCTCCTGCCCGAGGTCGAAGCGCTGCTGCACCACACCCAAGCATGGTGCAAACGCTCAATCGTGGACCTGTGCCGCAGCGCCGCCCGATAGCCCCAACCGCCGAACCTCTCCGCTCCGCGCTAGGTCTGGCAAGCCCGCCGACGGCGAGAAACGACGTGGTTCAGTCGTTGTCGGTGATGGTCATGATGGCTTCGCCGTCGGCGACGGTGGCGCCTTGGGGACTGGACAGTCGCACCCGGAAGATCTCGTCGGACTCGGCGTGGCTGTCGTCGTTGAGGTACACGTCGGCCGTCTTCTCGGTCTGGCCGGGCGCGAAGGTCAGCGTGCCGCTCATGTACCAGAACTCGTAGTCCATCGCGTAGCCGTCGAGGTCATACGCGTGGTCGGACGCCCAGCTCACCTGCACCTCGTGGTCTGCTGCTTCTGACAGCGTCACCTTGAACGTGACCCACAGTCCTTCCTCGCCGGACGCGTCCCCGATCGAAATCGTCGCACTCGGAGGCGGAGGAGGCGGTGGGGGTGGCGGTGGGTCGTCGTCATCAGAGACCGTCACGGTCGCTGTGCCGTCGGTGGAAGACACCGTGTAGCCCGAGCCGTTGCTGACCGTGACGGTCACCGAGCCGTTCGGCTCATCGGTGCTGTCACCAGACGTCGACACCGACAGGGTTGCGCTGCCGGTGGTGGGGATCGTGACCTGACGTGTACCAGTGGTCACACCGAAACTGCCCGACTGGGCGACGCTCACATCGACCCGGAGCGGACTCGACGGCCGCGGACTGGCGGTGACGGTGAAGGTTGCGGGGCTGCCCTCGGTGACGCTGTTGCCGCCGGTGACGCTCACCACCGGAACCGGCGGCGGAGGCGGGGGCGGCGGGTCGTCGTCATCGGTGACCGTCACCGACGCCGAGCCGTCTGTCTGCGACACCGTGTAGCCCGAGCCGTTGCTGACCGTGACGGTCACCGAGCCGTTCGGCTCGTCGATGCTGTCACCAGACGTCAACACCGACAGCGTCGCGCTGCCAGTGGCAGGGACCGTCACCGTGCGGGTGCCGGTCGTGACGCCGAAGCTGCCCTGTGCAGCGACGCTCACATCGACTCGGAGCGGGCTCGACGGCCGCGGGCTCGCGGTGACAGTGAACGACGCTGCGCTGCCCTCGGTCACGCCGTTGCCGCCGGTGACGCTCACCACCGGGTCCGCCGGCGGAGGCGGAGGTGGCGGCGGCGGGTCGTCGTCATCGGAGACGGTCACCGACGCGGAGCCGTTGGTCTGCGACACCGTGTAACCGGTGCCGCTGCTGACTGTCACGGTGACCGAGCCGTGCGGCTCGTCGGTGCTGTCGCCAGACGTCGACACCGACA
>JAJDZE010000041.1 GCA_022824805.1 Acidimicrobiia bacterium | reverse complement strand
GCCAAACTCGACACCCAAACCGCCTAAAACGCACCCCAGCCGGGCCGACACAGCCCACCAGAACCCCCAACAGGCACCCCCAAACCCGCCCGCACACACCCAAACAGCCACAAACACCGAATTTCAGCAGCCTGCTAGGCGAAACTGGCAGTCGTCGAAGTACGCCCTGTTGACGAGTTCTTCTAGATCCTCGAACGCAGGCGCAACAAGCTCTGTCCTGAAACCTGCGGGGTCACCGAACGGATCTGTCAAGAGGAGGAGTTCACGCGCAAGCCGACGCACCTCGCGCTCGCTGGCGGCTGCGTCGAGGCCGCGGATCTCGACGCGCGTTCCGGGGCGCGGCTCAGACTCCGAGCGTTTCACGGCGAGCCCCACATTCTCGACGACGTCGCTGTTTGCAAAGTCGGCCCACCGAATCCGGAGCGAGTAATCCACACCCGGTTCATCTTGGGGCTGCGTGGTCAGGACCACCTCCTGACCCATCCTGAGTGCACCCAAGCGTCCGAGGCCCTTGCTCCCGGCCGGAAGTCTGTCCAGTTGTGTGCGACTGCCTGGAATCTTGCGGGACCGACCCAAGACCAGCCACCCATCCTGGATGTCTCGGCTCGACATCCCGTGGCCGTCGTCGACAATCACGGCTGTGCCGCCGGCCTTCTCCGTGTCGATGAGTTGAACAGAGCACACGCTGGCGTCGGCGTCGTATGAGTTCTTGACGAGTTCGATGATGCCTTGGTCGAAACTTGTGATCAGCTCCTCACCGAGCCGCCGCAGGATGTCGGTCGAAAAGCGGAAAGTGGCAGTGTTCATGAATCCCACCAGGGCATCTCGCGAAGGGCCCTGACGGTCAGGTGGCGGCAGCGGATACGCCCATCAAGCCACCGTCTCGTATTGCTTGTGTCGAGCACTCGCACGAGTTGACGGCAAGTATCGAGAGAGCCGTCCTGCGGCTTGAGCACGATCAGGTGATTCTCGATCAACACACCCTCCGAACCGACAATGACCGTCCCGAGGCCCCTTGAGCCGTCATTCGGGCGTGAAGTCCTCCGGACAACCACAAAGGGCGGCTCGAACAGCCCGCTGGTGAAGCCTCTCGTATCCGCAGCCGCGACATCGAATTCGCCGCCGAGCGGAATTGTCGTTGCGTGCAGGTAGGGCCGGTTCGGACCGGTCTGAGCGTCGCGGTGGGGGACCACCGGACCCACGCGAACGTCGAACCGGTCGCCGACGCGTTCTCCGTTCGGCTGCTGCCACCACTGAGCGGCGGGGGCATCGGCGAGTTCATTCGAGACGACACCGCGCAGGACAAAAACGTCAATGTCCGTCCACCGGTCGAAGCGCCCGTACGACTCGATCGACGAGACGCGGAGCAGGCCCTCGATACGTGAGCGCAGCCGCTCGTACCGTGATCCCGCCCGAATGACATCGGGGAGAATGGCCGTCAACCGTGTCCCTGGCAGCGCACCTTCGGCCGCGGCCGCAAGGAACATGGCCGCGTGGCTAGTACGACCACTCGCCCAGCTCATCTCGGGGGGTGCGATCCGGTACGTGAACGGCGGATTCATGACGATATGCGTGACCGGCGGAGCGCTGCGGAGCAGGTCGAGTCCGTCGCCGACCTGAATGCCCGGAAACAGCTCGCCGAGGGAGGACGGCCGTCCACTACCGACCGCAACAGCACCTCGCGCAATTGCTAGCAACACCAAGCGGGCCTTGGTCAACCGCACAAACGCTGGCTCGATGTCGCGCCCATGCAGCAGGTCACCCCACTGCTGCAGCGTCTGCGCGAGGTCCTGATCTATCGGCAGCGCCTTCGCGGCCTCGATCAGCAGGTCTCCAGCCCCGACGGCAGGATCTAGGGTGCGCGCACTCGGCTCAGTCTCGTCTGGGCAAGCGTCAAATGCAGCAGCTCGGAGAGCAGAGCTGCTGAAGAAGGCCCCACTTTTCCTACGAGCGGGGAGCGGGATCGTCTCTCGGAGGGCGGCTCCAGCTTGGCCATCCAGCAGACCTGGCGGCACATGCGTCGACTGCCCTACCCGAGCCAAGCTCAGGGCTGACACCGCTCGCTGTTCGACCGAGGAGACGTACGACTCGAACGTCGAGACCTCTCCCGGCTGCATGGGCGTATGGTACTGCTGGGTGCCGCTAGCCCTGATATCTCATGAGAATGCGGTCGGGTACCACTCTTGCGATTTTGTGAGCACTTCAACCGCTATTTCCTGACTGGCCCAGCTTTCCAGGACAGTCAGGAGCTGATCGCATTGGCGGGCTGCTGCGGGTCGCTGAGGGAGACTCGCTCGGCTAGCCGACGGTGAGGTCGTCTGAGAGGACGAGATCGCCGGTGTAGGTGGATGAGATGGCGGCGGCCAGTGCGGCGGGGTCGAAGGCGTCGGGGATGTAGTGGGTGAGCATGAGCTTGCCCACTCCGGCGGCTTGGGCGATAGCGCCGAGTTGGCTCTCGTCGGTGTGCCACTCGGCCATGACAGCGAAGACTCGTTCCTGGTCGGCCTCCGGCAGGCCGAAGGCCTCGAGCTGGGCACGTGTGGAGGCTCGGTGCTCGATCTCGTGCACCAGCACATCAGCGCCTGCCGCGAGCTCGACAAGGGCCTCGCTGGGCGAGCAGTCGCCGGAGATCACGATCGAGCGGTCAGGCGCATCGAACCGGAACGCGAACGAGGGGACGCAGTCGCCATGAGGGACGACTGCTGCGGTCACGCGCAGACCGTCCTCGTCGAACACCGGCCCAGCGCCGTTGATCTCAGTGACGTCCTGGCGGCCGCCTTCGTCGGACTGGAGCACCGGCCGATGCTGGCGGTCGTAGCTGAACGCGTCGTACGTCGCTGCACAGAACGTGCTGGTGAACGGCGGGCCGAAGACGCGCCACGGCTTGGCGCGGCCCATCTGCCACCCCGACATCAGCAGATCGGACCAGCCGACGTTGTGATCCATGTGATGGTGGGTGAACAGCACCGCGTCGAGATGAGGCCACGGGATCCCCGCCTGCTCGAGCCGCAGCGACACCCACCGCCCCGCATCCACCAAGTAGTGGTGCGCCGCAGAATCCGGACGGCGCTGATAAGTGATCAGCGCTGCCGGCCCGGCCCGGGTGGCGCTCACCATCGGCGACCCGGTCCCCAGAACGGTCACTCCGAGCATGGTGCCTCCCAACGGCGAGCCGGCTCGCCGGCGGCGACAAGCAGCGACGGCGCCAAGTATGGCAGCGCGGTTGGGGTCTCAAGAGCACACAGGCCCATTGGTGCGGGGCGCTAGGGCGCCGGTTCTGCGTCGACGATCTGGCCCATCTCACGATCAGGGGAGCCGTCCGTCGGCCCGGTCATGTGCTCGATCAGAAACCGCGCGGCAAAGTCCACCTCGTCCAGCGGGATCTCCGCATGCACGCCGGGATTGAGGTGAAGGCGCTTGTCGGCCGAGCCGATCGCAGAGAACAGCGAGACCGATCCGTCGACCGGGAGGAACTCGTCATCGAGCTGGGTCAAGAACAGCGTCGGCGCGGTGAGGGCGCGTGCACAGCCAAGCACCGTCTCGTTGTGTGGGATGGCCTCGACATCGGCCCACAGGCCGAGCACCGCCACCGCGACACGGCTTCGCTGGGCGAGGAACGCAATGCCATAGGCCGAACCCATCGAGAGCCCGAAATAGCCGATCCGGGCGGGATCGAGTGCGTTGCGGGCACATACCAGCTCAACCGCCTCGTTCCAGTCGTCACACATATCCGACATGGCGTCTTCTCGCAGCAGGTCGGCGATCATCCCGGCCCGTCCGCCCTCACCGGTCTGCCGCAGGCCATGATCGGGGCCCTCCACGCTCAGCATCGCGATGCCCTGTGCCGTCAGATCGGCTGCGAGCCGAGACGCAGGGAACTGATACCGGTCGCCAGAAGCACCGTGACCGAAGCACGCCAGACTTCGTGCCCCCGAAGGCGTGTCCGGCGTCCACAAGGCACCGGTGATGTCCCGCCTCCCCACACGAGAAATGCGGAACTCGCGAGTCGCGACCCCATCGGGGCTCCGACCGGCCCACTGGTCAAGTCTCGTCGTCATCGCCAGCTTCAGCTATCGGGCTATTGCGGCACGCCGTTGATCGTCCAAGCGGTGCCGTCGTAGGCCATGAGCAGACCGTGGATGTCGACGATGTCGCCGTCGAAACGCATGCCGTCGACATCGATGCCGTCGATGCTGCCGGCGAGCAGCACCGCGCCGTCTCCCTCCACGGCCACCGTCAGTTCGCCGACATCGCACACATCGCCCGGGTACAAGATCAGCCAGGCCGTGCACAGGCCCCAGCCGCCTCCGACGATGTCGTCGTCATCGGGCAGCGAGCCGTCATCGGCCGCCGGGTCGCCGAAGCCGAACTCGGTCTCGATGCCACATGATTGAACGGCTTCGCCCAAGATGGCGCTCTCGGCGACGGTCAAGCCCTCTGGGGAGGGATCGGCACCGGTGAGCACCTCCAGGATCCGCTCACCGGCCGGCTCGCCGCTGAGTGCCTCCATCAAGCACGCCACCTCAGCGGGGTCCGGCGCCGGGCCATCACCCGGAGGCGTCAGCGCGGCGGCCTCGCCCGACGTCAGGCACGCGAGCACCTGCAGCATCGCCGGGCCTTCGACCGGCCCGCCCGCAGCGAGGAACGTGTCCACCAGCGACGGATCCTCAACCAGAAGGGCAACCACGCAGTCGTGGCTTGCCTCGCTCAGCCCGCCGACCGCAGTCGAGAGCCCCGAAACGATGGTCTGCACCTCCGGCGACATTCCGGCGTCGGGGGCGTCGGTGACTGCGGCGGTGCTCGTCGAGGACGCGGCCGTCGTCGAGACCGGCGCCTCAGCAGGAGCGTCGGCGCCCGGTGTCGCTGCCTCAGCCTCGGATGCCGCAGGAGGCGCCGTCTGGGTCGAACCGCACGCGCCGGCCAGCAGCACCATCACCGACACATGCACAGCGAACACCAAGGCCCGCGGCCTCCGGCGGTACCGCCCCAGGCGTGGCGGCCGTGGCCGAGATGCCGAGCGATCCGGCGGCGACAGAACTGCGCCGACGCCGATCATTCCACGGCAAGGAGTTCGGCTGCTTCCATGCCTACCCAACGTACCGTGCTCGACGTGGCAGCCACCGCATGGGGACGCTACGGGCCGCCTTCTTGGCTTGGCGCGCCGTCAGGAGGCTCGGCTGAGGGAGCGGCGAAGCCGGTGACGAGGCGTGCCACGGCGATGGCCACGTAGAACACGCCCGCCATGGCTTCGAGCGTCACGATGACCCGGCCGCCGTCAGCCGAGGGCGTGAGGTCGCCGAAGCCCAGCGTGGTGAGGGTGACGAAGCTGAAGTAGACAGCAGACTCGGGCGTCAGCGCTTCGCCGGAATTCAGGAACGCCGATCCGCCGACCCGGTCGATCACCAGGTACAGCGAGGCGAACGCGTAACCGATGAGCAGGTACGCGCACGCCGAGGCAGCTATCGAGGTGGTGCCCGCGAAGGGTCGCGACAGCACCTGGCGGGTGACGACCGCGGCAGCCGCCAAGCCGATCAAGGCGAGCACGACCGGCCCCACCACCGCATCGGCTGCACCCGCGACGGCCAAGTCGATCACCGCGGCAGCCGCTGCGGCCCCGAGCAGCAGCCACACCCGCCGCGGCGGCCGCTCGGCCGACTCGATGAGCGTTCCGATGATCAGCAGCAGCCCGACGAGCCCGCCTCCCGAACTCAGCGCACCGGCGCCGAATGCCGACAGCACCACGATGGCGATGCTGATCACCAAGATGATGTCGTAGCGCTCCTTGCGCAACGCGCCCAGCACCGGTTTCACCCTGCTCGACGGCTCAGGCCGACTCCATCTCGGCCATGTTGTTCTTGCGCCACTGGTGGTAGGCGGCCCAGGTCACCAGCATCGGCGGCAGCACCACCACCGCTGCGATCAGCGAGTAGGTGACCGTGATCGCGGTGAGCAGGCCGAACTGGCCCATCGGAGCGATCGGGCTGAACACCAGCACCATGAAGCCCAGAGCGGTCGTGAGCGCCGAGCCGATGAGCGCCCCGCCAGTGGTGCCCATGGTGATGTTGATGGCCTCGCCGATCGACTTGCCGTGATCGACCTCTTCGATGAACCGATGCGTGACGTGGATGGTGTAGTCGACGCCGATGCCGATGGACAGCGCGGTGATGAGTGCCGTGATCACGTTGTAGCTGTATCCCAGCAGCACCATGGTTCCCAGCACCCATACCAGCACCAGCAGGATCGGCAGCACCGACAGCACGGCCAGCATGGGCCGGAACTCGGTGATCCAGAAGAACAGGATCAGCACCACCAGTGCCGCGATGATGGTGAACACGATCGACGACGCCTGGCTCTCGGTGAGGCTGTCGGTGACCTCCAGCGAAGTGATCTCGCTGGCCACCGGTGTGATCTCGGAGTCGTCGCCGAACCACAGGCCGTCCACGTCGGCGAACAGCTCGCGGGTGCGGTCGGCGTCGCCGGTGAGCGCATTGAACTGCAAGATGGTGCGGTCGTCGGCACCGCCGGTCCCGAACGCCACCAGCGAGTCGAACTGTGCCGGATCGTGTTCGCGCGCGAGCATCAGCACCCGGTCGATGGTCGCGCTGTCGAGCCTCAGCGGGCTCGACTGGCCCAGCGCCAGCTCGGCCTCGATCTGCTGTCGCACGTCGGGTGGCAGATTCTCGAAATACACGCCCAGCGAGTTGGTGACATCGCTGCTGACGGCGGCAGGCCGCTGCGATGAATCTTCGATGGCGGCCGAGAAGTCGAGAAGGTTGCGCAGCGTGCGGTCCTGGGACAGGTCGGCTTCCACCAGCACCGTGACCGGCTCGGTGTTGCCGCCCAGGTTCTCCGACATGAACAGCGCGTCTTCCTTGCTCTCGGTGCCGTCGGGGACGAAGTCGTTCGAGTTGAACTCGGTGCCGAGTTGGGTCGACAGCGACAGGAAGATCACGGTGACCGCCCCGGTGAGCACCAAGATGATCGCCGGCCGCCGCACCGTGGCGCCCCCGACGGCTCGCACCAGCGTGCCCGCGCCGGGGATGGCCTGGTCGATGGGTCGAAGCTGCGGCTGACGCCCCTTGCGCTCGCCGCGGCGGTCCAGGATGGCCCGCACGGCCGGCACCGCCGTCAGGAACACGGTCAAGCCGCTGAGCACCCCGACAGCGGCCACCACGCCGAAGTCGCCCAGGCCGGAGATGTCGCCCAGCAGGTTGGTGAGGAAGCTGACGATGGTGGTGACCCCCGCGAGCCCCAGCGGCAGCATCACCCCGGCCACCGACTTCGAGATGCCGTCGGCAGCCCCGCCGCCCTCGGCCCGCACCTCCCGGTAGCGAGACGTGCCTTGGATGCCGTAGTCCACGCACAGACCGATGAGCATCACCGGCACCATCTGGCCGAGCACGCTGGGTGCGCCGATGATGCCGAACCCATTGGGTCCCAGCAGCCCTTGGAAGCCGAGCGCCCACAGGATCGTCAGGATCAGGCCGCCCATCGACAGCAGCACGTCGGAGAGCTGCCGGTAGAACAGCGTCAGCAAGATGGCGATCACGATGAACGCCACGCCCATCAGCAGCATCATCGACGCTTGGCTGGAATCGTCCGATTCCTGGCCGCTCTTGCCGCTCGATGCTGCCCGCGCAGAGTCGAGCTCGCCGAGCGGAAGCGTCTTGACAGACTCGTCGGCGGCAATCTGCGCTGCCGCGAGACCGTCGGCATCGCCGCCCGCATTCACCGTGACGATGCCGATGCCGCCGATCACATTGCCCGACGCGTCACGCGCCACCAGCTCTTCGAGGAACCCGGCAAGCTCGGGATCGGCCGCCGTGGCCGCCGCGATGGCGGCATCGATGTGGTCTTGGGACACCGCGGCCAGATCGACGCTGCGCGGATCGCCGCCGGGGCCGGCCAGCATCGCAGCGAGCACATGACCGGGCGACACCGGCGGCCGAGGAGCGAACAGGTAGCGGGACAGGTCGGCGTGACCGGCCACCGTCTCGGTTGCTGCGACGGCGTCTGCGGCGCCGGCAGGGCTCAGCACGTCGCCGCGCAGCACCACCTGCACGGCTTCCAGCTCGGCCGACGCGGGGAAGCTCTCGCCGAGCTTGTCGATGGCGGTCACCAGCTCGCTGCCGCTGGGCAGGAACGCGTCCTGCACATCGGCCGTGTCGGCCGTGCGGCTGAAGCCGATCACCGCCACCACGGTGACGACCAGCATCACTGCGAGCGCTGTCCACGGCCGGTTTCCGACCCAGCGCCCGTACACCCCAAAGAGTTTGCTCACGTGCGGTCTCCTGTAGTTGTGCGCCGCGGCTCCCCCGAAGGGCCGACGCGCCGGTTCAGTCGTGCCACGCCGAAGGGTACCGATGGCGCAACAGGGGGCCGCGACATCGAAGGGTCAGCTTGGCACCGACGCCGATTCGCCACGTCACGCTCGAGGTCTTGATGCGCCGCTGCGGCCCCTGGGTGTGACCGAACCAGTGCTCAGCCGCCGACGGGGATGCGCAGCAGCCAGCCGGCGGCGATCCGGTCGCCGTGGACGAACGTTTGGCCGTTCGCTTGGCGCCGACCGCGGTTGGCCAGCACGATGCGGTTGTAGAACGCGCTGTCGCCGTACACCCGCCGCCCCACCGACGACAGCATGTCGCCGCTTCGGACGCGGTAGATCACGTAGTTCGACTCGGCCGCAGTGGCGTTGCTCGGCGCAACGATCGGCAGCGGCACCCGCAGCACCCAGCCCGCCCGGATCATGTTGGGGCTGGTGAATGTGTAGCCGTCGCTCTGGCGGCGGCCTTGGTTGGCGGCGAATATCTGGCGCCACCTCCGGTCGTCTCGATAGAAGGTCAACGCGATGCCGCTGAGCGTGTCGCCGGGCTTGACGGTGTACAGCACGTACCAGCCGTCGCCGGTCGAGGTGACGGTCCCCAGTGACTCCGGGTCGACAAGGTGCCCGTCGTCGTCGACGGCCTTGTCGTCTTCGTCAGAATCTTCGGTTTCGGCGGTCTCGCCGTCGCCATCCTGATCGTCCGCACCATCAGACTCGTCCGATTGGTCCGCGTCATCGCTCCCGTCGCCGGCGTCGCTGTCGTCATCGCCGTCGTCATCCTGACCGTCCGCACCATCAGACTCGTCGCCGGCGTCGCCGTCGGAGACCGGGGCCTCGGGGTCGCCCACCGAGACGATCTCTGCCTCCCCGACCGGTCTGATCGTCACTACCGAGCTGGCTGCGAAGGTGCGGTCGCCGATGGTCAGGCTCAACGTCACGGAACTGTCTGGCGCGCTGGCGTCCAGAGAATTCACCCGCACGACGGCATCGGTGTCGTTCGGCGGCAGGTCGAACACCAGCCGTCGAGGGTTGCTGCCCAGCGAGACCCAGCCGACGCCCCAGTTGGCATCCACGGTGTAGTCGTCGCCCAGCACGGCCGTGCTGTCGATCTCCACGAACACCCGCACCCAGCGTGTGATGGCCCGCTCAAGCTCCACCGTCATCAGGCTCGACTCGCCCAACGCAATGCTCGACGGCGTCGCCACGCCCAGCGTCAGCTCCACCACCGGCGGCGCTGCCGGTGCAGCGCTCGCCGACGAAGAACTCCCGGGGCTGGTGTTGCCAGGGCTGGAGTTGCCAGGATTCTGGTTGCCGGTGTCGCCGGGATTCTGATTGCTGGTGTTGCCGGGATCCTGGTTGCCGGTGTTGCCAGGATTCTGGTCAGACCGCGGCGCAGGGTCGTCGTCGGCGATCGTGATAGTGGTGGCCTTCGGAACACCCAGCGTGTAGCCCGAGCCGCTGGTCAGCGTCAGCACAATCGTCTCGGCATCGTCATCGACGCTGTCATCGGTGATCGTCACCGCAACAGCGGCAGAAGTGCTGCCGCCGGCCACCGCCACCGTGCCGCTCAACGCCGTGAAATCAGAACCCGACGTCGCGCTGCCCCCGACGCTGTACGCCAACGACAGCCCACCCGAAGGCGCAGCCGACGACAAACTCACCCCAACACTCACACTGCG
>JAJDZE010000115.1 GCA_022824805.1 Acidimicrobiia bacterium | reverse complement strand
TGTAGTGAGGATCAGCCTTGCTTGTCAACATTGGCTGCGGATTGTCGAAAGTCGTCGGGCCGCCGGTCGAACAGGACAGTGAGCTGGCCACATCGTGCCTGTACTCGAAACGTACGAGTGAAATTACCCGGTTCTTCCGAGCGCGGGCCGCGGCGCTACGGCAAGACGAGCCTGCTCAAGCGCGGCGCCGCCGACAGCAATTCGCCTTGGTCGACCCGCTGCTCGCGGACTGGCTGAGCCGCCGCTTCGGCATCTGACCGGAAACAATCCCGCTGTTGCCCAAATCGCCGTTGTCGTCGCCGTTTCCGTGCGCGTTCTTGCCATCATGTGCTGTGCATTATTGGGATTGAATTACGCGCAATCGTGGGATTCAGCCCAGTCGCCGGGGTACCCTCAGAACGGTGAGCAGCAGCTGGCCACCGGACTACCGGCGGCGAATGGCGGACGATCTGCTGATCGAACTGCTCCGCGAGCTGCCTGCCGTGCTGTTGACCGGCCCGCGGGCAACCGGCAAGACGACGACGGCGCTGGGCCACGCCGCGACAGTGGTTCGTCTCGACCGTGAGGCGGAGGCAACAGCATTCATCGCCGATCCCGATGCCGCACTCGCCGGTCTCGCCGAACCGGTGCTGCTGGACGAGTGGCAGTGCGCCCCTGGCGTTCTCGGCGCAGTCAAGCGAGCCGTCGATGCACAGGCACGGCCCGGCAGATACCTGCTGACCGGCTCGGTGCGGGCCGACCTCGACACCGCGACCTGGCCTGGTACCGGTCGGGTCGTCCGTGTGGAGATCTGCCCGCTGACCGTTGCCGAACAGGTCGGCTCAGGCACGACGCCGATCCTGGACCGGATCGCGCGAGGCGACGACTTGTCGCCGGCCGCCGGCACACCGGACCTGCGGGGATATGTGGAACTGGCGCTGCGAGGCGGGTTCCCCGAACCAGCGCTCGGCATGTCGCCTCAGGGGCGGCACCACTGGCTTGAGAGCTATGTGACCTATGTGACGACTCGTGACGCCCTCGACATGGAAGCGGGCCGCGACCCGCAGCGGTTCGCCAGGTACTTCGAGGCGTACGTTCTGAACTCGGCCGGCACGCCGACTGACAAGACGATGTACGACGCCGCCGGCATCGACAGCCGGACAGCCCGCGCCTATCACCGCTTGTTGACGAACCTGCTCATCGTCGACGAGCTGCCGGCTTGGTCCTCCAACCGTCTTGCTCGGCTCGGCAAGGCCACGAAGCGATTTGTTGTCGACGCATCACTGCTGGCCTCAGTAGCCGGCACTGCCACATCGGCTGCAGCGGCGATGAGAGACGGCCAACTGCTCGGCCGGATCATCGAGACATTCGTCGTTGCGCAGCTCCGCGCCGAACTCCCCGTCTGCGAGGCCCGAGCGAGGCTGTTCCACATGCGAGACCGTCAAGGCCGCCACGAAGTCGATGTGATCGCAGAACTGGGCGCCCGCAAAGTGATCGGCATCGAGATCAAGGCCGCAAGCGCTCCGGGCCTCGACGATGCCCGTCACCTGCTGTGGCTCCGCGACCAGATCGGCGACCAGTTCTTGGCGGGAGTGGTGCTCCACACCGGGCCGCGCACTTTCCGCCTGGCAGAACACATCACCGCCGCTCCCATCAGCACCCTCTGGTCGTGACGTCGTTCCCTGTCAAGGTGCTCGCCGCGCTGCTGACGGTGGGTCTCGCGACTGCCGCCTGTACCGGCAGCAGCCGCACGGCCGACGGCGCAGCCATCTCCATTGAGAGCTGGCGCACCGATGACGCGGCGATCTGGTCCGAGCACGTCATTCCTGCGTTCGAATCGCAGTTCCCGGGCATCGAAGTGGAGTTCACGCCGACGGATCCCACGCAATACGACTCTGCGCTGGCTGGGCGCTTGGCAGCAGGAACTGCCGGCGACATCATCGCCTGCCGCCCCTTCGACGCCTCGCTGACCCTGTTCGAGCGAGGTCACCTGGCACCGATCACCGATCTCGCGGGCATGGAGAACTTCCGGCGGTCGGCGCAGAGCCCTTGGACCGCTGACGACGGCACGACCCCCTACTGCGTCCCGCTGGCTTCGGTGATTCACGGATTCATCTACAACCAGACAGCCTTCGACCAGCTCGGTCTCACCGAACCGACGACCGCCGAGGAGTTCTTCGATCTGCTGGACGCCATCCGCGACGACGGGCGCTACGTCCCCCTGGCCATGGGCGCCCATGACCGCTGGGAAGCGGCAACGCTGGGCTTCCAGAACATCGGCCCCAACTACTGGAAGGGCGAGCACGGGCGGCTGGCGCTCATCGACGGCACAGCCAGGCTGTCCGATCAGGCCTACGTCGACACGCTGGCGGCGCTGCAGCGCTGGGGCGCGTACCTGCCGGCTGATGCATCTGCGGTGACCTATGCCGATGCTCAGCAGATGTTCATCTCAGGTGCTGCGGCCATCTATCCGGCTGGATCGTGGGAGATCGCCGGCTTCGCCGCTGCCGCCGATTTCGAGCTCGGTGCGTTCGGCCCGCCGCCGCTCGCAGGGCAGGACGCCTGCTACATCAGCGACCACGCCGACATCGGCTTGGGCATGAACCCAGCGACCGAGCACTCTGAGGCCGCGAGGACGTTCCTTGCATGGGCCGCGTCGAGCCAGTTCGCCGAGATCTTCTCAAATGCGCTGCCCGGGTTCTTCACGCTTCGCGACTCTCCCGTGGCACTGGAGCATCCGCTGGCGCAGGAATTCGTTTCGTGGCGGGATGAGTGCGAATCGACGATCCGCAACTCGTCACAGTTCCTCTCCCGCGGAGAACCCAGTCTCGAGCACGAACTGTGGGACGTCAGCGCAAGCGTCCTCATCGGCAACATGGATCCTATCGAAGGCACCCAGCGCCTCCAAGCAGCACTCGACACCTGGTACGCGCCGAAGGACAGGTGACCACCGCTCCCTGCCCCTGTTTCGTCTGTCGGCTCAGCCTCTGATTCTGCGGAAGCGGGCGCCGTGCAGGATGCTGCCGTAGTAGTTGAAGACTTCGCGGGCGTTTGCGTCGTCGAACGGGTAGTCCGCACCGATCAACGTCTTGCGATAGGGACCTGACAGGTCCATCACGCCCCAGCGGACCTGCTTGCGTCATAGCGACGATCTCGCTCGGATCCATGCGGTGGCCCCGTCGGCGATGCTGTTCGCCGCGGGGGACGATCTTGACCAGCGGGTCCACCTCGTGGCTGACCGAGACCTGTCCGAAACCGATCTCGCGGGCCGCAGCGGCCAGCGCTGCCTCGTGCTGAGTGTGCCGGTAGCCGTGTACCAGCACGATGGCCACGGCCTCCATGCCGCGCTCACGCGCCGCCACCATGCCGTCTGTCACCGCCGCCAGGTCCAGCGGGCACAGCACCGGGCCGTCCGCAGCGATGCGCTCGTCGACCTCGAGCACCTCCGAATACAGCATCTCTGGCAGCACGATGTCGAGCTTGAACAGGTGCGGGCGAGTCTGGTAGCCGATGCGCAGCACATCGCCGAAGCCCGCCGTGGCTGCGTCGTCGTAACGGCGCGGGTCCTCGCTCAGCAGCTTGTGCGAGACGAGGCTGCCGTCGGGCCGCCGGGCCACCACATCGGTGAAGGTGCCGCCACGGTCAACCCAGAAATCCCAGCCCCCTGACACCGCGTCCATGCCGTGAGCCTAGATAGACACCCGAATTTGACGGACCCACCGGTGGATCCGGCCCACCGGTGGATGCGGGTTGAGCGCCCGCGCGAACGCAGGGGCGCCGCCCTGTTGTGGGCAGGCCCCTGCGCTTGCGCGGTGTCGGGCGGCTGGGTTGGCCGGCTCAGCCGCGGTCAGTCAGCTTGGAGGCATTCCAAGGCTGTGATGATCGGTTTCCATTGGTCGGTGGACAAGCCTCGGCTCTCGCGGCGGTCGTGGATCGCTTTGACCTCTGCGAGGGTGATGGCGCCGGACCCGCCGGTCAGCGCGTTGTGCACCTGCGTCCAGCGCGCTGCATGCGCGGCGTTGCTGCTGCCGGCCTGCGTGCTGACCTCGGCCAGCAGGTCCGCCGACACGCACACCTGCGCAGGCGCATCGTCAGTGTCGTCGCTGCCGTCGTCGCTGCTGCCGCTGTCGTCGTCGTTGACATTGACGTTGGCGTCATCGTCGCTGCCGCTGTCGTCGCTGCCGTCGTTGGTGTCATCGTTCTTGACGTCGGTGTCGTCGCTGCCGATGCTGGTTCCGTCGTTGTCGACGCCGTTGTCGTCGCTGCCGATGCTGTCGCCGCTGCCGCCGCCCGAGATCACAGTCACGGTCGTCCAGCACCGCCACACCCAGCAGTTCGCCGCAGAAGCATCGAACGAGTTCTCCGTGTTGCCGTCGACGCCGTGGATCTGCCAATGCAGCCGGAACGTCTTGCCCACAGACCCCTCGCACAACGTGACAGGGATCTCCAGCGTATGCCCGGCATGCAACCCGCGGTGATGCGTGATGCTCCTCAGAGAGGTCTTGGTCCTCCACCCGTGATATTGCGGGAGGACAAAGCTGTTGGTCTCTTGGTAACGCGTGACCTCCAGCCATTGGGTCACCACATCGATGCCCGGACCGCAGCCGGTGCCCTCATACGCCGTAGTGCCCGAAGCTCTGTAAGCGCCCGCCATGCTGAACACGACGCCTGATGTCGGAAACCCAAAGTTCCCGCTTTGGGGTCGGTTGAGCCCGCTGGGGACCTGGACGCGGATGCTGCTCGACGCTCCGTTTCCGTTGTAGACCACCTGGGCCTGCTGAGCCGGCCGACGGTGGCCGTCCGCTGAAGCCAAGGGACTCACGTTGGTCTGCGCGCCTATCGGGTCGGCACTCACTGCCGCGAGGCCCGAAGCCATCAGCATCGCCGCGGCAAGCGCCCACAAGAAGCGCTTCGTGTTGCCGCCGCGGCTCGGACTACTGGAATCTATCGGGGGGGGGGGGGGGGGGTGTGGGAATGGGCAAAAAGT
>JAJDZE010000012.1 GCA_022824805.1 Acidimicrobiia bacterium | reverse complement strand
AGGGCGGGCGCCGCAACCTCGGCCCATGTGGTGTCCACCGAGATCGGCACGTCGGCGCCGATGCGATCCAGCTCGGACCGGACGGCCTCGATGACCCGCACGGCGCGGCGCCGCTCCACCTCGGTCGGCGTTGGCTCGGCGCCGGGCCGGCTCGAGGCACCGCCGACGTCGATGATGTCCACTCCGGCTGCCACCAGCTCCCGCGCCAGCGACAGCGCCTCGCCGAGCCGGTCGGCCACGCCGTCGCCTGAGAACGAGTCGTCGGTGGCGTTGATGATGCCCATCACGAACGTGCGGGTGCCCCACTCCCAGCACAGTCCGCGGCCGGGGTCCCACTGCTGGTGGCGGTAACGGCGCCGGACCGGCCAGAGGGGCGCAATGACGTCGGTGGACACGCTCAGGATCGGTCCGCGGCGACCGTGGCGCCTGCGTCCCAGGCCGACGACGGCAGCGCGCTGAGCAGGTTCGACGTGGCGGCACGCAGCCCGACCGCCCCGGGCGTGGCGTCGAGCGGCGCCAACGCATCGAGGGCAGCGGTCACATAGTGCTGCGCGGTCTGCACCGAGCTGGCGATCTCGGGGCCGTCCACCACGATTGTCCGGGCGAGATCCCGCCGGTCGTCGTCCAGCGGCTCGCCGAGCAGCTCGCTCAGGCGCTCGCCGTGCGCGTGCCCGCCCGCCAGCATCCGGATCACCGGCAGCGTGTACACGCCCTCCCGCAGGTCGTTGCCCGAGGGCTTGCCCAGCTCCTCGTCGGAGGCAACGAGGTCGAGCACGTCGTCGACGATCTGGAACGCCATGCCGTAGGCGAGCCCGAAGCTGGTCAGCCGGTCCAGGGTCTCGCCGTCGGCGCCGGCCACCAGCCCGCCGATGCGGCACGACGTTGCGTACAGCTCGGCGGTCTTGCCCTGGATGGCCAGGAAGTACTGGTCCTCGGTGCGGCGCCGGTCATAGATCAGCTGCAGCTCGCGCACCTGGCCCTCGCACAGCCGGCCGATGGTGGCGGCCAGCAGCGCGGCCACCTCGGTGCCCAGCGACGCCGCCAGCTCCGACGCCTTGGCCAGCAGGAAGTCGCCGGCCAGGATCGCCTTCAGGTTGCCCCAGCGGTGGTTCACCGCCTCGATGCCGCGGCGGGTCTCCGCGTCGTCCATGACATCGTCGTGGTACAGCGAGCCCAGGTGCACCAGCTCCACCGCAACGCCGCCGCACACCATCTCGTCGCTGACCGCGTCGGCCGCGGCGCCGTCGGGATCGAGCGCGAGCGCCGACGCGATGACGAACGCGGGCCGCAGCCGCTTGCCGCCCGCAGGGATCAGGTGCGAGGTCACCTCGGTGAGGAACTCGTCGCCGGTGACCGCCGCAGCGCGCAGGGCGGCCTCCACACGGGCCAGGTCGGCCTCGGCATCGGGCCGGGCCTGCAACGGGGAAAGGGGCGCCACGGCGCAACCGTAAACGACAGCGGCGCTGTTGCCGCGCTCGTGGCGCGCGGCCCTCGGCGGGCGCGCGCAACCCCAGAAACGCGAGGGAGCGATGCGGCAGGGCATCGTTACACTGCGCCCAGGAGACCTTCGGCGCTCTGTGCAGGACGGGGTGCAAGGCTCAAACCAGGAGGCCCAGTGTTCGAACGCTTCACCGATCGGGCTCGCCGAGTGGTGGTGTTGGCGCAAGAGGAAGCGCGCCTGCTGAATCACAACTACATCGGCACCGAGCACATCCTGCTGGGGCTGATCCACGAGGGCGAGGGCGTGGCTGCCCAGGCGCTCGAGTCGCTGGGCATCTCGCTGGAGGCCGTGCGCAGCCAGGTGGAAGAGATCATCGGGCAGGGCAGCTCGTCGCCCAGCGGCCACATTCCCTTCACGCCGCGTGCGAAGAAGGTGCTCGAGCTGTCGCTGCGTGAAGCGCTGCAGCTCGGCCACAACTACATCGGCACCGAGCACGTGCTGCTCGGCCTGATCCGTGAGGGCGAGGGCGTGGCCGCACAAGTGCTGGTCAAGCTGGGCGCCGACCTGTCGAAGGTGCGCCAGGAGGTCATCCAGCAGCTCTCGGGCTACAGCGGCTCGAGCGGCGGCCGCGAGACCGTCGGCGCATCATCGGGCCAGGGCAGCGAGCAGAGCGGCCAGAGCGGCTCGCTGGTGCTCGACCAGTTCGGGCGCAACCTCACCGCGGACGCCCGGGCCAAGAAGCTCGACCCGGTCATCGGCCGGCTGCGCGAGACCGAGCGCGTCATGCAGGTGCTGTCGCGCCGCACCAAGAACAACCCGGTGCTCGTCGGCGAGCCCGGCGTGGGCAAGACCGCCATCGTGGAGGGCCTCGCCCAGAAGATCGTCAACAACGACGTGCCCGAGCTGCTGCGCGACAAGCAGCTCTACACGCTCGACCTCGGGGCGCTGGTGGCCGGCTCCCGCTACCGGGGCGACTTCGAGGAGCGCCTGAAGAAGGTCCTCAAGGAGATCCGCACCCGCGGCGACATCATCCTGTTCATCGACGAGCTGCACACCCTCGTCGGCGCCGGCGCCGCAGAGGGCGCGATCGACGCTGCGTCGATCCTCAAGCCCATGCTGGCGCGCGGCGAGCTGCAGACCATCGGCGCCACCACGCTCGAGGAGTACCGCAAGTACCTCGAGAAAGACGCAGCGCTCGAGCGCCGCTTCCAGCCGATCACCGTTGACGAGCCCACGCTCAGCCACACCATCGAGATCCTCAAGGGGCTGCGCGACCGCTACGAGCAGCACCACCGGGTCACCATCACCGACCAGGCCCTCGTGGCCGCGGCCAACCTGGCCGACCGCTACATCGCCGACCGCCACCTGCCCGACAAGGCCATCGACCTCATCGACGAGGCCGGGTCGCGCCTGCGAATCAAGCGCATGTCGACCCCGCCCGACTTCAAGGAGATCGAGACCAAGCTGGCCGACGTCACCGAGCGCAAGAAGCAGGCGGTCGAGTCGCAAGACTTCGAGACCGCCGGAGCGCTGCGCGACGAGGAGAAGGAGCTGCTCGAACGGCGCACCGAGGTGATGGCCCAGGCTCGCTCGGAGGGGCACGACCTGTTCGACGAGGTCGACGAGGAAGGCATCGCCGAGGTGCTGTCCATCTGGACGGGCATCCCGGTGTACAAGCTGACCGAGGAGGAGACCCAGAAGCTCCTCAAGATGGAAGACGAGCTGCACAAGCGGGTCATCGGCCAGCACGACTCCATCAAGGCGGTCAGCCAGGCCATCCGTCGCACCCGCGCCGGCCTGAAAGACCCCAAGCGGCCCGGCGGATCGTTCATCTTCCTGGGCCCGTCGGGTGTCGGCAAGACCGAGCTGGCCAAGACGCTGGCCGAGTTCCTGTTCGGCGACGAGGGCGCGCTGATCAGCCTCGACATGTCCGAGTACATGGACAAGTTCACGGTGAGCCGGCTCGTGGGCGCCCCGCCCGGGTACGTCGGCTACGACGAGGGCGGCCAGCTCACCGAAGCGGTGCGACGCAAGCCGTTCTCGGTGGTGCTGTTCGACGAGATCGAGAAGGCCCACCCCGACGTGTTCAACACGCTGCTGCAGATCCTCGAGGAGGGCCGGCTGACCGATGCGCAGGGGCGCTCGGTCGACTTCCGCAACGCCGTGCTCATCATGACCTCGAACCTGGGCACCGCAGACCTGCGCAAGGCGCGTGTGGGCTTCGCGACCGCCGATGAAGACGCCAGCTACGACCGGATGAAGGAGAAGGTCAACGATGCGCTCAAGGCGCACTTCCGGCCGGAGTTCCTGAACCGCATCGACGACACCATCGTCTTCCACGAGCTGAGCATCGAAGAAGTGGTGCAGATCGTCGACCTGATGATCAAGCGCACCTCAGACCAGCTTCGGGCGCAGGGCCTCGGGCTCGAGCTCACCGACGCCGCCAAGGATTGGCTGGCCCGCACCGGGTACGACCCGCAGCTGGGCGCCCGGCCGCTGCGCCGTGCGCTGCAGCATCATGTGGAAGACGCGCTCAGCGAGCGGATCCTCTACAAGGAGTTCCACGCCGGCGAGATCATCGTGGTCGACGTCGAAGACGACGAGATCGTGTTCCGTGCCATCGAGGGCTTCGACCCCGGGCCGATCGAGCTCGAAGAGGCCGCAGCCGCCGAGTAAGCGTGCCCCGGCGAATGCCTGCTTCGCCGGCCGGCTCAGCCTCCGACGCTTGCCGAGACCCGCGTCGGCGCACGCTCGGCGCCGCGCTCGTTCTGTTCGCCGTGCTGGTGCTGGCGGCGGGCTGCCGGGTCGACATCGTCGTCGACATCGATGTCGCGCATGACGGCGCAGGCAAGGTCACCGTCGAGATCACGTTCGACGAAGAGGTGCTGCGATGGGTGCCCGACCTGGGCGAGCTCATCGTCACCGACGGCCTGGTCGGGTGGGACGTCCGGCAGTTCGGCGAGCAGACGCCCGCGGGCGAACGGCTCCGGGTGACGGCATCCAAGCGCTTCTCCTCGCCTGCCGAACTGGCAGCGGTGCTCGCGGAGATCGACCGGCCGGCCGACGGCGCCGCGGGCCTGTTCCGGTCAGCGACGTTCGTGGGCTCGCGCGACGGGGCGCACGTGATCTACGACCTGACGGTGACCGTCGGCTTGGACCGTCCGGTGGCCGGGCTCGTGAATCCGGCCACTGCTGATGCGCTGGAAGGCGAGCTGTTCGGGTTGCCGATCCCCGAGATCGAGGCGCGGGCGGGGGCGCCGCTCGACGAGCTGGTGACGCTGGTGGTGCGGGCGACCGTGCCTCAGGGGGCGGGAAGCTTGCCCGCCGACGGCGTGATGACGTTGAACTCCGGCGGCGTCCGGGAGCTGCGTGTGTCGGGTGAGCTGTTGGATGCCGAGCTTGCTGCGGCCGAGGCGGAGGCAGAGCGGCTGGCCGAACGGGCCTCGCGAGGAGCACGGATCGCAGTGATCTGGTGGATAGTCCTCGGCCTCATCGTCGTGATCGTCACGGTTGCCGCCCTCCGCGGCCGCCGCCGCCGACGCGGCCTCACCTTCCGCTGATTCACCTTGGGCAGCGGTAGATTTGGGGCCGCAACCCGAGCGTTCCGGGACCCGCGGACCCGAGGTGGATCATGGCGGCCAACCAAGAGCTCTTGCGTCGCATCACCGCTCGGCCTGACGTTTTTGGCGGGAAGCCCATCGTGCGCGACCTGCGCATTTCCGTGGAATTGGTGCTGAGCCTGCTCGCACAAGGGATCGCGCCCGAGGACATCCTCGACGATTACCCGGACCTCGAGCAGGACGACATCCTTGCCTGCACCGCCTATGCGCATGCTGTGATTGCGCGTGACACCTTGGCCACGGCCTCCGTCTGAGTGAACTTCGCCCAGATCCGGTCAGCGCCAAGGTCCGTTGCTGCGGGGCAGACTTGTTGGGTGGCTCGGGCTTGGGCGCTGGTGTTGGCTGCTGGGGCGGGGACTCGGTTCGGGGCAGCTGCCGGTGGGGTTTCGAAGGTGATGATGCCGGTTGCTGGGCGCTCGATGGTTGCTTGGAGCGTCGACGCGGCTCGGGCTGCTTGCGATGGGGTCACCTTGGTGGTGCCAGTGCAGACGGGAGACGAGCTGGCCGACCGCGCTCATGGCGTCGATGTGGTTGTAGCTGGGGGGGCGACCCGATCCGGGTCGGTGCGGGCTGGGCTGGCGACCGTTCCTGACGATGTTGATGTGGTGGTGTGTCATGACGCTGCTCGGCCGGGGGCTTCGGTGGGGTTGTTTGAGCGCGTGATTGCTGCCGTTCGGGATCGGGTTGATGCTGCTGTGCCGGCGCTGGCGGTGAGCGACACGCTGAAGCGAGTGCAGGAATGGGGCGACCGCGGTGGCGCCGTAGCGGAGACGGTGGACCGTTCGGGGTTGTTCGGGGTGCAGACGCCGCAGGCGTTTCGGCGGGAGGTGCTGGTCGCGGCGCATGACGGGGCGCCTGAAGCCACCGACGATGCTGCGCTGGTGGAGGATGCAGGCGGCACCGTGATGGCCGTGCCGGGCGAGGCGGCGGCGCACAAGGTCACCACGGCCGCCGATCTCGTCGTCGTGGAGGCGCTGCTCACAACTCGCGCCGCGGGCGGCGGGCTCTAGCGTCAACGGACGTGACGGCGGCTGACGGCGGTTGGGCCCGCCCGGCGATGCGGGTGGGGCATGGGTATGACGCGCATCCGTTTGCTGATGCCGATGCTTCGGGGCGGATTCTGGTACTGGGCGGGGTTCGGTTTCCGGGTGAACGGCCGCTGATGGGCCACAGCGATGCCGATGTTGTTGCTCATGCGGTGATCGATGCGATGTTGAGTGCTGCCGGTCTCGGTGACATCGGCACGCAGTTTCCTGACAGCGATGAGCGCTGGCGCGACGCCGACAGCATCGAGATGCTGCGGCAGGTCTCGGCGCTGCTCGCGGAAGATGGTTGGCAGTTGGCGAATGCCGATTGCACGGTCATCTGCGATCGGCCGATGATCGCTCCGCATCGCGATCAGATGCAGGAGCTGCTCAGCGCCGCAGCAGGTGGACCGGTCACGGTCTGCGGCAAGCGCACCGAGGGACTGGGCAACACCGCCGGGATCGTCGCCCACGCCGTGGCGCTCGTGATTGATGGACGCAAGCAATGAACACAGCACGAGGCAAACGACGCAGCGCTCCTCCGCGTCGGGGGCGAGGTGCGGCGAACTCGGCGCGGGGCGGAGACCGCAGAGACGGCCGCGGCGCACGTGCACCGTTAACGCGCAACCAGTCGAGGCCGAAGGGTCTCGGAGGCGATCACGTCGAAGGTCGCCAGGCCGTGCGCGAGCTGCTGCGGGCCGGCAAGCGCAAGGTGCACGAGGTGCTGATCTCCGAGGACGCGCACTCGGCGGCCACACTGGCCGAGATCGTCGACCTCGCCGGCGACCGGCGGGTGCCGGTGCGCGAGGTCACCCGCCGCAAGCTCGACGAGGCAGCGCTCACCGCCGCGCCGCAGGGCGTGATCGCCAAGGCTGCCGCCGTACAGCCCGTGCCGCTGGAAGACCTGGCCAGACCTGCGGGCAACAGGCTGCCGCTCGTCGTGGCGACCGACGGCGTCACCGACCCGGGCAACCTCGGCGCCATCCTGCGCACGGCAGAGGTCGCCGGCGCCACCGGCATCGTGCTCACCAGCCACCGCTCGGCCAACCTCACGCCAGCCGCCGCCAAGGCCGCTGCGGGTGCCATCGAGTACCTGCCCATCGCCCTGGTCGGCGGCCTGCCCGCTGCGCTCGCCAAGCTCCGCGACACCGGCCTGTGGGCCGTCGGTCTCGATGGCTACGCGCCCGACGGGCTCGAGTCGCTGCGGGTCGGCGACGAGCCGCTCGTGCTGGTGCTGGGCGCTGAGGGCCGGGGCCTGTCGGCGCTGGTGGAGCGCCGGTGCGACCAGGTGGTGTCGATCCCGGTGCTCGGGCGCATCGAATCGCTCAACGTGGCAGCGGCGGCCGCCGTGGCCCTGTTCGACATCGCCCGCACGCGCGGCTCAGCCTCTGCGCCCTGAAATCCGCAGTGCCGCACATACGCTGGGACCGGTGCCCGAGTAGCTCAACGGCCAGAGCACCGCTCTTGTAAAGCGGGGGTTGTGGGTTCGATTCCCACCTCGGGCTCACCCCGAACACAGCGGCAGCCCGCCAGACACCGGCGCCGAGTGCAGGCGACCCCGCTGGCTGAGCCGCGGATCGCTGATCAGGCGGCGCCGTAGAGACGGTCGCCCGCATCGCCGAGGCCCGGGAAGATGTAGGCCTGCTCGTCGAGATGGCTGTCGACGGCGGCCGTCACGATGCGGACATCGGCAGCACTGCGCCCCACGGCAGCGATCCCCTCGGGCGCCGCCAGAGCGCACACCATGGTGAGCCGGCCCACGCCCGACTCCCCGAGCACCCGGATCACCGCGGCCGCCGAGCCGCCCGTCGCCAGCATCGGGTCGAGCACCAGCACCGGTCGATCCTCCAGCACGTCGGGCAGCGACTCGAGGTAGCACTCGTGGCCGACGCCGTCGGACATCTCGATCCTCCGCATCCCGACAAAGCCCACCGGCGCAGCAGGCAGCAGCCGCAGCGCCGCATCGAGCATGCCCAGCCCGGCGCGCAGCACGGGCACGATCGCCGGCATCGGCTCGAGGCGCGAGCCTTCGGCGGGCCCGAGCGGCGTCTCCACCGCCTCGGGCGCCGATGCCGCATCGGTGAGCGCTTCTGACACCAGCAGGAACGTCAGCGCGTCGAGCCGCTGGCGGAACTCCTCCACGGCGGTGTCCTTGTCGCGCAGCCGGGTGAGCAGGGCTGCGGCTACCGGGTGGTCGACAATGCTGACGTTCGTTGGGCTGGCACTCATGGGCTGGCTCTCACGGTCGGTGCTCGGCGGGACGGTCGGGCGTCGGTCCGCAAGCTAGGTGCTGAGGGGTACACCCGGCAGCGCATCTTTGGTTCTACGCTCACAGCCGTGAACAGCCAAGCTGGCGAATCCAACAGCGGTGCCGCAGTGCGCGGGTTGCTGCTGGTGCTGGTGGCCGTGGTGGTGGGCGTGCTGCTGCTCCGCTCGGTCGACGATCCAGACGACACGACCGTGACCGATACAGCCCCGCCGGCCGCACCGGGCGACACGCTCCCGACGGCCACTGAGGCGCCCACGCCCACGAGCGCCGCCGAATCGGGCGCTGCCCCGGTCGCCACCGTCGCGCCCGCCGTCACCGCAGCGCCCGCCACCGACACCACCTCGGCAGGCGCCGAGCCGTTCCAGCCCAGACCGGCGGCCGAAGTGTCGGTGCAGGTTGCCAACTCCACCACCGTCCGGGGGGCTGCGGGGCGGCTCACCGACCGGTTCAAGACGCTGAGCTACATCACCAAGACGCCCACCAACTACGTGGGCACGCCCATCGACCGGACGCGCATCTACTACCAGCCGGGCTCGCTGCTCGAAGCCCGGGCGATAGCGGGGGTGCTCGAGCTCGACGCCGACAACGACGTGTTCCCGATGCTGGCAGACCCTTCAGCGGTGCAAGGCTTCGAGACTCCCGACGTGCTGGTGGCGCTGGGGACCGACCTGGCCGAGTAGCCGAGCAGTCGCCATGCGTGTTGTCGCGTGCCCGGACAAGTTCCGTGGCACTGCGTCGGCTGCGGAGGTGGCAGCGGCGATCGCCGATGGCGTGCGCCGCCACGCCGGCCCGCGGGCCGAGGTTGTCTGCCTGCCCGTGGCGGACGGGGGCGAGGGCACGCTCGACGCGCTGGGCGGCCCGAATCGCACCTCACTGGTGATCGGACCCTTGCGGGAACGGACCGAAGCGGGCTGGCGGCTCGACGGCGACGTCGCCATCGTGGAGATGGCCAGAGCGAGCGGACTGCTGCTGGCAGGCGGCGCCGAGGGCAACGAACCGCTCGCCGCCACCACCGCGGGCACCGGCGAGCTGATTGCAGAAGCGGTCGCCAGCGGCGCCAGGCGGGTCATCGTGGGCGTGGGCGGCTCGGCCACCACCGACGGCGGGCTCGGCGCGCTCGACGCGATGTCGCCGCTGGCCCGCCTCGCCGGAGTCTCGGTGGTGGTGGCCTGCGATGTCCGCACCCGCTTCTGCGACGCAGCGCGCATCTTCGGCCCGCAGAAGGGCGCGTCGGCGCCGCAGATCGAGCTGCTCACCCGCCGCCTCGAGCGGCTCGTTGACCTGTACCGCGAGCGCTACGGCATCGACGTCAGCGAGATGCCGGGCGCGGGTGCCGCTGGCGGCCTGGCGGGCGGGCTCGCGGCGGGCCTGCGGGCCGATCTGGCGCCGGGATTCGACGTCGTCGCAACCGAGGTCGGCCTGCCCGAAGCGATCGAAGGCGCCGATCTGGTCATCACCGGCGAGGGACGGCTCGACGCGAGCTCGTTCGACGGCAAGGTCGTGGGCGGCGTCCTGGAGATCGCAGCCGAGGCCGGCGTGCCCGTGGGCGTCGTGGTGGGCGCCCGCGACCCCGATACCGATCTCGCCGACTGGCGCCCGCCTGCCGGCGACGCCGCGGCCACGAGCCTGGTGGTGCTGTCGGAGCGATACGGCGCCGAGCGGTCGATCCGCGACACGCTGGCGGCAATCCGCGAAGCCGCCGCCGAGGCGGCCGCCAGTCTCCTGTGAAAGGTTGGCGGTTAGCACTCTCATCTCTAGAGTGCTAACGGCTGCTGCGAACGCAGCGGCATCGTGACGCCCAGTCACCCCTTCCGAGAGTCACCTGAGACAGGAGCCAGCCGATATGGCCAAGATGATCACGTTCGACGACGAGGCCCGCCGCGCACTCGAGTCCGGCATGAACCAGCTCGCCGACGCCGTGCGCGTCACGCTGGGCCCCAAGGGTCGCAACGTCGTGCTCGACAAGAAGTGGGGCGCCCCCACCATCACCAACGACGGCGTGTCCATCGCGAAGGACATCGAGCTGGAAGACCCGGTCGAGCGCATCGGGGCCGAGCTGGTCAAGGAAGTCGCCAAGAAGACCGACGACGTCGCCGGCGACGGCACCACCACCGCCACCGTGCTGGCGTGGACCATGGTGCGCGACGGCCTGCGCAACGTGGCCGCCGGCGCCAACCCGATGGAGGTCAAGCGGGGCATCGAGGCCGGCGTCGACGCCGCGGTGGGCGCCATCGAGGACATGTCGATCAGCGTCACCGACTCCAAGACCCATGTCGCCCAGGTGGCGGCCATCTCAGCCGCCGACGGCGACATCGGCCAGCTGATCAGCGACGCGTTCGACAAGGTCGGCAAGGACGGCGTGATCACCGTCGAGGAATCGCAGACGTTCGGCCTCGAGATGGACTTGGTCGAGGGCATGCGCTTCGACAAGGGCTACATCTCGCCGTACTTCGTCACCGATCCCGACTCGCAGGAAGCCGTGCTCGACGACGCCTACCTGCTGTTCATGCAGGGCAAGATCTCCGCGGTCCGCGATGTGCTGCCGGTGCTCGAGAAGGTCACCCAGGCGGGCAAGCCGCTCGTGATCATCGCCGAAGACGTCGAGGGCGAGGCCCTCGCCACGCTGGTGGTCAACAAGATCCGCGGCACCATCCGCTCGGCGGCCGTGAAGGCCCCCGGCTTCGGCGACCGCCGCAAGGCGATGCTGGCCGACATGGCCATCCTGACTGGCGGCCAGGTCATCAGCGAGGACGTCGGCCTCAAGCTCGAGAACACCACGCTCGATCTGCTGGGCACTGCCCGCCGTGTGGTGGTCACCAAGGACGAGACCACCATCATCGAGGGCGCCGGCGACGAAGCCGAGGTGCGCGGCCGGATCGAGCAGATCAAGAACGAGATCGACAACACCGACTCCGACTACGACCGCGAGAAGCTGCAGGAGCGGCTGGCGAAGCTGTCCGGCGGCGTCGCGGTGCTGCGTGTCGGCGCGGCCACCGAGGTCGAGCTGAAAGAGAAGAAGCACCGCATCGAAGACGCGGTCAGCACCACCAAGGCGGCCATCGAGGCCGGCGTGGTGGCAGGCGGCGGCGTCACGCTGGTGCGTGCCGAAGAAGCAGTGCGCGCAGTTGCGGACGGCCTCGACGGCGACGAGTCGACCGGCGCCCGGCTTGTGGAGCGCGCCTTGGCCGGCCCCCTCAAGCAGATCGCCGAGAACGCCGGCCTCGAAGGCGGCGTGGTGGTGAGCAAGGTGCGCGAGCTCGACGGCGCGAATGGCCTCAACGCCGCCACCGGCGAATACGAGGACCTGGTCGCCGCAGGCGTCATCGACGCTGCCAAGGTGACGCTGTCGGCGCTGCAGAATGCCTCGTCGATCGCTGCGCTGTTCCTCACCACCGAGGCGGTGATCTGCGACGAGCCCGATGCGGGCGGCGGTGCCCCCGGCATGCCCGACATGGACTTCTAGCGGCGCTGCTGCACACTCGCTTGAGCAGTTAACCCATCCCTGCACAAGCTGACGAAACGGCCCGGGCCCCGTGCCCGGGCCGTTTTGCGCCCGCAGTTCGGTGCGCGAACGGATCGGTGCGCGAACGGATCGGTGCGCGGCCGGGCATACATACCTGCACGGAATCTCTTGGCAGGCCGGCACTGATCATCTACCCTGTCCGATAGCGACGTGAGGCACTGGGCCGGTCGGCGATACGGAGTTGTTGATGAGCCATACCTTCCGCCCGGCGGCGGTGTTTGCCGTCGTCGCGATGCTCGTCGGCACGTTGACGCTGATTCCGGGTGCGACCACGGCCGACGCAACACACGCAACACACGCAGCACGCGACGATGCGCCAGCGTCGGCGCCAGCGCTGGCCGATGCCGTATCGGCGCTGGTGCTGCACGACCCCGGGTTCAGCACTGAGGCCGACTGCTTCGGATATCGGGCGTGGCTGTCCGACGAGCTGTCGGGGTGCCTGTGGCATCTCAACTGGCAGCAGTCGTTCAACGGGCAGCTCGGGGCACGGCCGGTCGGCGGCGACATCAACATCGGCGATGTCTGGTCGACCACCAGAGGTGCGAACGTCAGCGTCGCCATCGTGGATGACACGTGGAATCCGAACCATCACGACCTTCGCGACAACGTCGACCTCGCCCGCAGCCACAACTACGAGGTCCGTCCGCTGCCAGAGTCGCCGGCGGCCCACGCCACGAAGATCGCCGGGGTGATCGCGGCGCGCGACAACAATCTCGGCAGCAGAGGCATCGCGCCGCGCGCCACGCTGCTCAATTACAACCTCGTGGAGTGGCCGTCGCCTTCGCATCGGGCCGATGCGATGCGGCGCAATGCAGCCACCGTCGCAGTGTCCAACCACAGCTACGGCCTCAGCTCGATCTTCCCGGAGTTCCTGATCCCCGCGGACTCGTGGTGGGACGCTGTGGACTATGGCTTGCAGCACGGCTTCGGGGGCAAGGGAACCTCCTACGTGGTCGCCGCCGGCAATCGGAAGACCACCAAGCCCGGCACCGATGTGATCACCGACGGCATGCACGCCCATCCGGGTGTCATCAGCGCCTGCGCCGTCGACAACAACGGCCAGGAGACGCAGTATTCCCAGACAGGCGTCTCGCTGTGGGTATGCGCACCGGCGAATGGGCGCGACGAGCAGACCAAGAACCCCATCGGCAACTACGTCTTGTCGACCCAGGGCAGCGACCTGTACACCGGCTTCGGCCACACGAGCGTCGCAGCAGCCGAGGTCTCGGGCGTGGTTGCGCTCATGCGCAGCGCCAACCCGTATCTGACGTGGCGCGATGTCAAGCTGATCCTGGCCCAGACGGCACAGAAGAACGACCCGACGCATGCGAGCTGGTCTGACGGCGCCGTTCAGTACGGCTCATCGAGCAGCCGTTACAGCTTCAGTCCCGTGTACGGGTTCGGCGTGGTGGATGCGTCGGCCGCAGTGAACGCGGCACTGACGTGGAAGCGCCTGCCTGCACTCGTCACCACGACGGTCTCCTCAGGCGGACCGGAGTACGACTCGGGCCACCCGTACGACCCGCCCGACAGTGCTGACGCGGTCATCGACAGCAACGGCCAGATAACCCAATTGACGCTGAGCGGCCCGTCCGACATCGACTTCTTGGAGGATGTCTGGATTTCGCTCTATCTCACCAGCTCGCACTCGCGCGATCTTCGCATCGAGCTGGTTTCGCCGAGCGGTACCACATCTCGTCTCGTCGATTCCATCGACTACAGAGCTCAATGCGGCAACAGCGGCTGGAAGCAAAAGAACAGCTGCGAGATGAACTACAAGGTTCTGAGGCTGTCGAGCAGCGAGTTCTTGGGCGAGGATCCCGACGGCACATGGACGCTGAAGATCAGTGACCGGATCACGCACGGATCCGATGCCGACTACCAGCGCACGAGGCTGTATTCGTGGCAGGCGAACTTCTTGGGCCATGCGGGCACGTCCGCCGATACCGCGCCGCGTGCCCGGCTGAGCGTGAACAACCTGAGCGGCATCGATGCCACGGTCAACGAGGGCAGCGCCGTGCGGGTGAGTGCTTCGCTGACCGGCGGGACGCTGTCGCAGAGCGTCACGATTCCCGTCGAGCTCGAAGCCGGCACGGCGACGGCGCCGGGCGGCTCGCAGCCGGACTATTCCCCGGCAGGACCGTTGCAGATCAAGATTCCCGCAGGCCAGACGTCGGGCGCGGCGACTTTCAACATCATCAACGACGGCGTCAGCGAGCAGGACGAAACGCTCAGCGTCAAATGGCCCGATCCGCACGGCCAGAACGCGCCGCAGTCGCTGGTTCTGCTGGGCGATCCCATCGAGGTGACCATCGACGGCGATCTCGATCCTCCCGGCCCTGCGAGAACGGTGACGCTGACGGCGACGCCGTCCACGGTCACCGAGGGCAAGGAGGCGTCGATCACTGCCACGCTCAGCGGCGGTGCGTGGACGAGGGCCATTGAGCTGCCCGTGAGTTACGGCAATGGCACGGCAACTCCCCACGGAGGGGGAGGGCACGACTTCTACCCGCTGTATGACGCCAATTCGAATCCGGTCACCACCATCACGATTCCCGCCGGCGCGACATCGGCCACCTACCGGTTCGTGACCTACGAAGACGACCTCTCGGCAGGCGTGGAGCCAGACGAGACTGCCATCGTCATCGCTCGACGCCCGGCCGCGCTGCGCAACGAGGTGGCGCTCGTGGGCTCGCCGTTGACCATCACCATCGTCGAGCGCGACAACACGCCCCCGCCGCCGGCGAAGCCCGTGGTGAGTGTGTCGGCCGGTTCCGCGATCACCGAAGGCGGCGACGCGACGTTCACGGTGTCTGCCTCGCCGGCGCCCAAGGCAGCGTTGAGCGTGCTGGTGAGCGTCGCGCAGAACGGCAGCTTCGGTGTGTCGCCGGGCTTTCGCACGGTGACGGTGCCCAAGACTGGCAGCGCCACGCTGACGGTATCGACCGACGACGACAGCACCGAGGAGACTGACGGTTCGGTCAGCGTCACCGTCAAGGACGGCAACGGCTACACGGCGTCAGGATCGGCCAACTCGGCAACCGTGACAGTGTCCGATGACGACGGCACGTCGCCGCCTGTGGTTCCGACGAATTGTGTGCCCGACTCGACGCTGGAGCAGGCGCGTCGAAACTACGACGTGAACAAGGACCGCGCTCCGGGGTACGGGGGGAACTGGCGGCGGGTGCTGGTGGCGTTCGGCGATGTCGAAGACGATCAGGTGGTGCCCTATACGGCTGCCGAAGCGACTGCGTCGGAGCAGCGCTGGTCGGGCTGGAAGCCGTTCCGGGAGGCCCTCGAGTGCATCGAGGAGGCTGACCCGCCCCCGCCGCCCCCGTCGGCTGATCCTGAGGTGAGCATTTCCGGCGGCGGCTCGGTGACCGAGGGGGGCAACGCCTCGTTCACCATCACGGCGAGCCCGGCGCCCTCGGCGAACCTGACGGTCGATGTCTCGGTGGCGCAGATCGGCGATTTCGGCGTGACCACAGGCACGCGCACCGTCACCGTGCCGACGACGGGCAGTGTGACGCTGACGGTGTCGACGTCGGGTGACAGTGTCGATGAGTCGGACGGCTTCGTGACCGTCACGGTGAGCAGCGGATCGGGCTACACGGTGTCGCAGTCGCGGGGCACGTCCACGGTCGCGGTGTACGACGACGATGCGGCGTCGCTGCCGGTGGTGAGCGTCGCTGCGGACGGCACGGTCACCGAAGGCAGCCCTGCGACGTTCACGGTGTCGGCCAACCCGGCCCCGACGAGTGCGCTGACGGTGGACGTGTCGGTCGCTGCCAGCGGCGATTTCGGCGTCACCACCGGCACACGTCAAGTGACGGTTCCGACCTCCGGCAGCGTGACGCTGTCGGTGTCGACGTCGGGCGACAGCGCAGACGAGGCGGACGGTTCGGTGACGGTCACCGTTTCCACCGGCACGGGCTACACGGTTTCGTCGACGAACAGCACAGCAACCGCGACGGTGTCCGATGATGACGATGCGCCGCCGGAGTGTGTGACGCAGACGCCGTCGGACGCGGTGACGGTGGCCGAGGTCACCGACTGGCGCGACAGGTTCCCTGGCGACACAGCCCGTGTGCTGCGCTGGAATCGGGTGCTCAAGGCGCTGGGCGAAGGCGTCAACGCGACGGCGATGACCATCACGGAGTCGCAGGCGAACGAGACCGTCTTCGGTGCTCGCTGGGATCGCGTCACTCGGACCTTGCAAGCGCTGGAACCCTGCGACGACGATGACGACGACCCGCCGCCGACCCCCGTGGTGAGCGTCGCGGCGGGCAACACGGTGACCGAGGGGGGCAACGCCTCGTTCACGGTCACGGCGAATCCGGCCCCGACAGCTGCGCTGACCGTGGATGTGTCGGTGTCTGCCGCGGGCGATTTCGGCGTGACGACCGGCACCCGTCAGGTGACGGTCCCCACGGCGGGCAGTGTGACGCTGTCCGTGTCCACATCGGGTGACAGCGTCGACGAGCCGCACGGCTCGGTGACGGTCGCGGTCACCGACGGCACCGGCTACACGGTGTCGCAGACGGACGGCTCAGCGTCGGTGACGGTGTCCGATGACGACGACCCGCCGCCACCGCCGCCGACTCCGGTGGTGAGCATCGCCGCAGGCAACGGTGTGACCGAGGGCAGCCCTGCGACGTTCACCGTCACGGCGAGCCCGGCACCGTCGAGCCCGCTCACTGTCGATGTGAGCGTCGCCCAGTCGGGCAGCTTCGGTGTCACCACAGGTACCCGTCAGGTGACGGTCCCGACGGCGGGCAGTGTGACGCTGTCGGTGTCGACGTCGGGTGACAGCACCGACGAGCCCAACGGTTCGGTGACGGTGACCGTGAGCAATGCCACCGGATACACGGTGTCGTCGACGAACGGTTCCGCCTCGGTAGCGGTGTCTGACGACGACCCGACGCCTCCGTCATCGACGCCCGTGGTGAGCATCACGGGGGGCTCAGATGTGAGCGAGGGTTCCAGCGCGTCGTTCACGGTGTCGGCGAGCCCGGCGCCGTCGAGCCCGTTGAGGGTCGATGTGACCACGGCCGTGAAGGCCAGATTCGGCACGGCACGAGGCGGTCGCACCGTGACGATCCCGACCACCGGCAGCGCCACGCTGACCATCGCCACCACGAACGACAGCGTTGATGCGCCTGACGGTTCGGTGACCGTCACCCTCAGCAGCGGCACCGGCTACACGGTGTCCCAAACGTACGGCACCGCCAAGGTGACAGTGCTCGACGACGACGATCCGGCGCCGCCGACCCCGGTGGTGAGCATCGCCGCAGGCAACGGTGTGACCGAGGGCAGCCCTGCGACGTTCACGGTGTCGGCGAGCCCGTCGCCGTCGAGTCCGCTGACGGTCAAGCTGAGCGTCGCCCAGACGGGCAGCTTCGGCGTCACGACCGGCACGCGCACGGTCACCATCCCGATATCGGGCAGCGTGACGCTGTCGGTGTCGACGTCTGGTGACAGCACCGATGAGCCCAACGGCTCGGTGACGGTCACCCTCAGCAGCAGTTCGGGCTACACGGTGTCGCAGTCGAAGGGGTCGGCGTCGGTGACCGTCTCAGACGATGACGCTGCGCCGCCACCGCCGCCCCCGCCGAGCGTGACCGTTTCGATCGGGGACGCGTCCGGCGAGGAGGGCCTGTGGGTCACGTTCAAGGTGACGCTGTCTGAGGCGGTGGACCATCAGGTCAAGGTGCGCTGGGAGTCCGACCACGCGTACGACCTCGATCCCTATGCCATCGCGGGCAGCGAGTTCTGGTACATGGACGGCACGCTGACGTTCAAGCCCGGCCAGACCGAGAAATCGGCTTCGGTGTATCTCAACGACGACAGCTACGCCGAGGCCGACGAGCTGTTCCGGGTGCGGCTGTCCAGCCCCCAAGGCGTGACTATCGCCGACGGCGAAGCCGTCATGACCATCACCGACAACGACTGACCCGCAGCGTTCATCCGCTCGTAGTTCTTACCGGCATCCCTGCGGCCGTTGCGCAATGCGCGGTCACCCGGTGCCGCCGAGCCGGGCTGTCATGGCGGCTTCGGCAAGGTTGCTGACCGAAGTCAAGAACACGTCCCACGGCAGGGTGCCGATGCCGTCGGTTGACTCGCTGGGGTGGGTGACCGGCAGTTCGGGTCCGACGAGGTACGCGTTGCCGGCGAAGCGATCGTGACGGCGGATCAACGCCCGAAGCCCGGACAGGTCGTGCAGCGCCGATGATGTGATCTCGAAGGCGAGGGGCGCGCGCAGATCGTCGTACACCAGGTCCACCTCGTTGCTTCGCTCGCGCCAGTGATAGAGCCGCACCCCCGCTTGGGTCGCCAGCGAATGCAACGCGGATGCGGCCATGTTCTCGACGAGATGCCCGGTTTCGCTCGGGTTCCGCAGCGGCGCGAGGCCGCGCTGCAGCACTGCGCTTCGCACGGCGCTGTCCACGAAATAGACCTTGCGGCCACGCCGCTGAACCTTTGCCTCGCTGCCTGCGTAGTTGGGAAGCGTGAACACGATGAACGCCGCTTCCAGGTAGGCCAGGTATCGCTCCACGGTGGCTTCGGCCAGTCGCAGATCGGCGGCGATGTTCGATGACGACAGCAACTGTGCGACCTGACCGGCAAGCACGTACAGCAGCCGTTCGAGCATCATCGGGTTGTCGATCTGAAACGCTTGGGGGATGTCCTTGTAGACCGCTCGCTCGACCGCATCCTCACGCAGGCTGAGCTGTGCAGCGACCAGGGCCTCGGTGAACAGGCTGTCGTCGGCGAGCGGGCGGTGCTCGGGGGGCACCCGGGCCTGCCCTGCATGCAGCAGGAGTTCGGGAAAGCCGCCGATGAGCATCAGCAAACGGGCGGCCTCGCAAGAGGCGGGGCTCGAGGTTGTCCCTTCTTCGAGTCGGCGCAGTTGATCGGCAAGCGAGGCGCCGAGCGGCACCTCGTGCTGGTGCTGCGGCGGGGGCGTCGTGGCGAGCTGCATCGCCTCACAGACCAGGCACGGCGCCAACGAGATCTCCCTCCAGCGCCCCACCCCGCTGTCCTGCCGTCGCTTTCGCAGCGCCGCGCTGGCGCTCGACGTGGCGGCGATGCGGACGGGCCAGCGCTCGTCGTGGAAGGTCTTCAGCCACAGGTCCCAGTCGTCGGCGTAGGTGACCTCGTCGAGGAACAGGAAGATCGGGCGTTCCGGTGACACGCCTGGCACGTGCGCGATCACGCTTCTCACCACATCTGCGAGGGCCACGTCCACGAGCAGGGGGTGGTCGAGGCGCAGCCACCAGATGCGGCGGCGTTCGATCCCTGCATCGAGCAAGCGGGCGACTGTCTGATACAGCACAGTGGTCTTGCCCACACGGCGCGGACCCAAGACGACATGCCAGCGCAGCAGGCCGTCATCGAGCATCTTTCGCCAGAGAATGCGCGCAAGCGGGCGCTCCGTCGGCGGCGCCAGCGTCGTGGGCACTGAACCAGCGTGGTGCCACGGGTTCTGGCCGCTCAGCAAGCGCAGCCGCTGACTCGCCGCGTCCGGGCCGTAGATGATCTCGCTCTGGTCGTTCCCGTCGCCGGACGCCAAACCGAGTTCATCGACATGCCCGTCGTCGTCCTGGACAGCCATGGCGACTCCTAACGGCCACAATCAGTATCAAGTGATGGCTTATGTTCCCGTAACCCTAACAAGCAAATAGTTGCTGTGAAAACAAGCCTTTCAGCCACGTAACGATGAGTGCTTCCGCACCTGTTGGGTGTGCCGGGGCCCTCTGCCAGAGGGTTACGGCACAGTCCCCGCCAGCTAGTGCTCAGGCGGCGGCTCGACGCCCAGGGTCGTCTCGATGCGTGCCAGACGCTCGGTGTGGTCGAGCAAGATCGCGTTGACCTCCCCGAACCGCTCGTCCACCTGCGCGAACCTCGCATTCATGTCGTCGCGCAGCATCCCGATCTGCGTGTCGATCTTGGCGTCGAGCTTCCCGATCTGCGTTTCGATCTTGGCGTCGAGCGATCTCATGTCGTCGCGCAGAGTGTTGAAGCCCACCACGGCCATCGCGAGCACACCAGCGATCAGAGCCGCGCACGCCGTGCTCAGCACCGGCACCAGCAACGACCGCCGCTGGGCAACCCCCGCCGCCGACAACGCGGCCCGCTGCTGGCCGACCGCGTCCGGCGCTGCAGCCGACGGGCGGTCTTCGGTCACATCAGCAATCGTATCCACAGTGCCTCCCAGCCCTCACGCGCACCTTGCCGGCGCGCTCGCGAGGCAACCTAGAACCGGCACGACACCCCGGCCAAGCGATTTTCGCCCAGCTGCGCCCCTGACCCCCAGCGCCTCCGGCCGAACGAGCGGATCCCGCTGGCGTTCAGCGTCGAGTCGGCGCGAACCTCTGACAGCAACATGACTCCGAGTGTCACTGTTGGGTTTGCCGGGGCCTTCTGCCAGGGGGTTACGGTCCGGTCCTTCGCTCGGCGGTGACTCAACAAAGTTCTGGCTTGGTGCGTGTTGATTGACCTGTCGCGTCGAGCGTGGGACCGGCAGGAGCGCTCCTGTGTTGAAGGGAGCCTGACTGTCTCGACTCGGTTGTGACGAAGCGCCCCTGCCGATCCCGGACCCACCGGAGTTTCACTTCCAGCAGGAGCACCCCATGACATCGCCAGTCGGGGGAGTTGACCCCCACCAGGACACCTTCACTGTGGGGATCGTCGACGCCAACGGCGTCGAGATCGGCCACGAGACCTACGCGGACACCGCTGCGGGCTACGCCGCGGCGATCGATCTGCTCGACGCGCACGGCGTGTGCCTGGTCGGCGTGGAGGGCTCGGCGAAATGGGGAGCCCATGTCGCGATCGCTCTCGCCGCGGCGCGCTTCGACGCCCGCGAGGTCCCCGCGTCCGGCTCGGCCGCGCAGCGCCGCTCTCGGCGGCTGGGCAAGACCGACGCCGTCGACGCGGTCGCGTCCGCGCGGGCGCTGGGGGCCGAGCCGACACTGGGCCCCGTCCAAGCGCTGGAGGTCTATGACCCCCTCGTCGCGGGGATCGAGGCCGTGCTCGAGCACCGCAGAACCCTTGTGGCCGCTCGCACATTGATGCTGCACCACATCGCGGACCAGATCTCCAAGCTCCCCACCGAGATACGCGACCAGCTCACCACAGTCGGCAAGATCGAGAGCCGGCTGCGCCGCCTCGAACACCTCGACCCCGCCGCCTGCCCGACCCCCGCCGGCAGCTACCGCCTCGCGCAGCTTCAAGCGTGCATCGAACAGGACCACGAAGCGCGCCGCGAGATCCGCCGCCTGGAGCGTCTCATCGACGAGCTGGTCGACCGCCACGGCACCACCGTGCGCGATGAGCCCGGCATCGGCCCAATCGCCGCAGCCACCCTGCTGTGCGAGGTCGGCGACCCCACCCGCTTCGACCGCGAGTCCAAATTCGCCCGCTGGTGCGGCACCGGCGCCGTCGCTTTGTCCTCACGCGACCGCAGCGGCCAGCCCGTCAAGCACCGGCTCGACTTCACAGCCAACCGGCGCATCAACTCGGTGCTGCACATCGCGTCGGTCACCCAGGCCCGCCCCCAGCCCGACGCCGCCGCCCTGCCTCGACCGAAAGACCACAAAAGGCAAGACCCGACGCGAAACCCGACGAGCCCACAAACGCCACCTCGCCAACCGCGTCATCCGACGCATGTGGCGAGACGAACAACACCGACAACAAGCCCCACTTCACACCGCCTGACCACCACACTTGACAAGGGAGCGTCCGTCACACCTTCCGCGGAATTTGCGGACCCATCTGGGCAGTGGATGCCCGTCTCGCTCGCAAAGGCAATGATCAACGGCCGCCACGCCCTCGCCCTGCACGCGGTCCCTCAACTCACTCCAGTCCCAACTCCAATGTGAAGAGAGCCTCTATCCGGGAATCTCAAGTGCGCCCGCAACAAGTTTGAAACAGTCGTTGCCTTGTGCAGCAAACGGTTCGCCGAGGCTTATTGTTAGAAACCAATTCGATTCGGAACTGTGACGTTGTTGACCTTGCCGCGGCAGATCGAAGTCGAATGTAATCGGTAGATCATACTTCGTTTGCTGCACCCAGAATATAGCTCGACGTTGGGTAGGATTATCTCGCGACCACTGAAACGTCGGGCGAACCGCTTTAACCAAGGCCAATGAGCTTGACGGCGGTTCTTGTTGAATCTGCTTCCATGTCACCCGGTTAGTTTTAGTTCCGAAGAGCGATGGCGTATTCGTGACAGATGATTCCAGGAATTCTCGGATATCGGGAACGTATTTTGAATCGACGTACTCCCAAGGATCGTCTGAGATAATCCAGTTTTCGGGTTGGTGTGGACGAGGTGCTGATCCAATCACGGGTATTCGCACAATATCGAGCGGCGCAATGAGACGTTCGGCGTTTACTTTGCATGCTTCTTCAGATAGTGCGCCGTCCTCACTGTCACTTACCGGACGGATCCATGTGCCATCGCTCGTTAGGCCTGCGACACAGCGCCGGTTAAATTTGCTGGAATTAGCGAGGCAGAGAATCTCTAGTTCTAGCATGACAATGACCTCGTCATTTCAGGTCGTGCTGCAACGAGGCAGGTGTATTGCAGTAACGCCTGACCAATGCTGTGCCAGGTATTCGACGATGAGACGGCGATGGCAACGTTCGGCGGTATGTTCGCTGCACAGTAACGCAGTCCGCTGAGAGAACATCTCCGGAGAAAGTTTGTCCTCAAGTTTGCGTTGTGCGATCAGGTTGGTGAATTGAATTTCGTAGTCCTCCCAAGACAATTCCCCAGCCCGGTATGCCTTGAGAATCTCCGGCGTTGGAGCAAACAGGTCAGGTTCGTGGACGTAATCCGCATCGCAGAGGCGGGTAAGCAGGTAGCGAAGATCGTCTCGCTTAGCAAAACCGGCTAGTTGACTGGCGTTTTTGAGCCGTACATCGAGAACTCGTTCCACTTGTTCGGTGGCTAGGAGCTCGAAGAAACTTTGCGCACTGTGTTTTGTGAAACCGATTGTACAGATTTCCATGGCCTCTCTTCCTCAAAAAGCGCTAGTTGCTGATCAGAGTCAACCTCCAATCGGATGAGCTCAGTCTCGGAGACTGTGCTGCCATCGCCTCGTATGTGGTGTACAAACGAAGGCTCGTCGGTCTCCATCAGTGCGCGAGCAACGAGCAGCCGCCGATGGCAATGTGTCGGGTCCTCTTCGCTGCACATCATCGTGACGCGGCGAGACGTGGCACCGCCGAGTAAGCGTTTCAGGCCCTCACTGAATCTCCCGGTTCGGGCTAGTTCCGCATAGAGAACGTAGCCAGCGTCGTCGTACAGTGCAGGCTCCGGGGGGCGACCGCCAAGCTCCCTGCCCAAGAAGACGTACTCGATACCGGCATCAGCGAGCAGTCGCTTAAGCGGTGCCTGGCTGAAGTGCTCGGCGAATCTTGTATAGGGCTGTGAGCGAACGTCAGCGACTGCATCGATCCCATGTCTCGCTAGGAGCCCCAGGAAGTGCCCAGCCTCGTGGTTTGAATGGCCAATCGTCCAGATGTGGACTCGACTGCTCACGATGGTCACTCTACGCACTTCGACCTCTGCGGCACCGTCCTCGGGGCTGATGCGATCGTCACCCGTGGGGTGGGCGACTGGAGCGCGGTCGAGGTCAGGCTTGGAGGTGTCGCTGCGGTCGAGACCGCCATCGCATCGCTGCGCCGCTTGCGTGCGGCGGTGGACACCCAGCGCGCCGGCGAGTCCTCTCGGCTGATCGTCGTCACCGCGACCAGCAGAGCTTTCGAGACCAACGAGGACATCGCCGTCGTCCCGCTCGCCCAGCTGCGCCCCTGACCCCCAGCGCTGCACCATGAGCGTCTCGACGCCGCCGATCGCTGACGAAGGAAGCCCGCCGTGTCGGAAGAAGACCGTTCTCGCCTCTACGCTTGGTTCCGTGAGCAGCTCGACGAGCGCAGCGCGGAGTACATGATGTCGTGCCTCGCGCCTGCGCCGCTGTCGGACTTGGTGACCAAGGAGTTCCTGACCGGCGAGCTGTCGCGGTTCGCCACAAAGGAAGACCTCGTCGCCGTCGACGAGAAGGTTGCCGCCCTCGGTACGAGCGTTGCCGGTCTCGACGAGAAGGTCAATGCCTTGGTGGCCCAGCGCGCCGAGGACCGCGCCACGAGCAGCGTTCGTCACTACTGGCTTGCCGGCATCGGTCTGACCGCCGTGGTGTCGATCTGGCTCGACGCTGCTGGCGTGATCGGCTGAGCGCTCACAGCGCTCGCTGTGCTTGAGGGTTCGGTAACCGGGTTTTAGCGATACCGCGACGGCGTGGACTCAGCTCGCGCGTGACTTGGACATCGGCGGGCGTAACGAGTCGCTGACGTGCACGATGCCGTCGCACAAGAGGCATGCGGTGGTCCTGGACAAAACGGCTCTTCGCGTCTTAGCGTGGAGTGAGGTCGTCGAGCAGGGTCCAGTCAGGCTTGCCGGCGTACAGCAGGACTCGTGTGCGGGGACTGTCAGACGCTCCCTTCACCCAGCCGCAAATCCCCGGGCGGGGGCGCTGGGGGTCAGGGGCGCAGCTGGGTGAGCGGCTCGACGCCCAGGGTCGTCTCGATGCGAGTCAGACGCTCGGTGTGGTCGAGCAAGATCGCGTTGACCTCCCCGAACCGCTCGTCCACCTGCGCGAACC
>JAJDZE010000015.1 GCA_022824805.1 Acidimicrobiia bacterium | reverse complement strand
CGCGCCGTCGAAGACGTCGAGCTCGCCACCCTCGGCTGGGTGCACTGGTGGAACACCGACCGCATCCACGGCTATCTCGACGACCAATCACCCGACCAATTCGAGACGGCCTACGCTGCGGCCAGGACCGACCACACAAAGCCAGAAAACCAAAACATTCAGCCTGCGCAAAACCCAGGGTGAATCACACGCTGATCCGCCCGCAGATCCGGCGTTGCCTCGGCGTGCTGGCGGGGGTCGACGCTGATGGGGCGGCGGAGCTGGCTGGGGTGTTGTCGCGTGATGACTACGACCGCAAGGCCAAGCCGCAGATCGTGTGGTCCGATCCCCAGGCGCGTGCCGCTTTGGTGGCGGAGCTGTTCGGCGACGCCGAGGCCGTCGTCGGGTTCTGCGCCCGTTACGACGATCCCGCCCTGGGGGCTGCTGTGGATCTGCTGGGCGTGGTCGCGGGCCAGGATCTCGACACGCCCGCCGACGGCGGCGCGCCGCGGATACGGCGAGGCGTGGCTTCGGGCCGGGTGATCTCCACGGTCGATCCCGACGCCCGCCACGGGCACCGTTCCCGCTCGGACCGCTATGACGGCTACAAGCTGCACATCGCCGCCGACGTCGACTCGGACCTGATCACCGCAGCCGCGGCGACACGGGCGGACGTGCACGACGCCGAGGTGCTCGAAGACCTCATCGAAGCGGACCCGGTGCCGGTCGCCGAGATCATCGCTGACACCCACTACGGGTCAGGGCCCACCCGGCAGGCGACCGCCGACCGCGGCATCTGCCTCACAGCGCCCGCCCCGCCGATCCCCGCCCGCGAAGACCCCGACATGCTCTCCAAAGCGGACTTCGGCATCGACACCGAAGCGGCGACGATCACCTGCCCCGCAGGCATCACCGCGCCGATCCCGGCGCCCCGCGACGGCAAACGCCGCCAAGTCCGCTTCGCGGCATCGCACTGCAACCAATGCGAGCTCAAGGCGCGCTGCACCGCACGCGACGGCGGGCGCATCATCGAGATCAACCCCCACGAAGAACTCCTCGCCCCCGCCCGCGCGCAACGCCGAGAACCCGAATTCCTCAGCAGATACCGACAGCGCAGCCAAGCCGAACGCAAGATCGCCCACATCAAAGCCCGCACCAAACGCGTCCCCTGGCGCGGCCTCGCCAAGACCGGCCTGTGGCTCGACCTGCGCGTCGCCGCTGTCAACCTCGACCGAGCCGGCCGCCTCGGCATCATCGGGTGACACACCCGCGCCCCCCCCCCAACCGACCGCTGCCAACCGCACCCACCCCAAAACAGCCACCACCCACAACCCAATAACCGACCACCGTCCTAGCGCTGCACCAGACAGCCAGCGACCACATCATCGCTGAAGTCAAAGCGGCGTTCACGGCGCAGCCGGGGAACTGACAGCACATCTTCATCTGAGACTGCACATCGGCGATTGGCGGCATCGGACAAGCCGCCTTACACCGGCCCGGCGCCGTGACTGGCGGCATGGTCGCGCCTGGCGTGCCGGCGGCGGTCGTGTGACAGCGTGTGCCTACAGTCAAGTAGGTGATCCGTTCCCGTCGTCGCCGCGAACAGCGGCACGCCCATGGACGGACAGACCCGAGGACGGAACCTGCGATGAGCAACACCCCTGAATCTGACGCTGCCGGCGCTGCGCCGGAGGTCGAGTTGAATGCGTACGGGCATCCGAAACGCAGCCCGTGCCCGCAGCCGACGTTCACTATCGACGAGTACGTCGCCGAGTGCGGGCCGTGCGGCCCCGACACGCCCCACGGCGCTTTGTGGCGCGAGCTCGTCGCAGCCGCAGCCGAGCGCGCTGTGAAGTTCCCATCGACGCCGCGAACCCCTTCGAGCGGCGGACCGATGCTGATGAACCCCGGATCGCTTCTCAACGAGCCTCGCCTCTCCAAGAAACGCGCCTCGATGGACTCGGCGATGCTGGGGAAAAAGATGGTGGTGATGCTCGTCGTCCCCGAGAAGCGAGACGCCGCGGTCGCCGATGTGCGACGGCTGATAGCCGGCGAGAAACTCGCTGACGCCGCAGCGTGGGCGTTCTACGAGATCGGCATTTTCACGCTCAACACGTATGGTTACGAGGGCTGGTGGCATGACGAGACCGCCCGCGATCTAGCTCTGTACCGGACAGCCAGCGACCACATCATCGCCGAAGTCACAGCGGCGTTCGCGACGCAGCCGGGGAACTGACCGCACATCTTCATCTGAGACTGCACATCGGCGATCGGCGGCACCTGCCGCCAGCAGTTCGTTGACCGACTACGGGGCGCCGAAACGCAGCCCGTGCGCGCAGCCGAGAGCGCAGCTCAGATTGTGTCTAAGACCAGGGACTGGCGGAGGGTCGCCTGTCCGCGCACCTTCTTATGGGTTCCAGATCTGTATCTGGGCTTCCCCCGGAGTCTGGGAGGCATGCTCTTTGAGGAAGGGGGAGCTTTGCCAGAGACACGAAGAAGGTTCGATCCGGAGTTGCGCGCCGGCGCGGTGAGGATCGTGACAGAGACGGGCAAGCCGATAGCTGTGACCGCCGCCGCACGGCTGCGCTCGTGGCTCGACAGCCTCCCCGCGCAGACGTTCTTCTTCGCAGGCGAAATCCCCGACCGGACATCGGCGACCCTGTCAGCTCTCTCACGAGCAGCCGCCGACCCCGACCATCCCGTCGCCCGAATCGCCCACGGCTTCTACTGCAAGCAATGGCACCAGGACTGGCCCGCTGAAGAGCGGCTGGCTGTCGTGAATGAAGAACTCGGCGCTCTTGTCTACGCCGGCGTCGGCAGCGGACCGTCTAACTGGAACGCTCTCAATCTGGTCGGATGGACGGCACAGCACCCTTGGCGGAAGGACTACAGCAGCCTGACCCCGCCGCGGCGGTCGCCGTGGACGGCACGACGGTTCGTTGCGCGCAGCAACGAACGCCGAGCCGGAATGTCGTGGGCAGAAGTGGCGCTCCTCGAGGCGGCCCGCATGTTCGACTGGTGTGACCTGGAACGAGACGAAGCCATCGACGTCATCGCTTCGGGCGACTACCTGTACAGACTCCGGTACGACGCAGCCGTAGACAGAGACCGATTCGTGTGGGGCGCCGCAGGCGAGAACAACCGGCCCGCATGGTTCCACACGCTCATCGGCGACCTCGCCGAAGCAATGCCCGCCCACGACGCGTTCCGCGCCAAGCAGCGCCACAGCGAAATCCGGCCAAGGGACTAGCAATCTCCGACAGTCACTCTCCCGCCACGCGACCTCGCTTGGCGTCGGATGAACCAGGCGAGGTGGACGTTAGGAGTGCGAGTAGCCGGCCGATGGCGCTGCTCACAGCCAGTGCCCGCTGACATCCTGTCCGCCCGGGATTCACGTTGCGGGGTCGCATCCCTTCGCAGATGCAGCCTTGGCGCGTCGCGCCCTGCGACGGGCTTCCTCTAGTCGCCGAGCCTCGGCTGTCATGCGCCGTGGCGGTCGCTCCTGGGTGGCTCGCAGTGCCGGCATCACTCGATGGCGTTCGGCGCGAGGCAGACGCGGATTGGCAATGAGTATGTCGAGCAATACCTGATCGTCGCTGGCGAGGGCCTCATCGACAAGTGACTCGAATACGTCGACCGGGGTTCCCTCGTGCTCCGCGGCGTAGATGCGCGGCCACATGTCGGGGATCGCGGCGAGCCGCCTCAGCAGATCCGGCGACGCGTCCGACCGCCAACACAGCGCGAACTGCTCGTGGCGGGACAGCTCGCTGACCCTGTCGATCCATCGCAGATGCGCTGCGTCCGCAGCAGGCGTGGCGGTGCTGGGGTTCGCGGCGGCTGCAGCCATCACGAAGAAGTCGTCATCTTGGGTCAGCGCATCGAGGACGGGCTGCGGGGTTGCGGGATTGCGCGCCGCCGCGAACCGGACTTGCTGCACGGCATCGGATGCGAGCCGCTCGAGTGCTTCGCTCGGAGCAGCGCTATGGGATGCGACCGCGCGGCGCACCTCTCGGCGACGGTCAGCCGAGAGCTCGCTCAGCAGATCGACGGGCGCCTTGCCGTGACCGGCGACCGCAGCTCGCACCTCGTGCGATGCGTCGCGTGCCAGTCGCCGCAACAGCCTCGGCGATGCCTTGCGGTGGCGGGCGAGACTGCGGCGGATCACGATGCGGTGATCGCCCTTCGCCGCGAACTCACGCTCCACCCTGGTGAGCAGCCTGGCCGGCACATTGGGATGCGATATCGCCCAGAGACCCAGGGCGAAGTCGACACCAGACTCCGCACCAGCGAGCAAGTCGGCGACTGCTGGTGCCAACACCTCGATTGGGGAATTCCGATTCTGGATGGTTCGGGCCAGGACACGGTTTGGCTGCCGCCGAATCGGCTTCCAGCTGACCCACATCTCGCTGAGGACGTCGGGGTCGGTCGACGGGTGCACCGCGATCAGATCGCAGATCTCGACAGGCTCCTTGTTCGAGCGCGGGCGCAAATGCTCAGGTGCCGCCTTGGGGTCGGTGACCACCGCGAGTCGCTGGAACCGTTCGTCTGGGTGACCTTCCATGCGGTCCCAGAACTCGTCGTCGAGCCAGCGCGCGAAGTTGCCATTGAACTCCCAGTACATGCCGTGACGATCCCAGCCGTGCCAGCCCGGCACGATCCAAGGAGTGCTGCGCAGCGACGGCTCGAGGCGCTTGGGAAGCATCCACAGCAGCCACCGCCAAGCACCCTCGGTGCTGAGCCACGCACACGCTTGGGTGATCGCGATGCGCCATTCCCAGTCGGTTCCGCAGAAGTGTCGCGGACGGCGAGACTCCAGTTGAGCCAGATCCCGGTTGAGCAAACGCGCTTCGTCGGGATAGATGAGACAAGCGTTCAAGGCACCGCAGATCGCCAGTGCACGATCCACCGCGTTGCCTTGGCCACCGAGTCCGGCGAGCAGTTCTTGCTCAGCGCGCAGCGCCTGCTCATCTGCAACAACCCAGCGCCCGTCGGGGCACTCAATGAATACTGGCGTGCCGTCACAGTTGATCCGCATCCGCTGCTCTGCTGAATCGCCGTTGCCATGCGGGAGGGCCGTCACGCCGGACTCCACGCGGTGCAGATGCGTGGCCTGGCGCTCGGCAGCGTGCCCGGGCAACTGTGGTCACAGAGGCACCCGTCGGCCGCCACGTCGGCGAGCAGATCGAACGTCAAAGTCATGGCATCGAGCATCGCAGCGGGGTGTCACAAGCCCGAGGGGCATCAGCACCGCATTTCCTCTGAGGACTCGCCCAGCACCCGGGTGATGCCCCTGGGCGACGCGACACGGCCCCGGCAACTCTCGCGGCAGCCAGCCGCGTCGGCGCGGCATAGCCGAATGTGACACCCCCCTCGGACAATGTCCGGCATGGAACACAGCAGTCTCCGAGAAAGCAGGTCCCAACCAAGATTGCATACGGTGGAGGTGTGCGGCGGGGTGACCGGCGAACTCGCACGAACGCCCCAAGGATGGTGCGTCAACAACGACGCCGAGGTTCGCGCGCTCAGCGCGCTGGGCGGCGATTCCCACGCATCAGGGTGGCTGCAGGCCATAGCGGCGACGCTCAACCACGGCCTGATCCACGACTTCGACATGAGCTCGCTCAGCCGCTCGCTGGGCGCGATTTGTGAGTATGAGTACGATTTTTCGTCTACGCGCACGATGGCCTTGTACGGGCTAGGTCCGGCGACAGTCTTCGCTGCTGCGTTCAGCGACGATCCGCGCCTTGAATGGTGGCTGGGAGGCACGCTGCTGTTCCGGCTGGGCTTCAACGTGGCGAACGGGTACCTGTGGTCCGACTATCTGGGGAACTTCAACTGGCATCCCGGCACCATATGCGGCTGGCCCGAGGCATACGACTCCGATTACCAGGACGTCATTCGGAGCTTGTCGGAGTTGCCGGCACCGTTCTGGAACCGGCTGAAGGGCCACCCGCAGACATGGCTGCGCGACCTCGCAGCAGCGACCGATCCCGCCACGCCGTCGCGCGAGCTGCGACGGCTCGCAGCCACAGGGCATACTGAGGTGCGGCTGGCAGCGGCGGTGCATCCCAACATCGGCAGCGCGGCGCTGTGGAGGATGGTGCGTGACGACGACTCGCCCCGACTCGTCGCGGCAGCAGCGTGCAACAGGCGCGCATCGCGCCGGCTGCTGCGGCGCCTCTCACACGAGAGCTGGGGCGCCCAATGCGGTGTCGCGGGACATCCGCGTACTTCCGCTCGACAGCTTGAGCATCTGGCCTCGTCGGCACTCGAAGGCAAGGAGGTCGGTGTCGCTTGCTCTGTGGCGTCGAATCAGCGCACGCCGGCTTGGGTGTTGCGTTGGCTGGCGGACCCTTGGACAGCCGTCAAGCTGGACTATGAGCATGCGTATGTCGTCGCGGAAGCAGTGGCGCACAACCGCTGCGCCCCGGAGAGCCTCGTGCAGTCATTGCTCGCTCATCCTCATCGCCGCGTTCGCGCCGCAGCAGTGTGCAACCCTGTCGTGTCGGCAGACGACGCAGAATTGCTGTCTGGCGATCGAGCAAAGGCCGTGCGCGGCGCACTCGCAGTGCGGCGCGACATATCCGACTTGGTTCTCGCGCTGCTCGCCAAGGATCAACAGGAGTCGGTCAGACGAATCGTTGCCTCGAACCCACGCACTCACCCCGACACTCTGCGCGAGCTCGCACGGGATCCGGTCTCGCAGGTGCGAACAGAGTTGGCAAGCAACGAGCTCGCCCCCGCCGACATACTCGCCTCACTGGCTAACGACTCGAACATGTTCGTCCGGAGCAGCGTCGCTCGCAACAGCGCCACGCCTGCTGATGTGCTCGCTGGATTCGCCTCCGACACCCGCCACATTCAGCACTGGCTGGCGCAGAATCCGGCGACTGACACCGCGACGCTGACACATCTGGCACAGCACTCCGATGAGTGGTGCCGCGCCGCGCTGGCAGAGAACTCTTCCCTTCCGCGGACGCTGCTGGACCAACTCGCTAGCGACCCGTCGATAGACGTGCGTCGGCCGGCGCTGCGCAGCCTGAAGGAGCGCTTCGCGGCATAGCGATGGCTGCGCCCCAATCGTGGGCGTTGTCGGTGCGCTTCGCGCACCGACAACGGTGACCCCGACTACTGATGTCGCGACTCGGTGTGAAGTCGGTCCTCGGGACCGACAGGAGGATCGCGTCCGCACAGTCCTGAATGGCAACGGGACATGGGTGATGGCGGCGGCCGACGGTCTGGGCAGTCATCCGTTCGGCTACGATCCCCACGACCTCGGTCTCGGCTTCGCATTGCCGCCCGACCAGCGCACCAGCACCGACGCCGTAGCCGACACGCAGATGGACACCGCCCGATTCGCCGGCCCGATCGACAACACCACCGTCGCCGTCGCCCGCATCGCCTGCGGCCAAGTGGCGTCCGCTACGAGAGACGGCTGAGATGCCTCGCTGGAAGCCGTATGCGTTCTCGACCGAGCGGGCATGGAGCGACGCGGCTGAGCTTGGCCCGAACGTTGTCGGTGACGTGCTGGCGGTAGGGGATGTCCACGGCAATGCGAGAACCCTTACAGCTGCGGTGGATCTCGCGGTCGACCTCGGCGTCGAAGCGATCGTGCAGGTCGGGGACTTCTGGCTCGCCGACGCACAGTGGTCGCAGCTGAACCCGCTCGAGTCGGAGTTCATGTGGACAGCGCACGATTCGCCTCTGCCGATCGTGGTGATCGACGGCAACCACGAGGTATGGCCAGCGCTGGGCCGCTACGCCGCCACCCCCCAAGCGGCCGCAGCGATGGCGTCGCGTCGGCCGCTGCACCTGGGAGGGTCGATCTGGTGGGCGTGGCGCGGCAGCGTGTGGACGTGGGGCGGCCGGGCGTTCGGGGCGCTGGGTGGCGCCGTGTCCCCCGATCGGCGAGACTCAGCGGTGCGCGGCCGGCGCTGGGAAGAAGAAGCCACCACAGAAGAAGACCTCGCACGGCTCATCGCCAACGTCGATGCCGAGTTCGGCGGCAGGCTTGACGTGCTGTTCACTCACGACGCTCCCGCGCAGGTCCGCAAATTCAGGCCGGGCATGAGCGGCGTGCCGTGGGACCTGCGCCAAGCGGCCAACGCCGGGCGCGGCCTGCTCAGCCGCGCCGTGGAGGCCACCGCGCCCGCGCTGGTGCTCCACGGGCACTGGCACCGCACCAACCGCGAACGCATCAACGCCACCACCGACGTGCTCGGCCTCAGCGCGGACGGCATGAACAACAGCACCGCGTATCTCACCACCCAGCCCACCCTCACCGCCAGCCACATGACCGGGAGCATCTGACAGACCCGAGAGTGCGCGTACATGTCCGCCGATAGGCGCACTCACCTCGATGTGCTGCGGCAGCTCGCGCGGGATCGTTCAGTGGATGTCCGTTCGGTCGCACAGCCCAACCTGAAGGAACGCTCGCCGACGTAGCGCGCCCCGCGCCCTAACGGTTGATGCCCTCTGCGCGCCTGTTGCGCCGAGCCTGTTCACGGGCTTTTCTCAGCCGCTTGGCCTCGGCCGTCGTGCGGCGCGGCAGCCGCCGCCCGAGCGCCGAACACAGCCGGCGTCGCTCCGCCCGCGGCAGGCTGCGTTCCACCAAGATTGACTTCGTCAGGATTGCGTCGAGCAGATGGTTGTCACCACACGCGAGCGCTTCGTCGGCGAGTTTGACCATGAGATCTGGCGGCGTGCTCGGGTGATTGACGACACACCAGGCCGCTTGGGGGTGAGCGACGGACGCAAGACGCCACAGCACTTGTGTGTCGGTGTGCTCTCGCCAGCAGACCGCGCAAACGGAGACGGCTTTCCAGTCCTGGACATGGCCTATCCAGCGAAGCTGGGCAGACGCCGCTTCAGCAGCGCCGGTGCTGGCGTTGGCAGCGGCCGCTGCTGCCAATGTCCATGCGGTCGTCTTGCATCAGGGCTCTGAGAACCGACCGCGGAGCCGAGGCGTTGTCGGCGACCCCGAAGCAAACGCTCGACACCGGGTCGACGGCCAGCACTGCGAGCGTCCGACGCGGCGTGGCGGGATTCAGAGCAGCGCGCTGACGCACGTGACGATGGCGATCGGCAGCGAGCCCCTCAAGCAATGCCGATGGGACCTTCCGATTGCCCGCGACCGACGAGCGCACCGTGCTCGACGGATCGCCAGCGAGTCGGCGCAGCAGCCGAATCGGGGCCTTGCGATGTGGCTATGTCCCGTGGAGTGGTGGGTTTTGGGGTTGAGCCTCGGTGTTGGTTGCCGGTGTGAGTTCGGCTGTGGTGACGGTAGCGGGTTCGCGTCGGAGTTGGCTCATGGAGTCTTCTGAGAGGTAGCGGCGGTCGGTGGC
>JAJDZE010000204.1 GCA_022824805.1 Acidimicrobiia bacterium | reverse complement strand
GCCACCGACCGCCGCTACCTCTCAGAAGACTCCATGAGCCAACTCCGACGCGAACCCGCTACCGTCACCACAGCCGAACTCACACCGGCAACCAACACCGAGGCTCAACCCCAAAACCCACCACTCCACGGGACATAGCCGCCGATAGGGTCACGCCTCCAAATTACATTCCTGTAATTGGCAGTGGCATCAGGTTTGTGAGCGTCATGTGGCTTCAGCGGTACCCAATCGAGCAACCTACAGCCGACGGCATCAGAGCGCGGGCGCGCAGCACGAGACTTCCTCCCAGTCTTGGTTGCATCACCCCAGTCAAGGCAAACCGAGACGCGAGTCGTGGTTGACCGAGTCGCTGCCAGCGACTTCGCCCGCTCGTTTGCGCTCCGCGCGCCTCAGATGGCGTGGCTGCTCGGTGCCGGCGCGTCGGCGGCTGCGGGAGTGCCGACCGGTTCGGACTTGATCGGCGATTTCAAGAAGAAGCTCTTCTGCGCAGCGATGGGCTACTCGCCCCGAGAGGTCGATTTGGGTGATCCTTTGTGGTCAGCCCGTGTCAACTCTCATTTCGACGGCCAGAACGGCTTCCCGCCGGCCGGACATGCGAGCGAGTATGCCGTGGCGTTCGAGGCGGCGTACTCCAGCGCGCGGGATCGCCGCACAGTTGTCGAGGAAATGTCCAAGCGCGGCAGCCCCTCTTTCGGCCACCGGGTCCTGGGGGCACTGGTCTCTTCTGGGCGGACTCGCTGCTTGCTCACGACGAACTTCGACGATCTGGTCGAACGGGCGGCGATGACGGCTGACGAATTGGTCGAACCAGCGAGGCGTTTGCCGTTGACCGTCGGCGCGCTAGATCAGGTGGAACGCGCCGAACGCTGCGTGCGAGATGGATCTTGGCCGCTGCTGGTCAAGCTGCACGGCGACTTCCACTCTGACCGCCTGATGAACACCGTCGACGAGTTGCGACGCCAAGATAAGCGACTCCGCCGGGTGGTAGCGCGGGCGCTGAGCCAGTTCGGGCTGTTCGTCGTGGGTTACAGCGGGCGCGATGACTCCGTGATGGAGGTCTTGGATGAAGCCGTGGCGGCCGACGGGGCGTTCTCGGCAGGGCTGTGGTGGGCAGTGCGCCCGGGGAATTCGGTTCTGCCGCGAGTCGAGTCGCTGCTCGAGCGCGCGACCGCTTCCGGGATCGAGTGCGGGTTCGTGGAGTCGGAGAACTTTGACGAGCTTGGCGGCCAGATCGAGCGAGCGGTCGATTTAGACGAGCCACTTCAGGAGCATGTGCTCGCGCTCCGACCGCAGCCACTAGTCACTCCGGTCTCGCTGCCTATTTCGCGGGGAACGAACTATCCGCTCGTGCGCTGCTCGGCTCTGGAGCTGCTCGAACTGCCCAAAGAGGCCCGCACCGTCACGCTCAAGGCGCCGCTGACTTCTGCCGCGGCCCGCAAACTCATCAAGGAAACCGAGGTCTGGGCGACCGTCGCAGCCTCGGGAACAACGGTTCTCGCGTTCGGCGAGGACGCTGGCATCGAGCGCGCGTTCGCGGCCGTAGGAGGCCGGTTGTCAGACACCGTCCCACTGGATCCATACGCGAACCCGGCTCATCGGGGACTGGTCTGCGACGCACTGGCGAGAGCGGTCACCAGGCGACGCCCTCTAGCCCCTGTGCTGCGCGGACGGGGACATCGGCTCTTGGTTCGGCTGCCGGGCCGCCGCTTGCGCGACGACGTTGCGGCGAAGCACCAGAAGCTGCTGCGGCCGCTCCAGGACGCGTACCCGTCCCCGATCACTGGCAAGGTCCCCCGGATCGACTGTCGTTTCGCCGAGAGCGTACGAATCCGGATCGAACGGCACAACGGGAGATGGTGGCTGGTGTTCGAACCCCAGACATGGGTCGATCTAGACGATGATGACAACGCCACTGGGTCGGCGAGCAGGGCGGACCGGGCCGGACGCTCACGCCGCCAACTCTCGCAAGCTCAGATAATCGCGGCTGACTGGCGTCGAGAACGGTGGGCGCGGCGCTACAACCCACAGTGGAACAAAATCATCGATGCGTGGAGCCACCTCATCGCACCCGAAAAGGAGACGGTGGTTACTGCGCACTACTTCGATGGCGAGGGCATCAACGCGGCCTTTCGCATCTCGGGCAGAACCGCGTGGAGCGACTCCAACGCTCACATCACCGCTAGCGCATCATGAGCTTCGTTGACCTGACTGATCGCCTGGCTCCCTACACCGCTCTGGACGAGCCTCTGCTGGCGTTCTCGGCGACAGACCCATCACAGGTTGACGCGAATCCTCTGAGGGGCCTCGCCCATTTCGGCGGCTACGGCTCCATTTCTCACGCCGAACGAGTGCGGGTCGCTGTCGCCGGGCCGGATTCCGGCCGCGCTGGCCGACGGCGACTCCTGCGCAATGTCATCGATCCGCAGAAAGCACGCACCAGAGACTCCTACACACCCGACTATCCCGGCTTCGAAGCCCTCTTCGGCTTGCCGGTCGTTCCGGCCGCAGCATGCGCACAGATCTCGCTGCCAGAACGAATCGAGGACATCGGCGTAGGCCCGGCCGCCCAGCTCGTTCGCTCGGAAATCTCCGATGCGCTTCGGGAGCTGGACCGCATGCGAAGCGAGATCGACGTTGCCGTGATCCACCTGCCTGACGCCTGGGAAACAGGGCTCAGAGGCGTGGGCTTCGACGCGCACGACGAAATCAAGGCCATTGGAGCAGAACTTGGGCTGCCGACGCAGGTCATCAATGACAAGGCGCTGAGCTTCGGCCACACCGTATCGATCTCATGGCGACTCGCGATCGCTCTCTACACGAAAGCCGGCGGCACCCCATGGCGACTCGCGCCCCTCACCGGCGTGCCCGAGCACACTGCCTACATCGGCCTCGCATACGCCCTGCGAGGAGACCCCAGCGAGGCCCGATTCGTGACCTGTTGCTCGCAGATGTTTGACTCCGACGGCGGTGGCATGCAATTCGTCGCCTATGACGCGCAAGACCCAGTCGAGGACACCGCTCGAGCGCGGCGTAATCCTTACCTGAGCCGCGACGACATGCGAGCGGTGCTCGCCCGCAGCCTGCGGCTCTACCAGAGCCGCAACGGCGGCGACACCCCACAACGCGTCGTCATCCACAAGACGACTGCGTTCAAGGAACAAGAACTGGCAGGACTGTCTGATGCGCTGAGCGCTGTCGACGAGATTGAGTGCATCGACATCACCCCGGCCAAGAGCTGGCGCGGCGTCCGCATCCTGCCCAAACCAGCGGGCCGCACAAGAGGCATCGCCGACAACTACCCGGTGCACCGAGGGACCACGATCCCGATGTCAGGAACGACAGCGCTGCTGTGGATCGCGGGCAACGCGCCGATCGCGGCCCTGCAAGGCCAGAGCTACTATCAAGGCGGCAAGAGCATCCCATCACCCGTGATGCTGACAAGGCACATGGGCCAAGGGCCACTCGAGCTCATCGCCAACGAAGTGCTCGCGCTGTCCAAGATGGACTGGAACAACGACGCCCTCTACGGCCACGATCCGGTGACGATCAAGTACTCCCAACGCCTAGCGGGCATCATCGCGAACGTCCCGAGCCTCCCTCGCAAAGAGTTCCCATACCGCCTCTTCATGTAATCCGCAGCATGCGACAGTGCCGTGTTCCGGCAACAGGCCTGTCCGGTACTTCGTGTGCAATGGTGACTCGAGTGCACGCGCATCGTGCATAGGTAGCTGCTGATGTCGGTCCCCGGTGGGCAGCCAATGCGTCACGCGCTCATCGGGCGTCGGAGATGACGGCTGCAATCTCATCAGCCATCTCCTCAATGGTCGAGTCCGAGGTCTTGAGCGCGACCTTGTCGGCGAGCGAGGGGCTCGCGGCTGCAACTTGGTCCTTGGAAATCTCATGCCAGACCGGCAGCAGAACCTGCTCGCCGCCGACTGTTCGGGTGACCAGCCCGTCGAGTTCGTACTGCGTCCACCCTTTGGCGAAGAAGGCGTGCGACAGTACGACGAGACCGAAACGGCTAGCGGCTATTCCCGCGTCGATCTTGCGTCGGAGGCTGTCGCCGACGCGAAGCTCGAACTCGTCGTACCAGACAGTGACACCACGGGAGTCGAGCGCTGTAGCGAGAGGCCGAGCTACGGCGTCCTTGTCCTCAGCAGCGTGCGAAATGAAGATGTCGTACTCGACCGTCTCGATGTCGGATTGCGAAGCGGCGGCGTTCTCCATCACCTCTTGAATCGTGCGGCTGACGGCGGGCGGCGCTGGCGACTGCTGGATGGGAGGCAAAGGCCGAAGCACCTCCGCCGGGATCACCCTGAATCCGGCGTTAACGGTTCCCTGCAACCCCTGCATGTCGACAACCGCATGCCAAAAGCCGCCATGCGGAATCGGGATCCGTACCGGCGAGTGCTGAGCGAGACCGCCGTGGTACTGATGCTGCTGTCCCTGCTGGTACTGGGAATAATTGAACGGATCAAGCAGGCGTACGTTCGCAGCGGAACCACTGAGCGAGACCACCACCACGTCTCCCTGGTTGCGGAATCCGAGATCGCTGTGAATGAACTTGCCCATGTACCGATCACCCCTGCGCGCCGCTGTCTGGATCGGCAAGGACGTTGCCGTGAACGTCTTGCAGGAGTCCGACTTCTACGACTTCGCCGAATTCTTCGTCGTTGAGGCAGCGGTTGACGATCGAGTCGTTTTCGGCGAGCCGTGTCAGCATGAGCTCTCGGATGCGCTGGCGTTCCGCCAGGACGAACTTGTCGACGTCGTTGGCTTGTGCAGTGGCTCGGATGTCGTCGGCTGCGAGGGCGTCGTTGCGTACCTGTTCGAGGAACAGGCGGTCGTTGTCGTCGAAGTTGGTGCCGAACTGCTGGTTGAGCCGGTCGATGATCTGCGACAGCGGCTCTTTGTCTTCTTCGCTGCTGCCGGTGCCCACCGCGGTGGGGCTGGCGACGGCGGTGTCGTCGCCTTCGAGGCTGATTGCTCCGCTGGAGATTTTCTGGATGCGGTAGTACCCCAGTTCCACGTCGCCGCCGAGACGGATGGGGTCGGGGGTGTCGCCGGCGTGCAGGCGCGGCAGCAGCATCCGGCCGTAGGAGTAGAGCCGCTCGAGGTCGCAATCCGCGTAGGGGATGATCTGGCTGAGGAACGTGTACAGCTTCACGTAGGCGCTGAGCCGGTCCCGGAACTCTTCCTGGGCGTCCTCGGCGAGCGTGGCGAAGCGGTCGCGTGCGGGCTGCAGCGCTGCTTCGAGACGGGCATGGTCGTCGGGCCGCTGCTTGGAGGCTGGCAGGTAGAACACCGACGCGAACTCGTCGACCTCGTCTTGTTCGTACACGCCCGCCTGGTCGAGCTCGAATGCCAGCTCGTTCAGTTGGTAGGGGTCGGACTGCTCGCGCAGCTCGGTCACCCCGAAGTACGGGGCGAACGCCGCGGCGATGTCGTCGGGCGAGTTCACGAAGTCCAAGACGAACGGAGGCTGCTTGCCTGCGGCTATGCGGTTGAGCCGCGACAGAGTCTGCACTGCGTGCACGCCCGACAGGGGCTTGTCCACATACATGGCCTGCAGCAGCGGCTGGTCGAACCCTGTCTGGTACTTCTCGGCGACGAGCAGAATCTGAAAATCCGGCGACGCGAACCGTCCCGGCAGCGCCGCCTCGCTGATCGGCTTGCCCGAGACGACGTCGATGTTCATCTTCGGCTCGGTGTACTCGCCGCCGGTGTCGGGATCGGTCACGGTGCCGCTGAACGCCACCAGCGGCCGCACGTCGTCATAGCCGCGCGAGTCGATGTAATCCCCGAAGGCGTTCATGTAGCGCACCGCATGCAGCCGCGACGACGCCACGACCATCGCTTTGGCTTTGCCGCCCATCGCGTGCATCACCTGATTGCGGAAATGCTCGACGATAATCTCGGTCTTCTGGGACAGGTTGTGCTCGTGCAGCTTCACGAAGTTGTTGAGCTTGGTGGCGGTGCGACGCTTGGGGAACTTCGGGTCTTCCTCGGCGATGTTGACCAGCTTGAAATACGTGTCGTAGTCGGTGTAGTTGCCCAGCACGTCCAAGATGAAGCCTTCTTCGATGGCCTGGCGCATGCTGTAGGTGTGGAACGGCACCGGCTTGCCGTCCGCCCCGGGCCGGCCGAAAAGCTCGATGGTCTTGCCTTTCGGCGTCGCGGTGAATGCGAAGAAGCTCAGGTTCTCCTGCGGTCCGCGTGACTCCACAACGGCGTTCAGCCCGTCCTGCCAGTCCTGGGGGTCGTCGCCGGCGGCCAGCGCACCGGCGCCGAGGAGTTGTTTCATCTGATGGGCGGTGTCGCCGGTCTGACTCGAATGGGCTTCGTCCACGATGATCGCGTACCGCCGTGACGCCAACTCGGCCGTCCACGACACCGCTTGAGCGGACTCGGCGTCGCTGGGCGCGTCAGGCGATTCGGCTCCCGCGAGACGCAGCAGGCTGCCCATCACGAACGGGAACTTCTGCAGCGTCGTGATCACGATCTTGGTGCCGTCCACGAGCGCTCGGGCAAGCTGCGCGGAGTTCTCATCGATCGCCTGCACCACCCCGACGGTGTGCTCGATCTGGCGGATCGCGTCCTGCAACTGTGCGTCGAGCACACGCCGGTCAGTGATGACCACCACGCAATCGAACACCTTGTCGTCCGCAATGGTGTGCAAGCTCGACAGACGATGCGCAAGCCACGAGATCGAGTTCGTCTTGCCGCTGCCCGCCGAATGCTGCACCAGATAGGAGTGCCCAGCGCCTTCGCTGCGGGCGGCTTCCGCCATCAGGTTCACCGCGTCAAGCTGGTGATACCGAGGGAAGATCAGCGTCTCACGCGGCACCACGCGGGTGCCCTTGGAGTCCTCGACTTTCTCATCGCGATGCTCGGTGAACATGTACGAGCCGACAGTGTCCAAGAACCGGTCCCGCTCTAGAACCTCGCCCCAGAAATAGCCGCTGCGATACCCCGAAGGGTGCGCCGGGTTGCCCGCCCCGCACTGCACCTCACCGGGATGGCTGCCACGGTTGAACGGCAAGAACCGCGTCTCGCCCTTCGCGAGCTTCGTTGTCATGTGCACCTCGTCGGGGTCCGCAGCGAAATGCACCAACGCCCGTTTGCCGAACCGGAACAGCGGAGCGTTCGGTTCACGGTCCGTGCAGTACTGGCTGATTGCGTCGCGCCACGTCTGACCGGTCATCGGGTTCTTCAGCTCACACGTCGCCACCGGCACACCGTTCAGCGCGAACAGCAAATCCACCGTGTCGTTCTTGCCGGGATGGCAGCGTGCCTGACGGGTCACCGTCAACTCGTTCATCCCGAACAGCGTCAGCGCATCGGGATTCAGCCCGTGCGCTGGTTCGAAATACGCCAGCCGGAACGTCTTGCCCACGAACTTGAACCCGTGACGCAGAACCTCCAGCGTGCCCTTCAGATCAAGCTCACGGCACAGCCGCTCGATGATCCGGCTCTCAAGCTCCGCACCCTGGGTGGTCTCAGCCTGTTCCCACAACTCCGGCTGGGTCGCCCGGATGAACTCGACCGCACGCTCCGGGAACAACGCCCGGTCTGCATCCCACTCATCCGGCTTCACCGGCACCCAGCCGACACCTACGAGCAAGGACTCCACCGACGACTCGAACGCCTCCTCCGTGGTCTGCGTTGACATCACACACCACCCCCAGCCGACACCGCATCGCGCACATCGATCTTGCCCGTCACCGCCGCCGACACCAACGCCGACCGGTACTCCTGAAGACGCTCGATCGACCACTCGGCCTTCGCTCGCAGAGCGTCGATGCGTTGCGACTGAGCGTCCAAGAATTCGACAATGCGAGATTGCTCCTGTCGCGGCGGCACGGGGACAACGATTTCGCCTAACACGCTTGCGTTCAAATTCGCGAGACCCGTAGTCGTATTCGATCCGACAACCATCTGCTGCCTTCCGATCGGAGAGTTCAACACGTAGCGGAGCATGGACGGCAGGTATAAAGAGTCACACCGCAAGCGCTGCATGAAGTTAGAAAAACAAGGCATGAGTGCAGCCACGTCTGACGTTACGATGCTTGTCTTGCCGATGTGCAAAGCCGATCCACTTGATTTCGTCAGCAGCAGATCGCCTTCCACGAGACGAAAAACCTCAGCCTCCTTCCTCGAAAGAGATCGCTGCGCTGGTTGCGAAATCGACCAACTGCCGTCAACCCTCTGATCAGTCGAGCGGAGTACGGTCGCAGCGTTCGCTTCATCTGGCTCTTCTCCCCAAACGCCGCTCTCATTTCGGAGAAGGAATCGCCGGAGTCTGCTCACAACCCAATGTTCCGGTATCTTCCCGAGCCACCCGACCCCCGAATCCTCCAGTGCGGGCGCTGCCTCCAGCCCGGCCGCTTCGGCAGCGTCGGGCGGCAGTCCCTTGGTCACGGTCTGTGTGATCAGTGCAGTCCGGTACTCGCCAAGCCGCTCGATCAGCAACTCCTGCTTCGAGATCAACTGATCGATACGGGCAGTCTCAGAGTCGAGATATGCGGCGATCGTGCGCTGCTCGTCAAGAGGCGGAATCGGAAGGTGATGTCGACCGAGGTCCGATGGAGTCAACTCCATGAAGGTGGATCCCTTGCCGAGCATTACGAGTTCTGGTCTGCTCGCCAGTAGCGAGTAGTACACGAAGTCACTTTCAACGTTGTTGTTGGGTATAAGCGTGCGGCAGCCTTGGTTTGTCGCGGCGGGAACTGTCGTTATCGCGAGATGCCCGATTGGGGCACGTGTCGATAGCACAACGGAACCCGGTGGGCAGACCCTGGCGCTGCTGTTGCGAACTCCGTGATCGGTGATGCTGCGACGGCTAGCGGCAATCGACTTGCAGGTGTTCTGGCCCAAGTCGTCGGGTGTGAGCCACACCGTCTCTCCATTCCAACTGGCTTCGTCGGTGCTAGGAGACTGCTGATTTATTGGGTCGGATTTCCGCGTGTGGGTGGGGTGCGCGCGGGATTATGGGGGTATGCAGGGCGTGGCTGGTTCGGATCGGGTGTTGTTGGACGCGGCGGCGGTGTGCGGGCATCTGCTGGCGCC
>JAJDZE010000043.1 GCA_022824805.1 Acidimicrobiia bacterium | reverse complement strand
TGTCACACCCCGCTGCGACTATGGACTCATGGCAAAGAGCGCTCCAGGCAAGCACCCCCGCGAATTGCCGCCAGCCGAAGTGCCTCACTCAGCAGGCGAGTACGTGCGGGGCATCGCACACACGAACGGCATCGAGTCCCTGTGGTCCATGTTCAAACGCGGCTACGTTGGCACGTACCATCACATGTCGGACGCACACTTGGGGCAGTACGTGAACGAGTTCGCCGGACGCCACCACCTGCGGGAGATGGGCATCCCCCAGCAGATGGCGACCGTTGTGGGCGACATGGTGGGCAAGCGTCTCCGCTACGACGATCTGGTGGCCGTCGAGCCAGTCGGCACCGTTGCTGAGCCCGACCGTTCCGAGCCGTGGCAACCGGCATGACTGCCGAACGCAAGCTTGCCATGCGGGCCGCGGTGAACGAGTGGATTTCGGATCGGTTCCCCGACCATCGGATGCTGCTCAGCCACGAAGCACCGGTCTATGAGCCGTCATCGGACGCGTGGAACGTGACCCTGACCACCAAGCGCAACGGCGTGGCAGCGGTGCCGCTGGGCACTGTCGTAGTTGCCGCTGACGCTTCGATCCTCGCCGCTCCCCAGCCCGCCGATGTGCTCGCCAATCTCCCCGACCACGCGCCCGAGCCTGCGCCCGCCCGTGAGGCTGTAAGCGGCGACGGGTGGGGCTTCCGGCACGGCGACGGCATCGCCGCCGCAGCCGAGTTGCCGGACCGCAGCATTGACCTGCTGCTCACCGACCCGCCCTATGGCATCTCGCAGAAGTACACCTGCGAGAGCCAGGTACCGCGCCGTCTCCGCAAAGACGGCTCCGACTTCATCATGCCCAAGGGCCACTTCGGGGATTGGGACATCGTGGACCCGCACGAATGGACCGAGTTCGTGCTGCCCAAGGTCGGCGGGTGGGCGGTGACGTTCTGCGCTCAGGCACAGATCGGCGTCTACACCGACATCTTCACCGAGCATGGCTTCGTGGCTGTCGGGCCGATGGTGTGGCAGAAGACCAACCCGGTGCCGTTCAATCACCGCTACAAGCCCGTGAACGCGTGGGAGGCCGTCGTCGTGGGCAAGCGGTCCGGCACGCCGTTCGGCGGGGAGATGGTGCACAACGTGTTCGTGTACAAGTCGCCGTCGCCGCAGCAGCGCATCCACCCGACTCAGAAGCCGTTGCCGCTCATTGCCGAGTTCGTGCGGCTGTTCAGCCAGCCGAAAGGGTTGGTGTTCGATCCGTTCGCCGGGTCCGGCACGACCGTGATAGCGGCCCGGCAGCAGGATCGTGTTGCCGTGGGCTACGAGTTGGATCCTGCGCTGTTCGCCGGGGCAGCTGAGCGCGTCGAAGCCGAGCTCGGCAGCATGTCGCTGCTGTGAGCGCCCTTGCCGAGTACGAGGCGACATTCGACACTTCCACGAAGGTGTGGATGGTGTTCTGCGTGCTGCGCGACCATCAGTGGCATTGCCGCCAGTGCGAGTACGCGCACGTCGGCAGCACTCAGATAGCGGGCGGCTCAGGCATTCAGGGCTTGCAGCGCGGCACCGCGTCACGTCCGGGGTTGGTCATCGAGAGCGGCGACCACCTGTGCGTGACCTGCGGACAGACCACCCGCCAAGACCGATGGCAGGGCAACTTCGCGCCCGCGATCCCCAGCGCGTTCATGCCTGCGAGTTTCGTGCGTCGTGCCGTGTCGTTGCTCGGTTCCCGCGACATCGTGGAACTGACCGAGCGGTCCACAGGCCAGCTCACCGTCGATCACAAGCTGCCGATGATGCGATGGAATCCGGCTGAGCAGCAGGCGCAGACCGACTTCGCCAACATGAGCGATCAAGACATACGCGACCGGTTCCAACTGCTCAAGAAATCGAACGGCAGCGTCAGCCACAACCTGCTGAAATCGCGGGCCTGTGAACGCTGCTACAAGACCGGCAACCGCGGCGAGCCGTTCGGCATTCGGTTCTTCTACGCCGGTGACGGCAGGTGGGCCACCGCCCAAGACGACCCAGCAGGGTGCGTCGGCTGCGGGTGGTATGACTTCGACACTTGGCGCACTGCACTCAACAGGGCCCTGCGAACGAGGACCCCATGACCGACGACGACTGAGCAGAACCGTTCACGCCTTGACTGCGGGCGGCAGCGTTCACAGGACGGTCTTTTTTGCGGTATGGCCGGGGTCTTTTTTGCTGTATGGCCGGCGTATATTTTGCGGTATGGACGAGCGCCCGCTGGCGCCTGAGGGCTACGTGCCGCGGGTGGTGGACAGCCAGATGCGCCGTCTGCTGCGAACAGCGCCGGCGGTGGTGGTGGAAGGCCCTCGTGCGTGCGGCAAGACGTGGACCGGCCGGATGTTCGCGCACAGCATGGTGCGTTTCGACGAGCTGGAGGCGGCCAGGCGCCAGCTCGAGGCGAACCCTGCGTCGTTCCTCGCCGGGGACACGCCGAGACTGCTCGACGAGTGGCATCTCGCCGATGGCGTATGGAATGCGATGCGTCACGCCTGCGATGACCGTGCGGCCAATGGCCAGTTCATCTTGACCGGTTCGGTGAAGCCGACGCTGGCGGTGACCGATCACAGCGGGGCCGGCCGCGTGGCAAGGCTGCGGATGCGGCCGATGTCTTTGTGGGAATCGGGCGATTCGACAGGAGCGGTATCGCTCGCGAGCCTGCTCGACGGCGGCGCGTGCGCAGCCGATCCCTCAGATGCCGGCTTGGCCGGCGTCGCCGAGCTGATCTGTCGCGGCGGCTTCCCGAGATTCGTCACGCTGCATCACAGCGATGCACGTCAGCGCCTGAGGGACTATTTGGGCGATGTTGCCCGGATCGACCTGGCGACAGGAGAGGCGGCTGCTCACGACTCGCGCAAGATGCTCGCGCTCATTGCCTCGCTCGCACGCAATGAGGGAACGTCGGCATCGCTGCGGACGCTCGCAGAGGACACCGCAGCATTCGGCGGACCGTCCGACAGCGGAACCATTCGGCGCTACTTGGAGCGGCTAGCCGACGCCTTCGTCATCGAGCCGCTACCGGCATGGTCGTCGCATCTTCGCAGCAGCGCGACACTGCGTTCCAAGCCGAAGCGCTACTTCGTGGATCCGTCCCTCGCTGCGGCCATGCTGCGGGCGTCGCCGCAGAGCCTGCTTGCTGATCTCGAGGCACTCGGCTTTTTCTTCGAGTCGCTCGCGGTCCGCGATCTGCGGGTGTACGCCCAGCAAGCCGACGCGGAGCTCATGTACTACCGCGACAGCAAGGATCTCGAGGCCGACGCGATCATCACCCGCGGCGTGGGCGACTGGAGCGCGGTCGAGGTCAAGCTCGGCGGTGTCGCTGCGGTCGAGACGGCCATCGCATCGCTGCGCCGTCTGCGTGCGACGGTGGACACTCAGCGCTCCGGCGAGCCCTCTCGGCTGATCGTCGTCACCGCGACCGGCAGAGCTTTCGAGACCAACGACGACATCGCCGTCGTCCCCCTCACCCAACTGCGCCCCCGACCCCCGGGCGGGCCGGCGCTGGGCGAAAATCGCTTGGCCGGGGTGTCGTGCCGGTTCTAGGTTGCCTCGCGAGCGCGCCGGCAAGGTGCGCGTGAGGGCCGGGAGGCACTGTGGATACGATTGCCGATGTGACCGAAGACCGCCCGTCGGCTGCAGCGCCGGACGCGGTCGGCCAGCAGCGGGCCGCGTTGTCGGCGGCGGGGGCTGCCCAGCGGCGGTCGTTGCTGGTGCCGGTGCTGAGCACGGCGTGCGCGGCGCTGATCGCTGGTGTGCTCGCGATGGCCGTGGTGGGCTTCAACACTCTGCGCGACGACATGAGATCGCTCGACGCCAAGATCGAAACGCAGATCGGGAAGCTCCGCGACGACATGCACACGCAGATCGGGAAGCTCGACGCCAAGATCGACACGCAGATCGGGATGCTGCGCGACGACATGAATGCGAGGTTCGCGCAGGTGGACGAGCGGTTCGGGGAGGTCAACGCGATCTTGCTCGACCACACCGAGCGTCTGACTCGCATCGAGACGACCCTGGGCGTCGAGCCGCTCACCCAGCTGCGCCCCTGACCCCCAGCGCCCCCGCCCG
>JAJDZE010000031.1 GCA_022824805.1 Acidimicrobiia bacterium | reverse complement strand
TGGGCTACGACGCCGACAAGGTCGCCGAGCTGGCCGCAGCGGAAGCCTTCGACTAGCACGCCGGGCGCTGACGGGCCTGCCGCCCGTGGCTAACGTGCCCGCATGGCAGCTATCGATCACATCGTGTACGCAGCGCCCAACCTTGCGGCCGGAACCGCAGCCGTCGAGGCGCTGGTCGGCCTGGAGGCCGCGCCGGGCGGGCCGCATCCGGGCATGGGCACCCGCAACACGCTCATGTCGCTCGGCGACGACGTCTATCTGGAAATCATCGCTCCCGACCCCGAACAGCCCGATCCGCCGAACGGCCGCCCGTTCGACATCGACGCCATGAGCGAAGGCCGTCTCATCACATTTGCCGTACACGCCTCCGAAGGCGAGACCATCGAGGACGTGACCGCCGCCATGGCCGCCTGCGGCGAAGATCCCGGCCCGATCTCGGCGATGAGCCGGGTGAAGCCCGACGGCGAGGAAATCCACTGGTCGCTGACCATGTCGGCCGGCCCCGGGTTGGTTCCGTTTGTCATCGAATGGGGGAACACCACCCATCCAGCCACGGTCACCCCGACCGGCTGCACGCTCGTCTCGCTCAGCGGCACGCATCCCGACCCCGACCACATCAGGGCGCTCCACAGTGCGATCGGCATCGAAGTGGACGTAGCGGCAGGCGACACGGTCAGCTTCGCGGCAACGCTCGACACCCCCAACGGACGCGTCACCCTGCGCTGAGGACAACGAGACGGCAACGCCGGCAGGCCCACCGCGCCGGACGGTTGTTGCGCGCCTGAGTATCGCTCTCCCGCTAGCGGGACCGGTCGACCTCGACGGTGACGATGTCGATCCCGCTGTACTTGCGGTGCCGCACCGTGGAGGCGAAGTGCCGCAGCAGGTGCAGCGAGATCGTCCGCTCCTCAGGCACCTCGGCCCGCTCGCTGAGACAGGCAAGCTGCTCTTCGAGATTCTGCTCCTCCAGCGCCGCCAGGAACTGCAGTTCGATCGAATTGGGGGCAGACCGGGCGATCACCACCAGTCGGGCGTGAGACTCGTCGCCGCGATCCTCGAGCAGGCTCGCCAGGGCTTCCTCGCCGACCAGGCGTAGGCGATTGCGCGACGGCTCGCTCCACCCGGCCCCAGCGGCCAGCGAATCCAAGAACTCACTGATCGGCCCCAGCGAGTCGATATGCAGCTCGACCTCGAGCCGCTGGCGACGCCGGCCGCTCACCTCCACGAAGGCAGTGAGGGCGACGGCTGCGATGGTGCCCGCCACCATGCCGTTGCCGAGCAGCGCCCCCCACGCCCCACCGATCAGATCGGCCACCTCGCTGCTGCCCTGCAGCCCGAAGCCGATCCCCAGCGAGATGCCCACGATCAGGGCCCTGTGGCGTGCCAGACCTTCCCTGGCTACCGCCCGCATCCCCTCCACGAAGACCATGCCCATGATGACCAGCAAGTATCCGGCCGTGACCGCATCGGGAATCGAGGCCAGCACGGCCGTCGCTTTCGGAGCGAATGCGACAGCGACCAGCAAGGCGCCGACGCTGTATCCCACCCGGCGCGATGCGACGCCGGTGAGCGTCGTCATGGTCGCCGACGTCGGGCCGTACACCACGGTGGGCAGCGCACCGAAGAAGCCTCCGATCAGGCTCGCCGCGCCGTTGGTGTTCATGGCGCCTTGAACCAGACGGAAGTCAGTCACCGGCGGGTTCCGCCACGAGACCTGCTGAATGATGACTCCGCTGCTCATCGCGAGCAGCCCCGCGGCCATCGACACCACCACGAACATCGGCAGCAGCGACCAGAACTCTGAGCTGTCGGTCAGTCCGACGCCGGGCAGCTGCGGTTCGGGCAGCGCAATCCACCGAGCGGCCGACACACTCGTCGAGTCGAACAAGCCGAACAGCACCGCCACGACACACGCCACTGCGATGCCGATGAGCGGCGACCACAGACGCACCCGGCCTTTCGCTCGCAATCCCAGCATCGCAGCGACGGCGACGGTGAGCGCAGCCACCGCCGGGCCTGCGCTCGACGCCGTGCCGCCGGGTGGTCCGGCCAGCCTGCCAACCGCCACGCCGGCCACGGTGACCGCTATCAGCATCAGCACGATGCCGCCAACCGACGGTGTGATGATCTGCCGGGCTCGAGGCAGCCATCTCGCCAGAATGAACTGGACGCACGACGACACAACGATGAGCGTGGCCAACGTGCGTGCGTCGGACCGCTCAGCGGCGAGCAGCGTGACAGCGAGGTACGACGGTGCTGTGCCGACCATCAGAACGTGCCCGCAGCCGATCGGCCCGCCGCGCGTCGCCTGCGCCGCAGTGGCGACGCCGTTGACGGCAAGCGCGGCGAAGATCATCCACGACCGGTCGTCATCGTCGAGCCCAGCAGCGTTGGCAAACAGCGAGATCGTCAGCGCGGTGGTCGTGACCGACAGCAGGAGGCCCTGCAGCCCCATGCCCAGCGTCAGGCCGGCAGGCAACCGATCATTCGGCTCGTAGAGGACGGAGGCGTCGTCTGTTGTCACTGAGTTGTGGAGCCAGCGCGAGGCCTGTCGGCGAGTGCTGCGTCGCCTATAGGCCCTCCACCATGAATGCCACCGACTCGACTGATGCGCGGCGTTCCAATCGGAGCTTGATCACATCGTCCTGCCCGAATGCCGCCTTGAGGTCCTCCAAGGTCTCGAACTCCGAGACGGTGATGCTCGCCGGGGGCGCACCGGGCCCCAGGGACAGGGTCGGAGTGCCGCGGATCAGGTACTTGCCGCCGCGGGCTTCGATGAGCTCGGCGATGCGCAGCGAGAGACTGTCTGCCTGTTCGCGATCATGCACCTCGCTGTCCACCACGATCATGTAGGCAGCCATTCGACGCACCCCCGTTGCTGCGACCCCTGAGAACTCACCCGATCTGCGTCCGGCTCGCTCAGCGAAGCCGACCGGGCTCGAACGGTGCTCCGAAACTAACAGAGCGCTGCGTGACTGAAGGCTGACGCCGCGTCAGCCGGGCAGGCTCCAGTCGATTAGCTGGCGGCCGGCGGCTGCGAGGGCGGCGTTGGCCCGGCTGAAGGGCTTGCTGCCGAAGAACCCGTTGTGCGCGCTGAGCGGCGACGGATGGGCCGACTCGATGACCACGTGGCGGGTCAGGTCCACGAATGATTTCTTGCGTCGCGCAAACGCGCCCCACAGGATGAACACCACGCGCTCGGGCTTGGCGCTGACCGCCCGGATCACCTCGTCGGTGAACGTCTCCCAGCCGGCCGAACGGTGCGAGGCAGCTTGGCGAGCACGCACGGTCAGGAACGCGTTGAGCAGCAGCACGCCCTGGCGCGCCCACCCTTCCAGGTTCCCGTGCGTCGGCGGCTCGATCCCGAGGTCGTCACGCAGCTCGGCGAAGATGTTCTGCAGCGACGGCGGCTGGGGGATGCCATGGGGCACCGAGAAGCACAGCCCGTGCGCCTGGCGGGGGCCGTGATACGGGTCCTGGCCGAGGATCAGCACCTTCACATCGGCGTAGGGCGTCAGGTGCAGCGCAGCGAAGACCTGGTCATGGGGTGGGTACACCGCTCCCTGGGCACGCTCGTCGGCCACGAACTGCTGCAGGATCGGCCAGTACGGCTTGTCGAATTCCCCCCGGAGGATCGGGTTCCAGTCGGTGCGCGGCATGCCCCGCTAGGAGATCGTCTCGGCAGCAGCAGCCGACAGCTCGATGCCGCGCCCGATGCGGGCCCGGTACAGGTCCAAGTCGACATCGTCGGCCGGCTTCTGGCCGCGCATGTAGCGGGCATACACGCCGTGGATGATGCAGGCAGACTTCCAGTGGTTGAAGCTGACGTAGTACGCCAGGTCTGACAAGTCCGCGCCGGTTTGCTGCTCGTAGCGCTCGATGAGGTCGGCGCGGCCCACGAATCCGTCCACCAGCGTCGGCGGGTCGGCGCCTTCCAGGATGTCGTCGCTGGGCTCAGTCCAGCTGTTGAGCGCATAGGCGAAATCGGCGAGCGGGTCGCCGAGCGTGGAGATCTCCCAGTCGAGCACGGCCTGCAGCTCGCCGGCGGGGTTGAACAGGCAGTTGTGCAGCCCGTAGTCGCCGTGCACCACCCGGGCGGGTCCCTGGGTGGGCTTGCGCTCCTGGAGGAAGTCGTGCAGCTCGTGGGTGACCGGCGTGTCGTAGGAGGCCGAGGGGGCCGATGCTGTCCACGAGCGGTACCACGTGCGGATCTGCCGACCGACGTAGTCCTCCTTGCGGCCCAGCTCGCCCAGCCCGACGTCGTCGGGATCCACCGAGTGCAGCGCCGCGAGCACGTCCATGAACGACATGCCCACGTGCGCCCGACCCTGGGCGGTCAGGTGCTCGCGGGCGTCGGCCGACTCGAACAGCGGCTTGCCCTCGACGTAGCTCATGACGTAGAAGTGCGCCCCGGTCACGTCGGGGCTCTCGCAGTAGCCGTACGCGATGGCGACCGGCACATCGGTGCGCCCCAGACCGCTGATGATCGTGAACTCGCGGCCCATGTCGTGCGCCTTAGGCAGCAGCTCGCCCATCGGCGGTCGGCGCACCACCGCTGTGGTGCCGTCGGCGGCAGTCAGCTTGTAGGTGAGGTTGCTGTGGCCGCCTTCGAGCTGCGTCCAGTCGAACGGCGGCTCGAGACCGTCGACGTTCTCGCTGATCCACGCTTCGACGGCGGGCACGTCGTACCCGAGGACCCCACCAGCAACGGATGCGCCTACCGAAGCGTCGGCCATCTTGTCCCTCCCTCGAACCGAACCGGCACCGGCCAACATGTGGCCGGGCGCACAGTGCCTCGCCGTGCGCCGCGCACACACTATGGCAATCGACGGCGAGCGCTGCGGGCTGTGCATTCCCGCGCCACGCGCCGGCAGAGCGTCGCGAAGCCGCGACCGTGCGGTCCGACAGCGACCGGTAGCTTCGCCGCCATGGACCCCGCTGATTCAGGCGTGCCCCCGGCATTGACGTCACCGCCGCAGCACATGACGCCCGAGGAGTTCCGGCGCCACGGTCGCGAGGTCATCGACTGGATCGCCGATTACTGGGAGCGCATCGAGTCGTTGCCGGTGGCCTCGACGGTGCAGCCCGGCGACATCCGGGAGCTGCTGCCCGTGGCGGCGCCAGAAGAACCCGAGCCGTTCGACAGCCTGCTCGCCGACCTCGAACGGGTGGTGGTGCCGGGCGTCACCCACTGGCAGCATCCGGGCTGGTTCGCCTACTTCCCGGCCAACAACTCGCCGCCCTCGGTGCTGGCAGACACGGTGTCGGCCGGTCTGGGGCTGATCGGGCTGCTGTGGTCGGCTTCGCCGGCGCTGACCGAGGTCGAGAGCCACATGCTGGATTGGCTCGTCGACCTGCTCGACCTGCCCGGCCACTGGAAGACCACGGCCGCCGGCGGCGGAGTCCTGCAGGGCAGCGCGTCAGATGCCACCCACGTCGCGCTCGTGGCGGCCCGCCACCGTGCCGCGGAGCGCAGCGGCCGGCCTGCGACCCAGATGGCGGCCTACACGTCGGCCCAGGCGCACAGCTCGGTGGAGAAGGGCGCCAACGTGGCCGGGTTCGGCCACGTGCGGCTCATCGAGGTCGACGAGCACCAGGCGATGCGCCCAGATGCTCTGGCGTCAGCGGTCGAGGCGGATCTGGCCGCTGGCCTGGCACCCGCATTCGTGGGCTCGACCGTGGGAACGACCGGCACCACTTCGGTCGACCCGGTGCGAGCCATCGCCGGCGTCGCCCTCGAGCACGGCCTGTGGCACCACGTCGATGCGGCCTACGCGGGCACGGCGATGATCTGTCCCGAGTTCCGCCACCACCACGACGGCATCGAGCTGGTGGACAGCTACGTGTTCAACCCGCACAAGTGGATGATGGTCAACTTCGACTGCTCTGCGTTCTATGTCGCCGACAAGGCGGCGCTGACCGATGCGCTGTCGATCGACCCGCCGTACCTGCGCAACACCCAGAGCGACGCCGGCAACGTGATCGACTACCGCAACTGGCAGGTGCCGCTCGGGAGGCGCTTCCGGGCGCTCAAGCTGTGGTGGGTGCTGCGCAGCTACGGCGCATCGGGGATCCGCCAGATGGTGCGCCACCACGTCGCGATGGCCCAGGAGTTCGCGCGGCGGCTCAGCGAGGACAGCCGGTTCGAGATCGTGGCCCCGCACCCGTTCTCGCTGGTGTGCTTCCGCTGCCAGGCTGCAGGCGACGGCGATGCGGCGACCGAAGCTGCCGACCGCGCCACCGACGCCGTCGCGGCAGCGGTGAACGACAGCGGCACCGCCTACCTGACCCCGTCGAAGCTGGACGGGCGCAGCATCATCCGGGTGGCCGTGGGCCAGTCGCGCACCGACCGCACCCAGATGGATCTGCTGTGGAAGGCGATCAGCGAGGCCGCCGTCGGGACTTGACAGTGCCAGCCGGGGGTGCAGCTGTCACCATGCCGCAGCTTCGGGTTGCACGAGCGCGGCGCCAGCGGCAGCGGCGGCCGCTTCGGCCGGCATGCCGATGCCCAGGTAACCCTCGATGCGGGCGAGCCGCTGCCCGTTGGCCGCCAGCTCCGCGCGCACTCCGATGATCTCGTCGCCCAATTCCCTGCGCAGCGCGGCGATTTCCTCGCGCATCTCCCTGCGCAGCGCGGCGATCTCCTCGCGCATCTCCCTGCGCAGCCTCTCGTTGCCGCGCTGCTGGTGCCACACGATCGCCACGGCGGCGAGCACCATGGTGAGCACTTGAGCGCTGGCGGCCACATCCACATTGTAAGCCTGCCATCGAGACGGCAGCCGCGCAACTGAATTACTCCAAAAGCATCGAAATCATCTCAAGGGCCTGAACCCAGCGCGGCCAGCAGGCGGTCGTTCTGGGCGGGAGTGCCGAGGCTGATTCGCACGCCCTCGCCCTCGAAGGGGCGGGTCACCAAGCCCTGCTTCTCCAGGCGCATGAACAGATCCATCGCCCCGCCGCCGACCGGCAGGTACACGAAGTTGGCCTGGCTCGGCACCACCGGCCAGCCCAGCTCGGCCATCGCGGCGTTCACCCGGTCGCGCTCAGCCAGGATGCTGGCGACGCGTTCGTCGAGTTCGGCACCGGCCTGCGGCTCCAGCGACGCCAGCGCCGCTACCTGGGCGATGCCGCTGACGATGAACGGCAGTGCCACCTTGTCGAGAGCGCCGATGACGTCGGGGTGCCCCACGCCATAGCCGACACGCAGGTTGGCCAAGCCGTACGCCTTGGAGAACGTGCGCAGCACCAGGGCGTTGGGGTGCCCGGGCAGCACGGTTCGGATCGGGTCGGTCACGGCGGGATCGGTGACGAACTCCCGGTAGGCCTCGTCGATTACCACGATCACGTCGGGCGGCACCGCCGCCAGCAGGCGCCGCAGTGCTGCGGTCGTGCAGACCGTGCCGGTGGGGTTGTTCGGCGTGGAGAGCACGACGAGCTTGGTGCGGTCGGTCACTGCGGCAGCAACGCCGTCGAGGTCGAACGCATGGTCGACCAGCGGCACCGTGACGGCCTCGGCACCTGAGATCGCGCAGAACACCGGGTGCACCTCGAAGGAGCGCCAGGGGTAGACGACCTCGTCGCCGGGATCGACATAGGAAGCGAAGAGCTGCTGCAGCACGCCCACCGAGCCCGAGCCGACCGTGACCTCGCCAAGCCCCACGCCGTGCCGGTCGGCCAGCGCTTCCCGCACCCCGGTGCAGCGATGGTCGGGATAGCGGTTCATGCCCAGGGCGGCCTCGGACACCGCTTTGGCCACTGAGGGCAGCGGGTCGTTGGCGTTCTCGTTGGAAGCCAGTTTGATGGCCTCGGCCAGGTTGTGCTCGGCTTCGGCCTGCGCCGCGGACCGACCGGGCTTGTACTGCGGAAGGCCCTCCACCGCTGCTCTCGGTCGTCCGATCATGCGCTCGCCTTCCCGCTCCCGTGATGCGCCAGCATCAGCATTGCCGCGCGATGCGGCAAGCTACCCGCTGGCTGCTGGCTGTGGTCCGAAGACCGCCTGCTACAGGCAGCGACCGGCGCGGTCCCCCGGCGTGGCGGCGGTGCGGAAGTCGTCGGCCACCGCAGCCATGGTGGCGAACGTCACGCCCGGCTGGGCCGCCATGTGGTCGATGAGCCTTTCGAGCATCAGCATCCGGCTGCCCCGCCCGATGCACTGGGGGTGCATGGTGAGCACGAACACCCCGCTGCCCACCCGGTCGTTCAGGTAGTCGAACTCGGCCGACCACACGTCATAGACGTGATCGGGCGTGCGCAGACCTTGCACGGTGGGCCCGTCGTAGCTGAAGTACGGCCAGTCGTCGAGGATCCAGTCGAACGGCAGCTGCACCAGGTCGACCTCGTCGCCGAACTGGTGCGGGCCGTCGGTGGTGGGCACGTCGCCCAGCCGGCACCACGTTGGCGCGTAGTCGTTGCGGGCCATGGAGGAGTCGTAGGAGAAGCCGTGCTCGATGAGCAGGCTGATCCAGCGGTCGCCGCAATTGCCGCCCGGCACCCGGTGCCCGACCGGCGGACACCCGGCGAGCCGTTCCAGGCAGTCCATCGAACGGGTCAGGATGGCCCGCTCGTCGGCTTCGTCGCGCTTCGATGACGGGGCTTCGTGGCAATAGCCGTGGTAGCCCACCTCGTGCCCGTCGGAAGCCACCCGGGCGCACACATCGCCGAAGGTGTCGATGGTGTGGCCGGGGATGAACCAGGTGGACGGGACGCTGCGCTCGTCGAGCAGATCGAGCAGGCGGTGCGCGCCGATGGTGGCGAACTCGCCGCGGGCAGTCAGGTTCGGCGATCGTGATCCTCGGGGGCCGGTCCAGATCGAGACCGCATCGAAGTCGAAGCTCAGGCAGACGGTGATCGGGCCACGGGCACCGTCGGAGGTCTCGTTGGATGCAGAAGCGCCGTTTGACAAGCTCATCTTCCGACCCTACTGAACCCCCGTCTGAGGCCGCGAGGCCCGACCTCGTGGGCCAGCCGCCGGCCCGCTGTGCCGGCGTCGCCGGGCGGTACGGTGATCCGATGCCCACCTCGGCTGATCGCGCCGCTGAAGCTGACGCGGCGAAGCTGCCGCCGCTGGCGGGAATGCAGGTGCTGGAGGTGGCCACCGGCATCGCCGGTCCGTATGCCGGACGGCTGCTGGCGGGCGCTGGGGCGACCGTGGTCAAGGTGGAGCCGCCGGGCGGGGACCCTGCCCGGCGCCAGCCCGTCGACGACATCGGGCTGCGGCCCAGTGAGACCAGCCCGCTGTATGTGCATCTGAATGCGGGGAAACTGAACTGCGCCGCTGACAGCGTGGAGGGGTCGTGGCCCGACGTGGTGATCGCCAGCGACACACTTGCCGGGCTTGCCGGCGGGCCGTGGGATCCCCAGCGGTTGGCCGCTCGTGCGGCAGAGGGCCAACGCGTGCCCAAGCTCGTGACGGTGACGGCCTGGGGCGCTGATGGCCGCGACCCCGGCGTCATCGCCGACGAGCTGCTGGTGCAGACCGCCACGGGTTTCCTGGGCTTCAACGGCGACGAAGGCGCCGAACCGCTGCGCCTGCCCGGCTGGCAGGCCCAGTACTGCGCCGGCGGTCTTGCTGCCTGGGCCGCGCACCTCATCCGGCGACGGCCCGAGACGCACATGGATGTGTCGTGGCTGGGGGCGCTGCTCACCGCCGTCGAGCTCTGCTACTGCGATTCGCTGCACTGCCAGCGGCGCCGGCCGCTGGTGGGGCCGCACCCGCCCACGGCGTACCCGTCGGGCGCGATCCGCTGCGCCGACGGCTTCGTGTGCCCGGGCTCGATCCGGCGGGACGACTGGGAGATGCAGTGCCTGCATCTCGGCATGCCCGAGTGGATCGACGATCCCGAGCTGAGCCACCGCCACCGCCGAGCCCGCCACATCGAGGTGATCCGCGAGGTCATCGGGCCCTGGTATGCCGCCCGCACCAAGCGCGAGCTGTTCCAGTTCGCGCTGGAGACGCCATGGGCGGTCGGCATGGTGATGACGCCGCTCGACGCCCTCGAAGACGAGCATCTCACCGACCGGGGCTTCCTCGGCGACGTCGAGACACCGGCAGGAACCGCCTTGGCGCCCATCCAGCCCTTCGCCGCGCCAGGCCTGCCCGTGCCGGGGCAGCGAGTGAGCGATCAGGGCACTGACCCGTTCCCGGCAGCCGGTACCGCCACAGCGGCACTGCGACCGACGCGCGAGCTGCGGGTGATCGAGATGACCATTGCCTGGGCCGGGCCGTACATCGGCAACCTGCTGACGCCGCTCGGCATCGATGTCATCAAGATCGAGGCGCAGAACCCGTTCGACGGCTTCCGCACCCAACGGCCCTACGACCACGGCATGGCGCCCGGCCTCGAACACCTCGTCGGGGACAATCGCTTCTACGAGGCGGGCGGGCATTTCAACGCCGTCAACAAGGGCAAGCGCGACTGCGTCGTCACGCTCGCCACCCCCGAGGGCCGCGCCGCCTTCATGGAGCTGGTGCGAAACTGTGATGCCCTCGTCGCCAACTTCTCGGCCCACGTGCTGCCCCAGCTCGGCCTCGACTTCGAGACGCTGGCCGAGGTCAACCCACGCATCGTGCTCGTGCGCATGCCCGCGTTCGGCGTCGACGGCCCCTATGCGGGCGCGGTGGGCTTCGGCTCGATCATCGAGGCCATGGGCGGGATGGGTCACCGGCAGGGCTACGAGCACGAAGGCGCCCGCATCTCCAACATCTATTTCCCCGACCCCATCGCCGGCATCACCGCCGGCTTCGCCCTGCTCAGCGGCCTGCACCACGCCGAGCACACCGGTCGAGGCATAGAAATCGACGTCTCCCAGCAGGAAGGAACCTGGCAGCACAGCGGCGAAGCACTCGTGCTCGCCTCAACAGCAGGCCGAGACATCGGCCGCATGGGGAACCGCGAACCTGGCGCCGCCTGGAGCGGCTTCATCGGGGGCACCGACGGCTGGCTCGCCGTCATCGCCGATGGACCGGCCGATCCGTCCTCCGAGACCAACGCCCTCAACGTGATCGAGACCCTGCTCAAGGAGACCAAGAACAGCGGCGGCACACCCACCCGAACCAGGGCGAGCCTGCAAGCGGCGCTGCACGCCGTCGGCGCCCGCACAGAGTTCTGCTGGGACCCGTGGACCGCGGCCGATCACCAGCGCGTCGCCGACCGCATCGAGCTCGTCGATCACCCAGTCACCGGCCCCATGCGCCACATCGCGTCGCCGTTCACCCTCGACGGTATCCGCCCGGACCAAGCAGGCCCCTCCCCCCTGTTTGACCAGCACACCAACGAAGTCATGGCCGAAGTAGCCGGCCTCAGCCCAGATCAGATCGCCAACCTCCGAGCCAACGGCCACATAGGCGGCGAACTCCCCCCACCAGCAGAACTCGGCTTCGTCTACGACTGACTGCTGCCCCCGCGTACGGCACTGCACGGTGCGCGACGGCAGACCGGTGCGCACGTCGAGTTAGCGGACCCCGACTCGGAACCGGTGGTCCGCTGGTTCCCGGAACGGCTCGAACTTACTGATGCCCATGCCGTGGCGGTACCGCAGGTCAGGCTTCGCGGGCTTCGCGGCGTTCCCGGAGACGCTGCTGGCGCAGGTCCGGTTTCGCTGCTCGCATCTCAGGCGGCGAGTGTGTAGTTGTCGGCACAGCACCGGCGTACTGCTACCGTCGTGGGCCGCACTCAACCACATAGGAGCGTGAAAAGGTGACAGCCCGCCGAGCAACAAGCCCCCCCCCCCCCCCGCAAGCTAAGGCGACTGATTCCCGTCGTCGTTCTCGCGGTCGTGGCGTCGCTGTTCGCGACAGCCAGCCCGGCAGCGGCTGAGACACGACCCTACGACGCCGACTGCGAGCACCTGCCCGCCGACGCCGTCACGGTCTCTGAGGTGACCCAATGGCGGGACGGCCTCGACCAGAGCCGAGCAT
>JAJDZE010000083.1 GCA_022824805.1 Acidimicrobiia bacterium | reverse complement strand
GGTCTGCACGAACGTGTTGTAGGTCGCGATGTCGGTTGCGGTGCCGTCACGAGTCGTAGAGGTGACGAACAGCAGCCGGAAATCGGTGCCCGCCGCGAGACCCGACGGTTTCAAGGCCCAGTCGAAAGGAACCTCATAGGGGCCGTCGCCCGTGCATTCGCCCGGCGTCGTCGCCGTATCGATGGTGCCGTTTATGCGGATCATCAGGGAAGCGTTTGATGCCGTTCCCCCCCAGAGCCCATTTTGGGTGCTCCGAAACCTATAGCTGTCTCCAATACTCCATCCCGCCGCCGCGCCTGCATCCTCATCGTCCAAATCTGTTCGTAGGAATCTGTTGGTGTCACGGTCCAGACCAGTTGTATCGATCATGAAAAAATACGTTGTACTGGCGTCGAGAGCAATGCCCCCTTGAGGAGCGGTAAAGGTATAATTTCGGGCGGAATTTGTCTGCGCGTAAGCGGGATTTGTCAGCGTGCCGACAACGGCGCCTGGGTTCCCATGACTGCTTTCGCGGATGGTTGCTGTGATCTTGCTGGCGAATGCCTGATTGTCGTTCAGCTTGGCAAGCCTCATGTCCACGCTGGCCACGGTGTACCCGTCAGCGTTGCCGCCCGTCGTGAAAGCCTGGGCGACATCAATTGTCAAGTTCGCATCACCCGATGATGAAGGGGTCTGTCCGAGATTACTGACCAAGACTTGGGTGGACTGCGCCTCGGCTCCGGTAGCCAGACCTGCGAACAAGGAGGCACATATCAGCGCAAGCACAAGGCCGCGCCGCACCCTGCGGACCGCAGAGCGGGTACCTGCAACAGGGCGGGCCGAAGCAGCAGGGAAGCTGTCGGAAGAACAAGCGGGCCGACCCGACGCCAGGCGGTGGTCGGCGGGGGAAGACTCAGGCCGGGAGGCGGAGCGTCCTAGGCGACGCCGCCACGCAGACGCAGACTGCGAAACGCGGGGAGGAGGGGGGGGGGGGGGTCGCTGCGGCAAGGCCCAGCCGCGGACGGCGCGCGGCGGAATGGGAACCCGTCAACCTGCCGCTCAGGCCCCGCGCTTTCGCCACCGTCGCGCGCAGCGCGTCCATCGCCGTGCCGATCATGGTCATCGCATGGCCTCCCTGCCTGTCACCCGGCCGGTCGGCGCGCACAAAGCGCACCTCTGCTGAGCGTCGCCTGTCCCTACCCCGCGGAGGATATACGGTGATGCCCTCGGCGCAGGTCGCGGTGCCGGAGAACTCGCCGCTTGAGGGGTCTCAGGCGTAGTCGATGTCGAAGTCGTCGACGCAGCAGCCGACATCGGAGTGGTGTGCTGGATGGGCGTGCTCCCGGCGCCGAGCTACCTGACGCCTGACCAAGGGCTGACGGCAACGACGCCGTCTTGGGTGGCGAGGTGGGTCATCGGCACGTCGTGGGGCTCGACGGGCAGCCGATCGAAGACGAGCTCGGAGGGGGCGACGCCGATTCGCGGGCAATCCTCGGGCAGCCTGGCCAGCAACTCGTCGTAGTAGCCGACGCCGTGGCCGAGCCGGGTGCCTACGTGGTCGAAGGCCACGCCGGGCACGAGCGCCAGCGAGATGTGCCGAGGCTGCAACTCGAACGCGTAGGCCGTGGGCTGGGGGAAGCCGTAGCGGTGCTGCTCCATCGCCCCGACCGCCGGGTGCAGCGTGAGCGGGCCGGCTGGGGGAGTGCGGGTGAGGGCGAAGCGCTGCCAGCCGAGCCCGTCAGCCAGACCGTCCAGCGACAGCTCATTCGCCATCGCCCGGTAGAAGAGGATCAGATTGGCGCTCGGGGGCACTGGCCGCCCGGCGACGGCAGCCGTGCGCTCGTCGAATGCCTCGACGAACGCCTGAAGCCCTGCGACCACGGCGGCGGTCGACGATGCGGTGACCGGATGCTGGCGATCCCGAACCCACCGACGCCAGTCAGCCTTCGAGGCATCAGCCCCCGGTTTCGTGATCACGGTCTCGACGCTACGTGGCGCATCACCCGACAAGGGCGCCCGAACACCTGTGCATGCCGACATACACTCCGCAGCGTGGGGATTGGGGCCACCGACCGCATCGTCAAACGTCGCCGCGAAATTCGTTCGTAGTTCGGCGCACCCGGTTCGTATGGTGATCCGTGAGGCGGGTCGCTGTCGGCCACTAGCAGGGAAGCGCAGCGAGCTGCCTCACTTGTCGGATCCGAGATGCCACGGTACCACGCTGCGGGATCGAGCAGTCCAGCGCATTATGGCGATGTCTCGTTAGGCGATGGTCTCTGGTTCGGTGCTGACGAGCAGTTCGGCGACTGATGCGGTGTTCGGCAGGCGCAGGATCGTGGCCAGAGCCTGGGCCAGATCGTCGGCCTGGATCATGATCGACGGGTCCACCCCGAAGCCCGAGGTCATGTCGGTCTGCACGTAGCCGGGACACACGGCCGTGCACCGGATCCCGTCGGGAAACGTGAGGTGCCGGACCGAGTGGTGCAGCGCCATCGCGGCGTGCTTGCTCATGGCATAACCGGGTGCGAAGGTACCTCGCACTCGCTTGCCCGACATCGAGATCACGTTCACGATGCGGCCCTCGCCACTGTGGCGCAGGTGGTCGAGCGTGGCGCGGAGCATGCGGAACGGGCCCTTCGCGTTGACCTCCCACATCTCGTCGAGCGTGTCCTCGGTCAGCTCCTCGAACTCATCAGGGTGAGCCACGCCGGCGTTGTTGACGAGGCAGTCGATCCGGCCGTGCGCCGAAATCGTCTCTGCGGTCCAGCGCTCGGCAGCCTCGGGATCGGTCGCCTCGTGGCGGTGCAGGGTGACGGCCGCTCCGCCGTCGCCGTCGGTGCGGTACGAGGCCGCTGAGGTCTCGAGCGCGGCCATGTCGCGGGCGCCCAGCGACAGCGCCCAGCCGTCCGCATGCAGCGCTTCGGCCACCGCGGCGCCGATGCCGCGATTCGCACCACTGATCATCGCCACGCAACCGGTGATGTCACGCATGTCATGCCTCCTCGTTGGTCGTGCGAAGAGGTATACCTGCCCGCCGCTCGGGTCACGGATTCACCTGCCGCTTCGAAGCAACGAGCCGTCATGCCGACAAGCGCTGGCGACCCGCAGTAGCGTTCGCAATCGGCCTCGCCGCGAGACCAGCAGGCCGATCCGGA
>JAJDZE010000190.1 GCA_022824805.1 Acidimicrobiia bacterium | reverse complement strand
GCTGGGCGACTTCGCCACCGGCTCGTGGACCGTGTTCGATCACGGCTCGACGTTCATCGGCCTGAACACTGCACGGTTCGACGCGACTAAGCACGCCAACTGCCCCTTGGTCGCCGACGCGCGAGAGGGACTTGCCGAGCTGGGAGCTGCGATCGTGGACTACCGCGCACCAGCCGACTGGACGGCGCGTGCCGAGACCGAGACCGCGCAGTACCACGCGTACATCGACAAGCTCGCCGCCCCGGAGGCCATCAGCTCGCAGGCAGAACTGCCGACATACGCACAGGTGGTGGGCGCCGTGTCGAGAACGGCCGATGAGCGCACCTACGTGGTGACCGCAGCCGGCGGTCTGCCTGGGGAGACCGTGAACGGCTGGCGCAGCGATGTGGAGCACTCCTTCGACTGCGAGTACGGCTATTCGACGATGGGGTACGAGATCTCGGGCGCGTGGGGCGCGAAGCAGGCGCTGCCCGCTCGGGATGTCGTTGCGCTCGTCGGCGACGGTTCCTACCTGATGATGAATTCCGACTTGTACAGCTCGGTGCTGAGCGGCCACCCGATCACCCTGGTGGTGTGCGACAACGGGGGCTTTGCCGTCATCAACCGGCTGCAGCGCGCCCAGGGCGGCGAGTCGTTCAACAATTTCCTGGCCGACACGATGACCCAGAGTCCATCGGGGACGGTGGATCGAACGGGACCGGGGCCGCTCCATGTCGACTTCGCAGCACACGCAGCGTCCATGGGATGCGCATCGGAGACTGTCGTCGACATTGCGGAGCTGGAGGCGGCGCTGGAGCGAGCGAGGGTATCGGGGCGCACCTATGTGATCGTGCTCGCCACACACCCCACGTCGTGGACCGAAGGCGGCGCGGCCTGGCAGGTGGGCGTGCCCGAGATCAGCGACAGTCCTGACATCGCCGCTGCAGCCGCCGACATGGCCGAGGCAATGGCTGCTCAGCGGCGCGGCTGGTGATCTCCGCCGGCGCCGGGGTGCAGCAGCCATGAGCGCTGCGGGCCTCGGCCTCATCGGCTGCGGCCGGATCGGCCAGATGCATGCGCGCCATCTGGCCGGCATCGACGGCCTCCGGTTGGCGGCGGTGTGCGATGCCGCTCCCGCCGCGTCGGCCTCGCTGGCAGCAGAGATGGGTGTGTCCGTGGCCGACAGCCCGGCGGAGCTGATGGCCCGATCCGACGTCGACGCCGTGGCCATCTGCTCACCGACGCAGACGCACGTCGACTTGATCGTGGCGGCGGCGGAAGCCGGGCTGCCTGTTTTCTGCGAGAAACCCGTGTCGCTGGACCTGGCCGAGGCCGAACGCGCTGTGTCGGCCGTTGCCGCTGCAGGCACGGCAGTTCAGCTGGGCTTCAACCGTCGCTTCGATCCGTCGCATCGGGCTGTCGCCACAGCTGCTCGCAGCGGCGAGCTCGGCGAAGTGCATGTCGTGCGGATCACGAGCCGTGACCCCGAACCGCCGCCGCACGACTATGTGGCCGGCTCGGGGGGCATCTTCGCCGACATGATGATCCACGACTTCGACATGGCGCGCTTCGTGGTCGGCGCCGAGGTCGCCGAGGTGTATGCGGCAGGCGCAGTACGCATCGATCCCGTGATCGGCGAGCTGGGAGACTGGGACACCGCGGTGGCGGTGCTCACTCACACCGACGGAACCATCACCACCATCGACAACAGCCGGCGGGCGATCTACGGCTACGACCAGCGCGTCGAGGCGTTCGGCAGCGCCGGGGCGATGGCGTCGCAGAACCCGACCGTCCACGGTGCGATGCGGTTTGGGCCGGCGGGCGCGGCGTCTGCGCCGATGCCGTGGTTCTTCACCGAGCGGTACGCCGAGTCGTATCGGGCGGAGTGGGCGGCGTTCGTGGACGTCCTGGCCGGCGAGCTGCCGCCCGTGACGCTGGAAGACGGCCGTGCGTGCTTGGCAATAGCGCTGGCGGCCACGCGCTCTGCACGCGAAGGGCGTGCCGTCAGCGTGGCGGAGATCTCGGCCTAGCAGAGGCGCCGGTCGGCGGCGCTTGCCTCTGCGTCGCCTGCTTCTTCCCGCTTGTGCTCGCTGGGCTCGCGGGCCGCTCGTGCCACGGCTTCGCCATTTGGCTCAGCCTCTGGGCCGGCCAGTCTGCTAGCCGGCCGGGCCGGTCGAGTCGCGCACCACCAACTCGGCGTGCAGCACCGACACGAGTGCGGTGTTGCGGCCGTTCATGCGGTCGCTCAGCATGCTGACTGCGGTCTGCCCGATATCGGCGCGGGGCAGCCTCACCGTGGTCAGCCGGGGCCCGCCGGCGACGGCATACAGAGAGTCGTCGAAGCCCGTGATGCTGATGTCGCCGGGCACGCTGAGGCCGGCGTCGACCGCGGCGAGCACGGCGCCGCGGGCCTGGGCGTCGTTGACGCAGGCAATGGCCGTCGGTCGTCGCGAACGGCGCAGCAGCTTGTCCGCCGCCTCGTACCCGTCCGACTGCAGGAAGCCGGCCGGCTCGAACGAGATGTGCCCCGAGCATCCCTGCCGTTCCATCTCGCTGGTGTACCCGCGGGTTCGTGCGGCGACATTCGGCATCTCGGCGTCGCCGATGAGGGCGATGTCGCTGTGGCCCAACTCGGCCAGGTGTCGGACGACCGACACCATGGCCGCTTCGTCGTCGGTGACGAGCGTGTCGTATTGATCGGATCGCAGGTCGTACATCAGCGCCAGCACCGGCACGACATCGGCGTACTCGTCGAGTTCGGCCGCGTCACGTCGACCGAGCAACCCCAGCGCGAGGCCGTCCACCCGGTACTCGAGCATCCGCTCGATCACCTCGCGCTCGCCGCTGATATCGGGTGGGCTCGACAGGTACAGCGTCCGCATGCCGCGCCGGCTGGCTTCTTCATCCACCGCGAACATGACCTCGCCCCAGAACGCATCGAAGAGCCCGGTGATGACGAATCCGATGGTTCCGCTGCTCAGGCCGGCCAGCGACCGAGCGCCGGCGTGTACCCGGTAGCCCAGTTCTGCGGCTGACTCCAGGATGCGCTGGCGGGTGCTCTCGCGAACGTGACCCTCGCCGCGCATGGCGCGTGACACCAGCGACTTCGAGACACCGGCGTGCTGCGAGATGTCCTTGATGGTCGGGTAGCGACCCTGTCGTCTGGCCGTCATGAGTTCCTTTGGGGGCCGCCCTAGAAGGGCAGTTTGAGGCCGGGGCGGGGCCAGTCGCCGACGGCGAGGCGGCCGGTGCCCGACAGGGTGACGTACGCCGTGCGCATGTCGTCGCCGCCGAAGCAGATGTTGGTGGTAGCCGAGTCGTCGGTGGGGGCGAACTCGAGCTCCTCGCCGTCGCGGGTGAAGGTGCTGATGCCGCCGGTGAGGATCGTGGCCACGCTCACGTTGCCTTCGGCGTCCATGGCCAGCGAGTCGAAGTACTTGCGGCCGGCCGGCCGGGCCAGGAACCAGCCCCGTGCGGGTACGCCGGCGGCAACCTTGCCCGGGCCTTCGAGGTCGAAGGCGAACATGGCGCCCTGGAACGTCTCGGCTACATAGACCCGGTCTTCTTCGGGCGAGATGCCCACGCCGTTCGGCCCGTCCATCGGGAACGCGATCTCAGAGACGTGGCTGCCGTCGGCCTTGGCGTAGTACAGCCCGCCGCGGTCCCGGTCGCGGGTGCGGGTCTTGCCGTGGTCGGTGAACCAGAAGCCGCCGGTGGAGTCGAACATGATGTCATTCGGTCCCTTGAGCGACACCCCGTTCACATCGGCATACAAGATGTCCACCTCGCCAGTCTCGAGGTCGATGCGCTCGATGCGACCGGTGGTGTAGTCGGATGCGACCTCGCCGGGCACGGTGCGGCCCCGCACGGTGATCCACTCGAAGCCGCCGTTGTTGCACACGTACAGCGCGCCGTCGGGACCCAGCGCAGCGCCGTTCGGCCCGCCGCCCGGCGTGGCCAGGATGTCCTTGCGGCCGTCGGAGACATCGACGCGCGTGATCGTGCCGCGCCCGATCTCCACAACGGCCACCGAACCGTCGGGCAGCACCACCGGTCCCTCCGGAAAAATCAGGCCGTCGGTGATGGTCTCGAAGTGATCAGGTCCGAAAAAGCTCATGGCCGCCGACGCTACTGCGCGGCCCGCCTGCGCTTCCGGCGAGCGGCTGAATCGGAAGGCGAAGCCGTGGCCCGAGCGGCCCGTGAGCCCGTATTGAATGCGAACTGGGAACACGAGCGGGAAACACCAAGTGACGCGATGAGCCGGTTCAGACCTGCGCGAATTCTCCGCGCCGGCGCTGAGCTGGGCTAGGGGAGCGCGTCGCGCCAGGGGGATGCGTCGATGCCGCGGTAGCGGTCTTCGAGTGCGTCGATGAGTTCGGGCGTCCAGTACGGGTGGCCCGGCGGCGGAGCGCCGAACAACGACAGCTCGTCGGGCGTGCAGGAGGCGGCGAACTTGGACCACAAAGGGCCATTGGAGACCGGCTGCACGTTGTCGTAGCCGATCCAATCGGCACCGGCGGGCTTGAACGAGGCGCTCATGAGGAAACGGCTGCCGCCGGGCCGGGTGAGGTCGACGCCGCGGTGCCATACATCTGGCCGGTACGCCAAGAACGAGCCGCGCACTCCTGCGGCAGCGATCCGATCGCCGTCGGGCGGTCCGTCGTATGGCCGGGCGGGGTCAGCTGGTCCTCCGGCGAGCTCCGTGGGCGCTACGCCGTCATCCACATCGCTCAGGTACAAGAAGCCCTCCAGGTTCCACCAGCCGGCTTCGAGACGGTCGGGCACCACGTTGTGGTTGCGGTCCTGATGGAACGGCTGCTCGTAGTTGGCCACGCCGGTGTACTTGCCCCAGATGCGGGCCTGATAGATGCGGATGTCGTCGATGCCCATGGCCATGCGGGCGAATCGCACCACGTCGGCGTGTACCTGCAGCCGGTTCAGCCGGGGCGACGTGTACGGGAACAGGATGTGACCCAGGAACTGCTCAGGGCGGAACGCGGCCCCGTCGGGGTCGGTTTCGGGGAACTTGTGGCCTTGGTTGTAGCTGCGCCCGACGAAGCGTTCTCGAAGTGCCGGGTCGCCCGAGTGGAACTCTTTGGGGCGCGGGTACAGATCCGAGAGATGTTCGACGGCGTGGTCGATGTGGGCGGTCGGCACGTGGCCGTCCTCAATCACAGAGCCGTGCTCGCGCCAGTGCTGCGCCGCCTCGTCGAGATCGGCAATGCCGACGCTCGTGGCGTCGGCATCGGTGCGATTGCCCGGGCTGGTGGCGGGCGCGCTCATGGCCTCAGCCGGCGCCCTGCGCGTCATCCACCGAGATGCAGGTGCCGGACACGAAATCCGACAGCGGCGACACCAGGTACAGCAGCGTCGAGTCGAGCTGGGAGGGCTTGCCG
>JAJDZE010000139.1 GCA_022824805.1 Acidimicrobiia bacterium | reverse complement strand
TGGGGAACACGCAGCAACGGGAAGCAGGCGCTGGCGTGGCTGTTCTGGGCAGGTCGTGTTGGCGTGGCCGACCGCACCGGTTTCGTGCGCCGCTACGACGTGATCGAACGGGTGCTGCCGAGCGAGGTGGTCGATGCTGTTGTCGACGAACCTGACGCGCACCGCGCGCTGCTGGCAGATGCCGCCCGGTGCCTCGGTGTAGCCACCGCCGATGATCTCATCGACTACCACCGCCTGCCCAAGCGCATCGCGCGCGGCCGCATCGCGGAGCTTGTCGAAGACGACCAGCTCACCGAGGTGGCCGTGGAGGACTGGGACCGGCCGGGGTATGTGCCCGCCGGCCAGCGCGCTGCCCGGCGACGGTCGCGGTCGGTGCTGCTCAGCCCATTCGACCCGCTGGTATGGCACCGCCCCCGCGCCGAGCGGCTGTTCGGCTTCCACTACCGCATCGAGATCTACACGCCCAAGGCCAAGCGGCAGTACGGCTACTTCGTGCTGCCGTTCCTGCACGACGATTCGCTGGTGGCGCGCCTCGATGTGCGCTTCGACCGGGAGCGCAACGTGCTGGAAGTACCGGCTTCGTGGGCGGAACCAAGGTCGTGGCCCAGCGGCGCCACTGCAGAGACGACGACCCTCGAAGCGTTGGCAGCCGAGTTGCATGTGCTGTCAGCGTGGTGCGGCGGCGAGGGAGTATCGGTGCTGTCTCACGGCGATCTCGCCGACCGTCTGCGCACCGCGATCCAAGGCGCTGATTGCTGATTGAGGTGGCTATCGTTGCTTCGCTTGCATCGCTAGGGATCCTGATCTCGACGTCGGCGCAAGCACACAGCAATGCAACTGGTCCCGTGGTGAAGTCTGGAGTTCACGCTGGCCTGTCAAGCCAGAGGTCGCGGGTTCAAATCCCGTCGGGACCGCGGTCGGGTAGCTCAGTTGGCAGAGCGCGCGCCTGAAAAGCGTGAGGTCACCGGATCGACGCCGGTCCCGACCACGAGCAGAAACGGCCTCGAAGGGCTTCGCCCCTCGGCCGCTGACTCAAGGGGTGCCGTGGCGGCACACCTCGTGGGGCATCTCGTGGCGAGTGCTGACCGGGCTTTGCGGCGGCCGGGTGCTCGATCGGGGTGCCTTCAGCGGCGCGTTACTCGGTCTTTTTTGGCTGCTGTGGCTACTGCTGCGGCAACTGCTGGGACTACTGAGCGGTCGAAGGCTGTGGGGATCACGAGGTCGGGGCTGAGGTCGTCACTGGAGACGCCTGCTGCGATGGCCTCGGCGGCGGCGATCTTCATGTTCTCGGTGATGTCTGTGGCGCCCGCGTCGAAGGCGCCACGGAAGATGCCGGGGAATGCCAGCACGTTGTTGATCTGGTTGGGGTAGTCGCTGCGGCCGGTCGCCACCACCGCGGCGATGTCGCCGATGTCGTCGGGCAGGATCTCTGGATCGGGGTTGGCCATGGCGAACACGATCGGCCGCTCCGCCATCGTCGCCACGTCGTCGCGGGTGATGAGGCCCGGCCCGCTGAGGCCGAGAAACACGTCGGCGCCGGCCATGGCATCGGACACCGAGCCGGCCACGTGCTCGGTGTTGGTGTTGGCAGCCAGCCATTCCTTGGCGTGGTTCAGCTCGGAGCGACCCGGGTGAATGGTGCCCTTGCGGTCGCAGGCGATCACATCGCCGATGCCGGCGCCGAGCAGGATCTTGGCGGTGGCCACGCCGGCCGCGCCCGCCCCCAGGATGACGCAGCGCAGGTTCGCCAGATCCTTGCCCACGATACGCGCCGAGTTGCGAAGCGCAGCCAGCGCCACCACTGCGGTGCCGTGCTGGTCGTCGTGGAACACCGGGATGTCGAGCGCGGCACGCAGCGCCTCTTCCACCTCGAAGGCCCCGGGCGCCGCGATGTCCTCGAGGTTGATGCCTCCGAAGGTGGGGGCCAGCCGGATGACCGTCTCCACGATCTCGTCAGGCTCGTCGACGTCGAGGCAGATCGGGAACGCATCCACACCGGCGAATTCCTTGAACAGCAGCGCCTTGCCCTCCATGACCGGCATCGCAGCCGCCGGGCCGATGTCACCGAGACCCAGCACCGCCGTGCCGTCGCTGACGATGGCAACCGTGTTGCCCTTGATGGTCAGGTCATGGACCCGTTCGGGCTCATCGGCGATCGCCCGGCACACGCGGGCCACGCCGGGCGTATACGCCATGGACAGATCGTCGGCATTGCGCAGCGGGATGCGGCTGACCGTGGAGAGCTTGCCACCGTCATGCAGCTCGAAGGTGCGGTCGAGCGCCGAGATGACCTTGATGCCCTCGAGGCCGTCGACCGCCGCGCAGATGCGCGAAACATGCTCCTCGCTCGACGCGTCCACCACGATGTGCTGGCGCAGCGAGCCTTGTGTGATCGTGAAACCGTCGAGGCTCTGGATGTTGCCGCCGACATCGCCGATGGCTGTACACAGCCGACCGAGCGTGCCCGGCTGGTGAGCGAGCTCGACTTCGAGCGTGGCGGAATAGGCAGCTGTGGGCCGAGACCCTGCTGTAGCCGTCATCAGTGCTCCTGCGTGCTCGGGTACCGGCAGGGTATTGGTCAGATGATCGATCTCGATGAACCGTCAGCAGTTCTCGTGGTCTGTTGACGGCACAGCAGTGCCGAGTTGCACGTCGACTTGTGTGCGTCGTGCCATCGGGCTCACACGCTGGAACGCACGCGTATGGGCTGACCCCTGCGCTCGCGCGGATCCTTCCCGCGTTAGCCGATCGTGTGTACCCGAGGGGAAAACGCCAGAGGGAACGTCGCCCTACTTGTCGGCGCCCGCGTAGCTGTTGTGGGTCGTGTGGTTGCTGTAGTTGGATGACGAGCCGCCCGACCCAGCCCCTTTGCCGCCGCTCACATGCTGCAGCTCTTCGGAAGTCAGCTCGTACTCGTCGGCATCCGCTTCAGCGGGAGGGACCTTCTCTACGTTTGCATCGGACATCCAGAAACCTCCTGCTGCTCATTCAGCTGGTCCATTGTGTCACAGCAGACGCGTCGGCCACAACGCGAAGCCCGCTCAGGCTGCTCGTCCGAGCAGCGCGGCGTTTCAGCGAGGATCCGAGTCGCCGAAGTGGGCAGTACCCGTGCCCGGGCGGGTCTCACCGATGACCCAAGCCTGGTGGCCAGCGCCTTGCGCAATCCCCACCGCCGCAGCGACCTCCGACGGGGGCACCGCAACCACCATGCCGATGCCGAGGTTGAAGACGCGTTCCATCTCTTCAGGCGCGACTGGGCCAGCATCCGCGATGCGCTCGAAGATCCTGGGCACCGGCCAGGTTCCGCGCCGCAGCACCGCATCGACGCTGGGGCCGAGCATGCGGGTCACATTCGCGACCAGTCCCCCGCCCGTGATGTGCGCTGCGCCCACGGCATCGCATTCGTCGAAGAGCGCAAGCACCGCAGGGGCGTAGATGACCGACGGTCGCAGCATCTCGGTACCCAGGGAGTGATCGGCACCGGGCCAGGCCGGCGAGCCGAGCACGGCCGGATCGGGCGTCTCGCCGAGCAGGACGCGGCGGGCGAGGCTGTAGCCGTTGCATCGAAGACCGCCTGACGCCAGTCCCACGAGCGTTGCGTCGCCGGTGGTGATGGGGCCTCGCAACCGTGCGCGTTCGGCCACCCCCACGGCAAAGCCGGCGATGTCATAGTCGCCGGGAGCGAGCGCATCGGGGTGCTCGGCCAACTCGCCTCCGACCAGCGCGCAGTCGGCGCTGCGACAGCCCGCGGCCAGACCCGTCACGATCTCCTCGACGACGTCGGGGTCGAGGCGTCCTGCGGTGATCTGATCGTGGAACAGCAGCGGCTGTGCTCCGAGCGTGACGATGTCGTCGACGCACATGGCCACCACGTCGATACCGATCGTGTCCCACCGGCCGAGCGCAGCGGCAATGAGAGGCTTCGTGCCCGCGCCGTCATTCGCGCTCACCAGCACCGGTTCGCTGAAGCCTTCCGGCAGGGCCGTGACCGCTCCGAACGCTCCGATGTCGCTCAGCACCTCAGGCCGGTACGTGCTGCGGGCATGTGGCGCCAGACGCCGCACTGCCTCGTCGCCCGCGTCGATGCTCACTCCCGCCGCTTCGTACGTCAACCGCCCGGAGTCGCCGGCCTCGGGGTCGCCGGCGGGTGTATCCGCAGATTCGAGCGTCATCGGCTCGGGCATCGTCGGGCAGCGATGGTCAACGCGGCGTCACCCTGCCACGGACTCGGCGACAGCGGCCGGCTGCACGCTGCCCGTTGCGATCATCGACCGACTCGGCTCGTCGGCGACGCTCCCGAAGACCTCGGACCGCGCCCCCGCGCCGATCTCCACCGGGTACTCGCCGGTCAGGCACGCGTGACAGAAGCCGCCGCCAGGCACGCCGGTGGCTTCGACGAGCTGATCGAGGCTCAGATAGGCCAGCGAGTCGACTCCCAGGTACGCCTCGATCTCGGCCAAGTCTCGATTCGCAGCCAGCAGCTCGTCGGAGGTGCCGGTGTCCATGCCGTAGAAGCACGGCCAGCGGTATGGGGGCGAGGAGATGCGCAGGTGCACCTCGACAGCGCCGGCGCTGCGCAGCATGGCCACAATCGACCGGGTGGTGGTGCCACGCACGATCGAATCGTCGACCACCACGAGCCGGCGGCCTTCGATGTTGGGGCTGATCGGATTCAGCTTGGTCCGCACACCCAGGGATCGGACGTGCTGGTTGGGAGCGATGAACGTGCGACCGATGTAGCGGTTCTTGACCAGCCCGTCGCCGTAAGCGATGCCGCTGGCACGTGCGTAGCCCTGCGCAGCGGGAATGCCCGACTCGGGGACGGGCATCACCAAGTCGGCATCGACCGGCGCGTTGGATGCCAAGTAGGCGCCCATGCGTTGGCGGGCGGCATGCACGTTCTGGCCGGCCAAGGCGGTGTCGGGCCGCGAGAAGTACACGAACTCGAAGATGCACAGGTGCGGTGGCGCCCCGAGACCGGCTTGGGGCCTGGTCGCAAAGGGCCACAGTGAGCGGCACCCGGCTGTGTCGATGATGACCATCTCGCCCGGCTGAATCTCGCGTTCGAACGTCGCTCCCACAACCTCCAGCGCAGGGTTCTCCGACGCCAGCACCCAGCCGCCCCCGGGCTGGCTGACGCTGGGCTGACCGACACTGGGCTGGCTGATACTGGGCTGATCGACACTGGGCTGATCGTCACTGGGCTGGCTGATGCCGGGCAGGCCGGTGCTGGGTTGGCCGTGCTTGGGCCCCGCATCCGCTTGGTCATCGACGTCGAGTCGACCCAGGCAGAGCGGCCAGATGCCGTGCGGATCGCGAACGCCGATCAAGCGCTCGCGGTCGGCGACCACAAACGTGAAGCCCCCGCGCAGGCTGGGCAGAATCTCGAGCAGCGCCTCGGTGACCGCTTCGCGTGGACGGGCGCGAGTGATCTGCTGCGTGGCGGTGATGCGCTGGGCAACCAGTTCGGCGACCAAGTCGCTGTCGCTGGTGACAGTGCCGTCAAGCATTCCCGAGGATGCCGCAAGCTCGGCGGTGTTGGTGAGGTTCCCGTTGTGCCCGAGTGCGAATTCGGTGCCGTCGAGCCCCCGGTAGAACGGCTGTGCCGCACGCCACGAACTCGATCCTGTGGTGGAGTACCTCGTGTGCCCGATGGCCAGATCGCCTTCGAGCCCTGCGAGCACGCGGTCGTCGAATGCGCTGGCCACCAGGCCCATGTCCTTCACGACCGTGATGTGAGTGCCGTCGGACACTGCGATGCCGGCCGATTCCTGACCGCGATGCTGCAGGGCGTACAGCCCGAGGTAGCTCAGGTGAGCGACTGGGCCGCCCGGCTGGTACACGCCGAACACGCCGCAGGCTTCGCGCGGCTTGACAAGATCCACGCCTGTCTCCGGCGCGCTTGCCTCGTCGAGCATCGCTCCCCTCGCCGGCCCGGCGCTCATGCCGCTGCCCCGTCGACGGGCTGCGAGAACACCTCGGGCAAGGCGCCGCGCCACCGGGCACGTGTGTCGTCGAGCGCGAGGTCGATGTCGAGACCGGATTCTGCGAGACGGCCGATCTGCACCCTCGATCCGCCGAACGATCCCAGCCGGCGGCAGGTGATGGCCGCTTGCGCAGCTGCGCTCGCCAGGCGCTCCGTGTTGCCGGGCTCGACAGCCACCAGCACCCGGCCCGGCGGCTCAGCGAACAGCGACCGCTCCGCCGGTGCCGGGCTTCCCAGCGACGGGACCCTCGCATGCACACCCGCACCGCTGTGACAGCACATCTCCGCGATGGCCACGGCGATCCCGCCGTCGGAGACATCGTGCGCGCACTGCACGAAGCCGTCCCGAACGGCTGCAGCCACGAATCGGGCGGTTGCGACGCTGCCTGCCAGATCGAGCTCGGGCAGCGCTCCATCACGGCAGCCACGGCGTTCCCAAGCCCAGCGGCTGCCGCCCAGCGCCACTTGGCGGGCCGATCCGTCAGCCACGCTCGCTGTGTGCTCGGCGGCCGCACCCACAGCAGCACCGCCGTCGTGCGCGGCCGGGCCGGACGGGGCCAGCAGCATGAGCGCTGTGCCCGGCGGCAGCTCGTCGGCGATCGGCCGGCGGACGAGGTCGGGATGCACGCCGAGCAGGCACACCACCGGCGTCGGGCTGATATCGGTGCCGTTGGTCTCGTTGTAGAGGCTGACGTTGCCGCCTACGACGGGCACGCCGAGTGCGTCACAGGCTTCAGCCATGCCGTCAATGGCCTCGGAAAGCTGCCACATCACCTCGGGATGGGTCGGGTTGCCGAAGTTGAGGCAGTTGATGAGCGCTAGCGGGTCGGCGCCCACACAGGCGAGGTTCAGCGCCGCCTCGACCACCACCATGGCGGTGCCGACGCAGGGATCGGCATCGCACCAGCGGTGGTTGCCGTCCACCGACACGGCGAGGCCGCGACCGGTAGGAGTGCCGTCGCGGGGATCTCGCAATCGCAGCAGCGTGGCGTCGCGGCCCGGGCCGACCACCGTGTTCAGGAACAGCTGGTGGTCGTACTGCCGGTATACCCAGCTCGGGTCGGCGAGCATGGCCGCCAGATCGGCAGCACAGTCGCTGGAACTGCTCGCGGACGAGCTGCCCACGGCGGGATCGGCTGCCGGGTCGACACTGCGCCGGAGGGTCAGATCGGCCGGAGGGCGTCGGGGCCGGTCGTAGGACGGCGCGTCGTCGTGCAGGGTGCTCGCCCGAACTTCGGCCAGGACCCCGCCATCCATCCCATCGCGCACGCGCAGCATGCCGTCGCCGGTCACGCGGCCGACAACCGTCGCGCTCACCTCCCAACGGGTACAGATCTCGAGCACCCGATCGACGTTGGCCGGCGAGACAATCGCCAGCATGCGCTCCTGAGACTCCGACGTCATGATCTCGAACGGCGCCATGCCGTGCTGGCGCAGCGGCACGACGCTGACATCCACCTCCATCCCGGTGCCGCCACGCGACGCCGTTTCGCTCGCCGCACACGTCAAGCCCGCGCCGCCGAGGTCTTGGATGCCGCTGACGAGCCCTGCCTCGAGCAGCTCCAGGCATGCCTCGATGAGACGCTTTTCCTCGAAGGGATCGCCGACCTGAACGCTCGGGCGCTTCGTCGAATCGTCGTCGGCCTCGTCGAATCCCGCTGACGCGAGCACGCTGACGCCGCCGATGCCGTCGCGGCCGGTGCTCGCGCCCATGAGCACGGCTGCGCTGCCCACCTCGGTCGCTCGGCCGAGCACCAGGCGTTCAGTCGGCATGATCCCGAGGGCCGCCACATTCACCAGCGGGTTGTCTCGGTATGTCTCACACGACACGAATTCGCCGGCAACCGTGGGAACACCCACGCTGTTGCCATACCCCGAGATTCCGCTGACGATGCCCTCGGCAATCCAGTTGCTGCGCGGCTCGTCCAGCGGCCCCACGCGCAGAGGATCTGCGAGCGCAATGGGTCGCGCGCCCATGGTGAAGATGTCTCGCAGGATGCCGCCGACTCCGGTCGCCGCACCCTGATATGGCTCGATAGCCGAGGGATGGTTGTGGCTCTCGATGCGCACGGCAACGGCGATGCCGTCGCCGACGTCGACAACACCGGCATTCTCACCTGGTCCGACGAGCACGCACGGGGCTTCAGTCGGCAAGCGAGCGAGATGACGGCGCGACGATTTGTATGAGCAGTGCTCCGACCACATCACCGCATACATCGCGAGTTCGAGATGGTTCGGTTCACGATCCACGAGCTCGCAAATGCGCTCGTATTCGGCATCAGTCAGGCCAAGCGCCGCATGAATGCTGCTCGAATCGGAAACTGCTGCCGTCACATCAACCCGAGTTCATTGGATACCGGAAAACGTCGTGATATACAGACGTCATGAGCGAACGAACAATGTCCGACGAACACAAAGCGGCGATTGCCGCGGGCCGCATCGAGTCCACGGCAGTGCGTGACTATCTCGAGGCCCTCGAAACCAACCGCCCGAAGCCGGGTCGCCGTCCGAGCGCTGAGTCTCTGAAGTCCAAGCTGGACGCTATCGACGCCGAGATCGGTGAGGCGAAGCCGATCAAGCGCCTGCTCCTGATGCAGGAACGTCGTGACATCGAAGCCGCGATCGACGAACTGCAGGTCGAACCCGACATGGCTTCTGTCGAGGAGGGCTTTGTCGCCCACGCCTCCAACTACGGCCAGCGCAAGGGAATCCAGTACGCCACATGGCGAGAATTCGGCGTTCCGACCGACATGCTGGCCCGTGCGGGCATCACACGGGGCGGCTGACACCTCAGATCTCCTGGCCCTCGGCCAGCGAAACCCGAGCCATCGCAGCACTGCGCGTCTTCATGCCGCGTGGTGACCGATGGCTTGACGGGTGCTCGCTGCCGCAGAGAGCAACGCTTCGAGCAGCTTGCGTCCGTCGGCAGAACCCAACAGCTCAGACGTGGCCCGTTCCGGATGGGGCATCAGGCCCACCACATTGCCCGCTTCGTTGCACACGCCGGCGATGTCGTCCACTGAGCCGTTCGGATTGCCGACATAGCGCATCACCACTTGGCCGTTCGCACGCAAACGTTGCAACGTCGCGCGGTCACACACATAGTTCCCTTCAAAGTGATTGATGGGAATGCTCAGTTGATCCGATGGCGACAGACCGTGTCCCACTGCGTGATTCACCGATGCCATGACCAACTGCTGCGGCCGGCACAGAAACGAGAGCCCGGCATTGGGTCGCAATGCTCCAGGCAGCAGACCTGCCTCGGTCAGTACTTGGAATCCGTTGCAGATGCCGACCACAGGACCTCCGGCGCCTGCGAACGACGCCACCGCGCCCATGATCGGCGAGAAGCGAGCGATTGCGCCGGTGCGCAAGTAGTCGCCGTGCGCGAACCCGCCCGGAATGACGACGGCATCCACACCGCTCAGCAAGGTCTCGTCGCTGCGCAGCAGCGCTGTGCGCGCCCCGAGCTCAGCCAGGGCATCGAGCGTGTCGAGATCGCAGTTCGTGCCGGGGAATTGGACGACGCCGACTGTCACACTCATCGGCCCGCTCATCGGCACATTCATGGGCCCACTCATGGCCGCACGCACAGGGCACTCATGGGCTGTGATCCTGCGCCGCAGCACGCAACTCGATGCGAGCGTCCTCGATCACCGGGTTCGCCAGCAGGCGATCGCACATCTGCTCCGTCACCGAACGGGCTTCGGACACGTCGGCCGCGGTGACCTCCATGCGGATGGCCTTGCCGACCCTGACGCCGCTCACGCCCGCAAATCCGAGCGCTGCGAGGGCTCGCTCGATCGTGGCGCCGGCCGGATCGGCAATCTCGGCTCGCGGCGAGACTTCCACCAGCACATCCCACCGATTCATGAGCCGGTGGCGCCCGCCGGCGTGCCGCAGTGCGCCAACCAGGCGTCGAACGACTCCCCGGTCAGCGTCTCGTACGCCTCGATGTAGCGAGCACGGGTGGCGGCGACCACATCGTCGGTGAGCGGCGGCGGGGGCGGTTCCTTGTTCCAGCCGGTGGCTTCGGTGGCGTCGCGCACCGGCTGTTTGTCGAGCGACGGCGGAGATGCGCCGGGCTGCCAGTGATCCTTGGGCCAGAAGCGAGACGAATCGGGTGTGAGCCACTCGTCGGCGACCACCAGGGTGCCGTCCACATAGCCCAGCTCGAACTTGGTGTCGGCGATGATGATCCCCCGTTCGGACGAATGGGCGGCCGCCGCGCGGTAGGCGTCGACACACACCCGGCGGGCGGTCGCAGCCGCGTCGGGGCCGACCAGCTCAGCCGCAGCAGCGAACGAGATGTTCACGTCGTGCCCGTCGGTTGCCTTGGTGGACGGCGTGAAGACTGGTTCGGGGAGCTGCTGCGACTCGAGCAGGCCAGCCGGAAGCGGCTCGTCGTGCATGGTGCCGCGCTCGCGGTATTCCTTCCATGCCGAACCGGTGATGTAGCCGCGCACGATGCACTCGATCGGCAGCATCTCCGCCCGGCGAACGAGCAGGGCTCGGCCGGCCCATTCGGATCGTCGCGCCGCAGCCGGGAAATCGCCGGGGTCGGCTGAGACCACATGGGTCGGTGCGATGTCGCCGAGCCAGGTCGACCACCACGCCGTCATGGCTGTCAGCACCCGGCCCTTGTCGGGCACCGGTTCGTTGAACACGACGTCGAAGGCCGAGATGCGGTCGCTGGCGACCATCAACAAGTGCCTGTCGTCGACGCGGTACATCTCGCGCACCTTCCCGCGGTGGACTAACTCGAGCTCGCTCACGTTGCCTCTCCTGTCGTCGTCTCGCCGGTCATCGTTCGGTGTCGCTCACCGCTCGGCTCACAGCACCTCGCCCGGTTCGTAGTCGACGGCTGCGCCGTGCCGCGCCGCCACCGTGCCCGCAGCGGCCACGAATTCATCGACCTGATCCCCAGCGCGGCCGCTGAACGACGCCGGATCCGCAAGTGCTGCGGCGATGTCGTCGGCACTGAGCTGCAACTGCGGATCGGCCGCTATGCGAGCCGCGAGATCGTTGCCTTCGGCGGTGCCCTCGCGCAGCGCCAGCACGGCGGCGGTCGCGTGGGTGCCGATGCGCTCGTGCGCCTCCTCGCGGCCGGCGCCTGCTGCCACGGCGGCGGCGAGCAGGCGGGTAGTGGCGAGAAACGGCAGGTATGCGGCCAGCTCGGATTCGACCCGAGCCGGGAAGACGGCGAATCCGTCCAGGACGCTGAAGGCAGTCTCCAACGCTCCGTCAAGTGCGAAGAACGCATCGGGGAGCACGACGCGGCGCACGACCGAGCAGCTCACATCACCCTCATCCCATTGGTTGCCGGCGAGCTGCGAAGCCATCGTCAGGTGTCCTCGCAGGATGGTCACGAGGCCGGAGATTCGCTCGCACGAGCGAGTGTTCATCTTGTGCGGCATGGCAGACGAACCGACCTGGCCGGGGGTGAAGCCTTCGGTGACCAGTTCGTGACCGGCGGCGAGGCGCACGCTCAGCGCCATGTTGCCGAGCGGTGCCGCGGCGCCGACCAGCACTGCGACGACGTCGAGGTCGAGCGAGCGAGGATAAATCTGCCCAGCGGAACCGAGCATCCGGGTGAAGCCCAGCTCGGCGGCAAGGCGTCGCTCCAAGCGGTCCACGGCCGCCGGGTCGTCGCCCAGCAGTTCCAGCATGTCCTGCTGGGTGCCCACTGGTCCGCGGATACCGCGCAGTGGGTAGCGCGCCAAGAGTTCCTCGGTGCGCTCGAGCGACGCGAGCGCCTCGGTGCCGATCGTGGCCCAGCGCTTGCCCAGCGTGGTTGCCTGCGCGGGCACATTGTGGGTGCGTGCCGTCATCACGAGATCTCGGTGGGCACTGGCCAGCGCAGCGATGCGCACAACAAATGCCGCCATTCGTTGGGCGACCAAGCCCAGCGCGGCGGCGACCTGGCACTGCTCGACGTTCTCGGTGACATCGCGCGAGGTCATGGCGCGGTGGATCTGCTCGTAGCCGGCGAGCGCGCAGAACTCCTCGATACGCGCCTTCACATCGTGGCGAGTGATCCGTTCCCGCTCGGCGATCGAGTCGAGGTCGACTGCCTCGACAACGTTTCGGTACGCCTCCAGCGCGCCGTCTGGCACGTCGACGCCCGCGTCTCGCTGCGCTTCGAGAACCGCGATCCACAGCCGCCGCTCCAAGATGACCTTGTGGCGGGGCGACCACAGTTCGGCCATCTCACGGGAGGCGTAGCGTGACGCCAGAACGTTGGGGACAACAGCGCGGCTCACGCCAATCTCACCGTGACCCAAGCTCACCGGGCACCGGCGGCGCGGAACTCGTCCAGGCGGGCAGCGAGCTCCGGATCCGTCACCGCCAGCATTTCGGTGACGAGCACAGCTGCATTTGCCGAACCGTTCACGGCAACGGTGGCGACCGGGATGCCCTTGGGCATCTGCACCGTCGACAACAGCGCATCGAGGCCGTCGGCGAGACCGCCGCTGAGCGGCACGCCGATCACCGGCAGGGTTGTGTGCGCAGCCACCACACCGGCCAGGTGCGCTGCCATGCCGGCCCCGCAGATGACCGCGGCAAAGCCGGCGTCGCGTGCTGCGGTCGCGAACGACGCCACGGCTGCAGGTGTGCGATGGGCGCTCATCACCTCGGTCACATGTTCGACGCCGAACCTGTTGAGCATCTCGGCGGCGGGCGCCATCTTCGACGCATCGTTCGGCGAGCCCATCAAGATGGCGACCTTCATCAGCTTGCTCTCCTGCCACACATCAGCTTTCGGTCAGAGTCTCGCCTCCCGGAGTGGGCGATGGGGCGATGTCCGACGCGAAAGGAGGCACGCATCGCCGCCCTCATCGGCTGACGGCGGCGGCGGTTGCCTCGGCAGCGGCAATGTCGGTTCGGTAGGTCATGCCAGGCCAGTGGAGCTGCCGTACGGCTTCGTATGCGCGGTCGCGTGCTACCGCCACATCGGGTCCGCGGCCACAGACATTCAGCACCCGGCCACCCCCGGTCACCAGCGACGCGGAGGGAACCGTCTGTCCGTCGCCAGCCCCGACGCCCGCACAGAACACGGTGACGCCTGGAACTCCTCGCGCACGATCGAGGCCCGTGATCACGTCACCCGTGCGCGGCGCTGCCGGGTAGCCCTCGGCGGCGCACACGACGCACACCATCGCATCGTCGGAGATGCGGATCTCGTCGGTCAGCTCGCCTGCCGCGGCCCCTGCCAGCAGCAGCGCGAGATCGTTCTCGATGCGCGGCAGCGCGACCTGGGCCTCGGGATCGCCGAAGCGGACGTTGAACTCCAGCAATCGGGGCCCGTCGGGCGTCAGCATGAAGCCCGCGTAGAGCACGCCGCGGTAGTCGACGCGTCGCCGGGTCAGCTCGGTCAGCGTCGGTTCGAACGCCAAGGCTGCCAGTTCGGCGCAGGCAGCCCGGTCGACATCGGCCAGCGGCGACACGCAGCCCATGCCGCCGGTGTTGGGACCCGTGTCGCCGTCACCGATCCGCTTGTGATCGCGCACGGCCGTGGGCAGCAGCGTGGCGCGTCGGCCGTCGCAGAGCGCGAACAGCGACACCTCGGGGCCAACCATTCCCTCTTCGATCACGATGCTGCGACCGGCGTCGCCGAACGAAGTGCCGTCCAGCTTGGCGTCGACATCGGCATGGGCTTGCGCCAGCTCGTCGGTGACCAGCACGCCCTTGCCGGCTGCGAGGCCGCTGGTCTTGATGACGTACGGCGGCGGCAGCGTCTCAAGGTAGGCATGTGCGGCACGGTGCCCCGCTGGGTCGCTGTCGAACGTGGCGTAGGCGGCGGTAGGCACGCCGGCGGCGCTGACCACTTCTTTCATCCACGCCTTCGAGCTCTCCAGCGCGGCGCCGTCGGCGCCCGGTCCGAACACGAGCCGACCGTCTGCCCGCAGGCGATCAGCGAGGCCGTCTGCCAGCGGACCTTCCGGGCCGATCACGAACAGATCGGCTTCTGTCTCTTCGGGCGAGGTCGAGATGCTGCCCTCGATGCCGGCGTTCCCTGGCGTCACCACCACCTCGGCGGTCCGGCGCAGTACCGATGCGAACGCATGCTCACGCCCTCCCTGGCCGACCACGCAGACCTTCATCGGCCGACAACCACACGGGCAGGCGGGGCGAAGCGAACGTGCATCTCGCTGGGAGTCCTTTCAGGCCGCGCCGAGTTCAACTTCGCAGCTCACGCTGCGCTGGGTCCAAACTTCGCAGCTCACGCTGCGAAGCGGATGTACTGCTCGCGGCCGGGGCCGACGCAGACGTACCGGATCGGCAGGCCGAGCTGGCGTTCGAGAAACACGATGTAGTCGACCGCCTGGCGGGGCAACTGCCATCGCTGGGTGACCTTGTCGAGCGGCGTCTTCCAGCCGGGCAGCGTGGCGTAGACGGGGACGGCCCGGTCGTGCAGCGGGCGCAGGTGCGGCAGGTAGTCGTAGCGGCGGCCGTCCACCTCGTAGGCGACGCAGACCCTGATCGTGTCGAGTTCGTCGAGCACGTCGAGCTTGGTGAGCGCGATCTCGGTGCAGGCGTTCAGGCGCACTGCCTGGCGACCCATGACGGCGTCGAACCAGCCGCAGCGGCGCGGCCTGTTGGTATTGGTGCCGAATTCGGCGCCGCGATCTCGCAGATGCTCGCCGGTCTCGTCGACCAGCTCGGTGACGAAGGGACCAGAACCCACCCGGGTGGTGTACGCCTTGGCGATGCCGATGACCTGATCGACAGCACCGGGGCCGATGCCCGAGCCGACCAGCGCGAACCCTGCCACCGGGTTCGACGACGTGACGAACGGGTAGGTGCCGTGGTCGAGATCGAGGAACGTGGCTTGGGCACCCTCGAACAGCACCCGCTCGCCGGCGTGCAGCGCCTCGTGCAGCCAGCCGACGGTGTCGGCCAGCAGCGGCGTGAGGCGTGGCGCGACCTCGTCCAGCAGTTGAGCGGCCAGCGCGTCGGGATCGATTCCCGGATGATCGAATACTCGGAGCAGGTAGTCGTTGCGGTCGTCGAGGACGTTGTGCAGCCGCTCGCGCAGCACCGCTGGCTCGAGCAGGTCTTCGACACGCAGGCCCACCCGCGCTGCCTTGTCTGCATAGGCGGGCCCGATTCCCCGCTTGGTGGTGCCCAGCGGGGCCTGGCCGTGCCGCTCCTCCACGAGCTCGTCTACGAGCTGGTGGTAGGGCAGCACCAGATGTGCCGCCGGGCTGAGCATGAGGCGCCCGCAGTCGACGCCCCGCGCGGTCAGCATGTCGATCTCGTCGAGCAGCACCCACGGGTTCACCACGACGCCGTTGCCGATGATGGGCGTCACGTGGCTGTACAGGATGCCGCTCGGGATGAGCTGCAGCTTGAACGTCTCGTTGTCGACCACAAGCGTGTGCCCCGCATTGTGGCCGCCCTGGTAGCGAACGACGTGCTGGCATTCCTTTGCGACGATGTCGACGATGCGGCCCTTGCCCTCGTCGCCCCATTGCGTTCCTACGACGATTGAGCCGGGCATGAATCAGCCCATCGCCAGCCGGCAAGACGCTGTCGTCGTCACCAAATCAGTCTAGGGAGAGACCCCTCCGGGGCCGCTGGATTTCCGGTGGATCCGGCCGTCCAGCGGGGCATTCTGCAAGCCGAGACTTGGCGCCGGGAGGCCCGACGGTGCTGGCTGGTCAGGAGGCTTTCGGCCAGGGTCGCACGCCGTCGTGCACATCAGGTGCGGTGCGCGCCGACGGCATCGTCGTGTTGAGGCGGAACGAGCCGTCGACGTTGTCCGCCGTCACCGCGTCGCCATCGGCGAACGTGCCGTCGAGCAGGCCCGAGGCCAGCGGATCGGTCAGCTCGCGCTGGATCAGCCGCCGCAGCGGCCGGGCGCCGTAGGCGGGGTCGTAGCCGCGGTTGGCGAGCAGCTCGGCGGCTGCGGTTGTGACCTCCAGCGTGATCTCGCGATCGGCAAGACGGGTGCGCAAGATCTCCAACTGCCGCTCGGCAATGGCAGCCACGTCGCTGCGGCTGAGGGTGTCGAACCGCAGGATCTCGTCGACGCGGTTGATGAACTCCGGCGCGAAGAACTCCGCGGGGTCCACCGCCAGGTTCGACGTCATGATGAGCACGACGTTGGAGAAGTCGACGGTGCGACCCTGACCGTCCGTCAGCCGACCGTCGTCGAGCACAGCCAGCAACACGTTGAACACGTCGGTGTGCGCCTTCTCGATCTCGTCGAGCAACACGACCGAATACGGCCGGCGGCGGACTGCCTCGGTCAGCTGACCGCCGTCGTCATGGCCGATGTACCCGGGAGGTGCGCCGATCAGGCGGCTGACCGAGTGCCGTTCCAGATACTCCGACATGTCGATGCGAACCATGGCGCGCTCGTCGTCGAACAGTGCCTCGGCCAGCGCACGCGCCAGCTCGGTCTTGCCGACACCGGTCGGGCCCAGAAACAGGAAACTCCCGATGGGCCGATCCGGCTCGCTCAGCCCCGCCCGGCTGCGCCGGATGGCATTGGCGACCGCCGCAACGGCATGGTTCTGGCCGACGACTCTGCGGGCCAACGTCTCTTCCAGGTGCACCAGCTTGTGCACCTCTCCTTCGAGCAGCCGGCTCGTGGCGATGCCCGTCCAGCGCGACACCACCTCGGCGATGTCGTTCGCGTCCACCTCTTCCCGCAGGATCCGCTTGCCGGCCTGCAGTTGTGCCAGCCCGGTGGCTGCTTCGTCGAGACGCCGGTGCACCTCGGGCAGCTGCCCGAAGCGGATCTCCGCGGCCCGCCCAAGATCGGTCTCGCGCTCGACAGCGGCGGCCAGCGCCTCGGCTTCGGACTTCAGCGCCTGGATCTGGCCGATGGCCGCCTTCTCCGCCTGCCAGTGCGCCTTGAGCCCTCCGACGCGCTCGCGCTCAGACGCCAGTTCTTCGGCGATGGCGTCGCGGCGCTGGCTCTCGGACCCGTGGCTTCCGACCGGACTGCTGCTCGACCCATCCGCTGATCCATTCGACGACTCCTCGCCGCTCAGCGCCAACTCCTCGATCTCGAGCTGGCGGATGCGCCGTTCGCACACGTCGATCTCGAACGGCACCGAGTCGATCTCGATGCGCAGTCGGCTGGCGGCCTCGTCCATCAGATCGATGGCCTTGTCGGGCAGGAATCGCTCTCGCAGGTATCGATCCGACAGGGTGACAGCGGCAACCAAGGCTGCATCGGTGATGCGCACGCCGTGGTGGATTTCGTAGCGCTCTTTCAGCCCGCGCAGGATGGCCACCGCATCGGTGACCGATGGCTCGCCCACATAGACGGGGGCGAAACGCCGTTCGAGCGCAGCATCGTTCTCGATGTGCAGGCGGTACTCGTCGAGCGTCGTCGCGCCCACGAGGCGCAGCTGGCCGCGCGCCAGCATCGGCTTGAGCATGTTGGCTGCGTCGAGCGAGCTGTCGCCGCCCGCGCCCGCGCCGACCAGCGTGTGCACCTCGTCCAGGAACGTGATGATCTCGCCGTCAGACTCGACGATCTCGCCCAGCACCGCTTCGAGTCGTTCTTCGAACTCGCCCCGGTACTTGGCGCCCGCCACCATCGCCGCCAGGTCGAGCGCGACGACACGCTTGTCGCGCAGGCCGTCGGGAACGTCGCCCTCGGCGATGCGGCGGGCCAGGCCTTCGACGATCGCCGTCTTTCCCACACCTGGATCGCCGATCAGGACAGGGTTGTTCTTGGTGCGCCTCGACAACACCTGAATGATCCGGCGAATCTCGTCATCACGGCCGATGACGGGATCGAGCTGGTCATTGCGAGCCTCGGCCGTGAGGTCGCGGCCGAATCGCTCGAGTGCCTCATAGGAGTTCTCCGGAGTCGGCGGCGTGACCCGTGTGCTGGACGGCAGCGGACGGTTGCGAGGATCTGCGTCGTTGTTCATGCTTTCAAGTTTACCAGAAAACTTGATGGTGGACGACTCAGCTTTATTGACTCGAGAATTGGCAGACGGCCGAGTCAGCCTTACGGACTCGGCCCTGCTCCGGGCCCCGAACCCGGTCGCCTGATGAGATCGGTCTGCGGCAGCGGCACCAGGTCGCGCCGGTACTGGCGATGCGTCTCTGCCACCAGCGTGACCGCCTCGGCTCGCGCATCGGCCAGCTTGCGCTCGAGCGCCGCCACGCGCTCCTCGAGCTCCATCACGCGCTTGACCCCAGCCAGGTTGAGGCCCTCGCCGGTGAGCTGGCTGATGCGGTTGAGCATGGCGATGTCGCGGTCGCTGTAGCGGCGGCTGCCGCCCGAAGTGCGTGCGGGCGCCAGCAGGCCCTTGCGTTCATAGATCCGCAGCGTTTGAGCATGCACACCTGCCAGCTCAGCCGCCACCGAGATGACGTACAACGCCCGGTTGCGCTCGGACGCAGACGGCGTTCGCCTGGGTTGTTCGCTCATGACGGTGTTCCTCGGTTCGTCCCGTAGTCGCTACTGCTTCGCTCCTGCGGCGTCGGCGAACGTCGCCGGTTCCGGCTCGGCCTCGCGCTGCCGCCGGCCAGTCCCTGCCTCGAAGTCGGTGGCGTCGCGCAGTGCTTCGATCGCCGCCTGCTCCGCAGACGACAGCTTCGTCGGCACCACGATGTCGACGCTCACCAGCAGATCGCCAGTGCCGCGCCGGGTGGTGACGCCGCGACCGCGCACTCGGAAGGTCTTGCCCGACGGGGTGCCCGGCGGGATGCGCAGCGTCACCGCGTTCCCGTCAAAGTCCAGCACCTTCACGTCGGCCCCGAAGACGGCCTCGGGAAAGGTAATCGGCACGCTGATGGTCAGGTTCCGGCCGTCACGGCCGAAGTCGGCATCGGCCGCCACGTCGACCAGCACGAACAGATCACCGTTGGGTCCCCCACCCGAGCCCGCCGAACCTTTGCCCGCCAGCCTGATCCGCCCACCGTCGTCGACCCCGGCGGGAATGCGCACCTTGACCTTTCGCATCCCGCCCGTCGATTCGTCGGGCACAGCCACCTCCGTGACCGCTCCGGAGACTGCATCGCGAAATGAGATGCCGAGCCGGGCTTCAAGGTCGTGGCCGCGCATCGGCATGGGCCCGCCGCGGCCGGCGCGCCCGCGGCCGTCGCCGAAGAGGTTGCCGAAGATGCCGCCGAGGTCGCCGAGATCCTCGATGCGGATGCTGAAGCCGCCTGGCCCCGATGCAAACCCGCCCATCTGCGGGCCAAAGCCGGCGGGCCCCAGGCGGCGCGCCTCGTCATACGCCGTGCGCTTCTCGCTGTCGCCGATGACGTCGTACGCCGCAGAGATCTGCTTGAAGCGTTCCTCGTCGCCGGCGCTCGAATCCGGATGGTGCTTGCGCGCAAGCTTCCGGTACGCCTTGGTGATGTCCTTGTCGGACGCGTCGGGCGAGACACCCAAGGCTGCGTAGTAGTCAGTCTCGAACCACTCGCGTCGTGGGTCCATCGTGGCCCCCTACCCCGTGCGCACCTTGACCATGGCGGCGCGCAGCACACGGCCGTCGAACCGAAAACCGCTGCGCAGCTCCGCTGTCACCACTTGAGGGGCGCCGTCGGCATGAGCCGGCGCATCGGCGTCGCTTGGCATCGCGGCCCCAGATGCTGCTTCTTCAAGATCGGAGGCGTCAGCGCCTTCGTCCGGCGCCGGAGCGGCGGGCGCTTGCTCGATCGTCACCGCCTCGTGCTGGGTGGGGTCGAACGGCTCACCGACGGCGTCGATGCGTTCGAGCCCTGCCTTGCCCAAGGCCACCATGAGCGATTGGCCCACGGCCGTCACTTCGCTGTGCCCCTGGGCAGTGGCGGCGTCGCACCCGTCGAGCACCGGCAGCAGCGACTCGACCAAGCGGCTGACGCCGGCATACACCTGCTGGCGCCGCTCCGCTTCGACTCGCTTCCGGTAGTTCTGGAATTCCGCCCGTTGGCGCTGCAGCTGGTCAAGGTAATCGTCTCGCTCGGCGGTCACGGTGTCGAGCTGGGCCAGCAGATCAGCCCGGTTGTCGCCGACCTCCTCAGCGGCCGCTGCATCGAGTTCGGGCTCGGCGCCATCGGGCGATGAGCCGGATTCAGCCGATTCGTCAAGCTCGCCACCGGCAGCCTCGGCGACTGCAGATGGCTCGGACGCTGAGGGGCTCACTTCTCCTCGTCCACGATCTCTGCGTCGACGACATCGTCGTCAGAACTGGCGCCCTGGCCATCAGCGGCGGCGTTCGCGGCTGCGGACTCGTACAGCTTCTGGCTGAACGCGCTGCTGGCCGCAGCGAGCGTCTCGGTGGCCGAGCGGACGGCGTCGAGATCGTCGCTCTCGAGTGCCTCGCTGGCGGCCGCCAAGGCGGATTCTACGGGCGCCTTGTCGTCGGCGGAGACGCTGTCGCCTTGCTCATCGAGCAGCTTGCGGGTCTGGTACACGAGCGTGTCCGCGTTGTTGCGGATCTCGGCCTCTTCCCGCCGGCGAGCGTCGTCCGCGGCATGCGCCTCGGCATCGGAGACCATCCGCTCGATCTCGTCAGGCGACATGGCCGACTGCCCGGTGATGGTGATCGACTGCTCCTTGCCGGTCGCGCTGTCCTTCGCGGACACGTGGACGATGCCGTTCGCATCGATGTCGAACGCCACCTCGATCTGCGGGACGCCTCGCGGCGCCGGCGGCAGGCCCACCAGCTGGAACTTGCCCAGCGTCTTGTTGCCAGCCGCCATTTCCCGCTCTCCTTGCAGCACATGGATCTCCACCGACGGCTGACCGTCATCTGCGGTGGTGAACATCTCTGACCGGCGCGTCGGGATCGTGGTGTTGCGCTCGATGAGGCGAGTCATCACGCCGCCCTTGGTCTCGATGCCCAAGCTGAGCGGCGTGACGTCGAGCAGCAGCACATCGGTGACGTCGCCCTTGAGCACACCGGCCTGGATGGCGGCGCCCACCGAGACCACCTCGTCCGGATTCACGCCCTTGTGGGGCTCACGGCCCGTGAACTCGGTCACCAGCTTCTGCACGGCAGGCATGCGGCTCGAGCCGCCCACCAGGATCACGTGATCGATGTCGGCTTTCGCCAGGCCTGCGTCGCTGATGGCCTGCTCGAAGGGAGACCGGCAGCGCTTCAGCAGGTCGAACGTCAGCTCCTCGAACTTGGACCGGCTCAGCTCGTAGTCGAGGTGGAGGGGGCCGCTGTCGGTTGCGGTGATGAACGGCAGGTTGATCTGGGTGGTCTGCTTGGACGACAGGTCTTTCTTGGCCTGCTCGGCCGCCTCCCGCAGACGCTGGCAAGCCATTGCATCGCTGCTCAGGTCGACCCCATGGTCGCCCTTGAACGACGCCGCCAGCCACGCGACCACAGCGGCGTCCCAGTCGTCGCCGCCAAGGTGCGTGTCGCCGGCAGTGGACTTCACCTCGAACACGCCGTCGCCGATCTCGAGCACCGACACGTCGAACGTGCCGCCGCCGAGGTCGAACACCAGGATCGTCTGGTCTTCGGTTTCCTTGTCGAGGCCGTACGCCAGCGCAGCGGCCGTGGGCTCGTTGATGATGCGCAGCACGTCGAGGCCGGCGATCTTGCCGGCCTCGGTCGTAGCGGTGCGCTGTGCGTCGTCGAAGTACGCCGGCACGGTGATGACCGCTTCGGTCACCGTGTCGCCGAGGTACTGCTCGGCGTCGAGCTTCAGCTTCTGCAGCACTCGGGCCGAGATCTCCTGCGGCGTGTAGTTCTTGTCGTCGATGGACTTGCCCCACGTGGTGCCCATGTGCCGCTTGACCGAGGCAATGGTTCGGTCGGGGTTTGTGACCGCCTGCCGCTTGGCGACCTCGCCGGTCAACACCTCGCCGTTGCGGGCGAAGGCCACCACCGACGGGGTCGTGCGGTCGCCTTCGGCATTGGCAATGACGGCGGGCTCACCGCCCTCCATTGCAGCCACCACCGAGTTCGTGGTTCCGAGGTCTATTCCGACAGCCTTGGGCATCGCTGTGCCTTTCATCGTGTGGCATCCCGGCCCAAACCGGCCCAGAATGCGAATTGGTGATACCAAGAAGCATATAAGTTGAGTGCTTCATTAACAATTTCTCTGAGTCATACTACCGGCCGCGGTGCCAATGACGCGTCTTGACAACGGAGGCGGCGGGAGACCCTGCGACGTTGCGACCATCCGGATCGCCGGTCGCTGAGGGTCCTGCCGCCTCCGCTGCGAGCCCACAACTGACCACGACCACGGCGGGCTACCGTGCACGCCCATGCCATCGCCAGGCGACACGCACACCCTCGTGCTGCTGCGCCACGGCCAAAGCGCCTGGAATCTCGAAAATCGCTTCACCGGCTGGTGGGACGTCGGCCTGACCGACGACGGGCAGGCGGAGGCGCGTGCCGCCGGCGCCACCCTCCTGGCGGCAGGCATCGAGCCCGACGTTGTGCACACCTCGCTCTTACGGCGTGCCATCCAGACCGCCAACACGGCGCTCGACGCAATGGGCCGGAGCTGGCTGCCGGTACGACGGCACTGGCGGCTGAACGAACGCCACTACGGAGCGCTCACCGGGCTGAACAAGACCGAGATGGCGGAACGGCACGGCGCCGAGCAGGTCCATCTCTGGCGTCGCAGCTATGCCGTGCCTCCCCCGCCGATGCCCCCAAACCACGAATTCGATGTCGCCAGCGACCCGCGCTACGCAGGCTTGGCCGCCGGCGAGGTACCGCGCGGCGAGTGCTTAGCCGACGTCGTGCAGCGCATGCTGCCCTACTGGCACGAGAGCATCGTCGGAAATCTGCGAGCCAGCGCGACCGTGCTTGTCGCCGCCCACGGCAACAGCCTGAGGGCGCTCGTGAAGCATCTCGACGGCATCGGCGACGGCGAGATCGCCCAGCTCAACATCCCCACCGGAATACCCCTGGTGTACGAGCTAGATGCCGACCTGCAAGTAACAACGCGGTGCCCAGTAGAGGACCGCTACCTCCAATGAGTACCACCTGAAGCGCACCAGGCGAATAGCGGCGAGGGCGGCAGTGAACTCGGCGACGCTGCGACCAGCCGGATCGCTGGTCGCTGAGGGCACTGCCGCCCTCGCCGCGGGCACACAGTTCCGCGCGGCCCCCTACAGAGCGTCGATGCCGCGCTCACCAGTGCGAATACGCACAACGCTGTCGACGGCCGTGACCCACACCTTGCCATCGCCGATGCGCTCCGTACGGGTGGATTCGACAATGGCATCCACCACCCGATCGGCCAGCTCGGTCGCCACCAGCACCTCGATGCGAACCTTCGGAATGAAGTCCACGTGGTACTCGGTGCCCCGGTACGTCTCGGTGTGGCCGCCCTGACGACCGAATCCCCGTACCTCCGATGCGGTGAGCCCGGTGATGTCGAGATCTCGCAGCGCCTCGAGCACCATCTCGAGCCGGTGCGGCTTGATGACAGCTGTCACCATTGCAACCGAGGCGTCAATCATTGTGCCCTCCTGACTCAGCGTGTCGAGCGGCGGCGCAAACTGCGGCACCGTCTCGTCGCATTGCCATCATTTCCCGCTCTGGTTCCCAGTTCGCATTCAATACGGGCTCACGGGCCGCTCGGGCCACGGCTTCGCCGACCGGCTCAGCCTCTGTAGCGTCGCACGCCGCAGGGCCGATTGCACGCAACCTGCCCGACGAATAGGCGGCGGGCGCTAGTCTCTGGCGCGTCTTGGGGGCCGGGCGCGTGCTACGGTCCGGCGCTTGTGGGCCAGCGGGTCCCGGCGCAACGGCCACTGCGGCAAGGAGCGGGAAATGTCGGTAGCGAATCGTGCGGAGAGCCTTCGAGAAGTCGAGCTGTTCTCCGACTGCAGCAAGAAGGAACTCCAACACATCGCACGCAAGGCCGAGCAGGTCGATTTCACGGCCGGCGACAACATCGTGGAGGAAGGCAGCGGCGGCGCGATGGCCGGCTATGCCTTCGTGATCGTGCATGGCACGGCGGTCGTCCGGCGCAACGGGCGCAAGGTCGCCGAGATCGGGCCGGGCGAGTCCATCGGCGAGATGGCGCTCTTCGACGACGGCCCGCGCACCGCGTCGGTGGTGGCTGCCACCGACATGGAAGCGATCATGCTGTCGCGGCGGGAGTTGAAGGGCATCATCGACAGCACCCCGTCGGTGGCCCACAAGCTGCTGTCGGAACTGGCCGGTCGCCTGCGCAAGGCGAATCGCAAGCTCTACGGCTGAACCATTCGCCGCACCCTCACGACAGCGTGAGCCCGCGGGCGCCGTTGGCGTTCGAAGCTCCCGGCTGCCGCAGGGCCGTCAGCTAACTTCGCCAGCGTGAGCAAGCCGCCTCTGCGACCGCACCAACTCGTACTGGGCATCGGTATCGCGTTCGCAGCGATCACCGCTGCTTCGGGCATTGCCGCGGCCGCCTTTCGCTTCCACGAAGACACCGACGCCGCGCATCGCGAGGTGTTCGGCAATGTTCCGGGCGGGGTCAAGTTCGCGTTCTATGCCTTGACGTGCGCGCTGATCGTCTACGGAGCGTGGAACTTCGCCCAGCGCACGCGCAACTGGCAGCGGGGCGCGCCCGATCGACGCTCCACCACGGCGTCCAACGCCAGCAGGCGGCTGCACGACTACCGCGGCGGCGTGCTCATGCAGACGCTGCTGCGCGACCCGGCCGCCGGCGTGATGCACGCACTGCTCTATTACGGCTTCCTGGTGCTGCTGGCCGTCACCACCACGCTCGAGATCAACCACCAGCTGCCGACGGCTGCGAAGTTCCTCGTCGGGCCCACCTACCAGGGCTTCAGCTTCGTCGGCGACCTAGCGGGGGTGATCTTCCTGGCCGGAGCTGTCTGGGCGATCGTGCGCCGGTATGCCGCTCGCCCGTACCGCATCCGGATCAAGTCGCGGCCCGAGCACATGGTGATCCTGATCGTGCTCGCCGCGCTGGGGGCCACCGGGTTCGTGGCCGAGGCCATGCGCATCGTGATCGACGGCAGGCCCGCATATGAGCAGTGGTCGTTCATCGGCTACCCGCTGTCGGCGGCGTTCGACGGCCTCGCCAACATTCGCGGCTGGCACCAGGTGTGGTGGATCGCCCACGTGGGCTGCTTCATGGCCTTCCTGGTGATGCTGCCCATCACCATGCTGCGGCACATGTTCACCTCGCCGCTCAACATGTACCTGCGCGATCGCGAGCGGCCCAAGGGCGCCATGCGGATGGTGCCCGACCTGATGGAGGCCGAGGACATCGAGACCATCGGCGTGTCGATGGTGAACGAGTTCACCTGGAAGCAGCTGCTCGACACCGACGCCTGCACCATGTGCGGCCGTTGCACCGCGGTGTGCCCGGCCCACGCCACGGGCAAGCCGCTCGATCCGCGCGAGATCGTGCTGAAGACCGGCGAGATCATGGCCGCAACCGGTGAGCACGGCGGGGTGACACCGCCGATCGGCACCGATGCCGAGATCACCGTGGCGGCAGACTCGGTCTTCGAGCGGATCACACACGAAGAGCTCTGGGCATGCACGACGTGCAAGGCGTGCGACGAGAACTGCCCGGTCAACATCGAGATCCTCGACAAGATCCTCGACATGCGTCGCTACCTGACGCTGATGGAGAGCGACTTCCCCGCCGAGCTGGGCGGTGCGTTCCGGGGCATGGAGAACAACGCCAACCCCTGGAACCTCAACAACGGCGAACGGGCCGACTGGGCCGACGGCCTCGATGTGGAGGTGGTCGACGCCGATGACCCGTTCGATCACGAGTACCTCTACTGGGTCGGCTGTGCCGGGTCGTTCGACGACAAGAACCGCCGGGTCTCGGTCGCCACGGCCAAGCTGCTGCGGCGCGCCGGGGTCGACTTCGCCATCCTGGGCCCGGGCGAGAACTGCACCGGCGACAGCGCTCGCCGCTCGGGCAACGAGTACCTGTTCCAGATGCTGGCAGCCGAGAACATCGCGGCGCTCAACGGCATGGGCGTCCGCAAGGTCATCACCCAGTGCCCGCACTGCTTCAACACGCTGCGCAACGAGTACCCGCAGTACGGCGGGAACTGGGAGGTCATCCACCACGCCCAGTTCCTCGAACAGCTGGTGGCCGACGGTCGCCTGGATCTGTCAGAGGCGCGGCTGGACGAGCGGGTCGTGTACCACGACTCGTGCTACCTGGGCCGCCACAACGACGTGTACCTGGCGCCGCGCAATGTCATCGGCAGCCTGGGCGGCGTGGAGATCGTGGAAGCCCCCCGCAACGGCACCAAGGGCATGTGCTGCGGGGCCGGCGGTGCGCGAATGTGGATGGAGGAGACCGTTGGCACCAAGGTCAACGACGAGCGCTCGCGTGAACTGCTCGACACCGGCGCCGACCGCATCGCCACGGCGTGCCCGTTCTGCTTCATCATGATCGACGACGGCGTGAAGGGCCACGGCGTCGAAGACGACCAAGTCAAGGTGGCCGACATTTCCATCCACCTCATCGACGCCCTAGAAGCCGCCGACGACTGAGCCCCGCCACCGCGCCGACATCGCCGGACGAACATCCGCGTGAAGCCAGCAGCCGTTGTGATGTCCAGCCCGCCGCAGCTTCTTTAGCGAATTTTAGCTTTGTTTAGCTTTGTTTAGCCTTCTTTAGCGATGCGAATTAGGCTGAGCTGCGTAGACCATCGACTGGATACGCAGCAATGACCGATCAGAACCCGTTCCGGCCATCGTTCGGCGTTGCTCCGCACACGCTCGTCGGCCGCGAGGAACCGCTCGAACGTCTGCGCGTCGCGATGGCGGCCGGACCGACGCACCCGGACTTCACCATGCTGATCGCTAGTCCACGCGGATCCGGCAAGACCGTCCTGCTCAAGGCCATGCGTGACACAGCGAAGCAAACCGGATGGGCCACCGTGCCTATCACGGCCACACCGTCTGAGAACCTGTCGGGATTGATCACCGAACAGCTCGCGGATGCAGTTGCAGAACTCGACGATCGCCGCTCGCGCCGGAGGATCTCTTCACTCAGCCTGTCTGTGCTGGGCACTGGCGGCGGAATCGAGCTAGCCGAGAGCGCAGCCGACGCCGGACGGCCGCGTACCCGGATGCTGCGGACGATGGGCGCGCTCGGCGAACTGGCCGAGTCCAAGAACATCGGTGCTTTGCTCACTTTGGACGAGTTTCACAAGGCGCACATCGACTCAGCGCGGGAGTTCGCACATGCGTTGCAGGCGGTCTCCAAGGTCGACGCCAAGCCGGTCATGTTTGTGGGCGCTGGCTTGCCGAGCATGGAAGACGGCATTCTCGCTGACGACGCTATGACGTTCTTCCAGCGCATCGCCCGGACACCGATCCAACCGTTGCAGCGCGCCGAGACAATGCGAGCGCTGCGGGCACCCATCGTCGACTCAGGTCATCGCGTAACGAGCGAGGCGCTGGAGGCTGCTGCTTCGGCCGCATCGGGATATCCCTTCATGGTTCAGCTCGTCGGCTACCACATGTGGGAGTCGTGCATCGACCTCGACGGCGGTGTGACCCTCGCTGACGCCGAGGCCGGAATCCGGATCGCAAACCTCGCCATGGTGGAACAGGTGCTCAGACCGGTCTGGCGGGATCTCTCCGACGGCGACAGGCGCGTACTCATTGAGATGAGCCGTTTCGCCGATACGGAGGTCCGACGACGAGACCTCGCCGCAGCGCTCGACAAGAGCTCCGGCTATCTCGCGACCTACCTCACACGCCTCGAGGCCGCAGGCACCCTGTACCGGCCATCGCGAGGTTCGGTGTCCTTCGTGCACGAGGCCATGAGGACATGGCTACGCGAGGCTCACCAATCGGTGTGAGTCGAGTCTTAGGATCGTCACGTGCCGTCGCTGGCAGCGCTGCTGGAACTCACTGACGAGCAGGCGCGTGCTGAGTGGGGACGCATCTTGCAGAGGGAGTGGCGCGAGCGGCAAGAGCCGTACCGCACGGTCGAACTCGTCTTGTGCTGCGCGTTGTTTCGGGTGGTCGACCCGCATCGCTTCGGCGGGCAGAACATCCATCTGATGCCGGACGAAGTGGTCCGCTTGGCGGACTTGTTCAAGCGATCGTCGAAATCGATCAACATCAAGATGCTGAATCTCGATGGATCGTATGCAAATGGTGCCGCCTGCGACGTGCCGTTCTTCGACCAGATGGCAGCGGACCCTGTCCACCTCGCCGCGCTTTACGAGCGCGTGCTACTTGCAGCACGGCACATGGGCATCGGCCCGGAACGTCTACCGGACTTCCTCGAAGATGACATCGCGGACGGGGCGATGCTGTCCGGCCAAGCCGGCTTGCCTCATCGCCCCCTCATCGAAGCCGTGGAAACCCTCGCGGCCAAGCTCAGGGCGAGGCAGCTGGTTGCCGACGAAGGTCAGACGTTCCGTGTTGCTGAGCAACAGATCCGGCTAGGGCAGCACCGGTTCGCCAAAGAGGTGCTCGCCAACTACGGGCACCAGTGCGGATTCTGCGACTTCGCGCCGCGCTCGCTGCCTCGAAAGGGACTCCTGCTCGCCTCGCACATCAAACCGTGGGCGGCTTGTGATGACTTCGAACGGCTCGACGCGGCAAACGGCATCGCTGCTTGCCCTATGCACGACAAGGCATTCGACGCGGGCCTCATCACCGTCAATGGCGGATTGCGCGTTCACCAAGCTCGTCGCCTGCAACGGAGCCGCGAGATCGACCCCGGCGTTGAACACAGCTTCGGACCGGTCCTGCGGAGCACGCTGCGCATACCGGGACAGGCGGCACCAGCCGCGCTGTACCTCCAATGGCACCAACAACATGTTTACGCCGATGACGTCTAGCGCTTGATCGGCGAGGGCTCAGGGCCGCATTCGCGTCACCACTGCGACTCGAGGATCGTCTGAGGAATCTCGGCGGGCAAGGGCAGTACCGCAGGCACCAGCAACTCACGTGCACCCCACACGACTGCAAGATCGGGTTCCACGGGTCCGAGGCGCTGCTCAATCAACTCCTCCTCGGCCAACGTCTGGCAGACGAGGTACCAACATCGGATCCGATGCCTCGAGCGTTCGAACGCGAGAACCGCAAGTGCGCCAGCATTCTCAGGATCTCCAAGTGGCGTCTCGGCGCCAGAGAGGTCGTACATCCACAGCTGAGCCCGACTCGTAGCGCCAGGTTTAGGGCCGTGCAGGACGAGTTCACCGTCCGTCGCTAGTGGTCCGTCGTTGATTTGGTTGGGGCGCGTAGTGTTGGGTGTGTGACTTCGGGATTTGTTGTGTCGGTCGAGGAGCGGGCTGCGCTGGAGCGGGTGGCGCGTTCGGGCTGCGAGCCGTGGCGTCGGGTGCGTCCGGCCAGAGCGCT